>CAINCZ010000156.1 GCA_903847195.1 uncultured Acidobacteriota bacterium | reverse complement strand
TGGATTGTGCCGCGGTTGGAATAAACGACAGATTCATTTACGGCAAAATCATGTCTTAAGAAGCGGGAGCGTATGCCTCGATATAGGCCCGCTCGCATTCCTCCGTCTTTCAATGATTCTGCCGTAAAATTGGTTTGCGTCAGGCAGCGCTTTCCCCGTAACTGTATCGGCGTGACAAAACAAACGGTGGGGCGAGAGGTGAGCGGGGGCTGGGTGCTGCTGGTGGCGGCGGGACTGCTGTGCGCCCAGGTCGGGGCGGCCGACGCGCCGGCGACAGGTCCGGCGTCAGCCGCCGTGGCACCGGACCCCGGCCTGTTGAACGATGCGCTGCGCGCACAGGTGCCGGCGTGGCAGCAGGTGGACCTGGGCGGCCAACTGCGCATCCGCGACCAGGCGCGGGACGGCGCCGGCCCGTTCGCGAACAACGATTTCGTCCGGAATCCCGGCACCAAGAATAAGGCCAACAGCGACACCTGTCTGCAGCTGCGGGAGACCGGCCACATCGGCTATACGCCGACCTCCTGGCTGACGTTCTTTGTGGAGGGCCGCAACAGCACCGCCAGCGGCGATAACCGCAGCCCCAATCCCGATGTGAACCGGCTGGACTTGCACCAGGGCTACGCGCAACTGGGCGACCTCAAGGCAGCGCCGCTGCAACTCAAGGTCGGGCGGCAGGAGCTGGCCTATGGCGACCAGCGCTGGGACCGTGGCCGCCGATGGGGTTTACGCTCAGGCCCTGTTCAACTTCTAAAGCAGCGGTAGTGGAGATCAATGCATCGCGCCACTTTGGAAATCTAGGATGGCGCGCTGGATTTGATAGTCGTATGTCGCGCTAGTGTTGGCGATCGCCGCGGTGGTCTTGCTCAACTGGGCCTGGCTCAATTCGATGATCGAACTGCTGCCGACTTTATAGCGAGCCTGCGCTAATAGAAACGCTTGGCTGGCGTTTTCAAAGAGCTTCCGGGTCAGGTCGAGGCGCTCGAAAGCGTAATTGGCGTTGAGGTTGCTGGCGCGGATGTCGAAGACGGCGGCGTTCTCGGCGTCGCGTAATTTCTCGGCGGCGGCACGGGCGCGATACTCGGCCTCGGCGCGCTTGGCGCTGTTCAGCGAGCCATCGAATAGCGGTAGGCTCAGGTTGACGCCGCCGGCGATGTAGCGGTCGTTGAGGTGTGTCTCGTCGCGAAACGGGATGATACCCCCGCTGCCGAAGGCGCTGATGACGGGATAGTTCAAGGCTTTTTGAGCCTGTGCCTGCTGTGTGGCGGCGACAAGCTCAAGGCTGAGCTTGGCGAGATCAGGGCGTTGGGCAAGGGCCTGTTTGATCCGCGCGTCGGGCTCGACGGCGGCTGGCGTCGGCAGGGGTTCCGCGACCAGATGGAAGGGGCGGAGTTCACGCTCGCCGAGGACGTTGGCGAGTGTCGCGAGGGCGGTCTTCAGATCGGTCGTGGCCTTGGCGACGAGGAGGTTGCCTTCTTCGTAGGTGACGCGCGCGAAACTAAGATCAAGGTCGGACCTGAGCTTGTTGCGGGCCAGCGCGCCCACTTGGTCGAGCAGCATCTTGCGCGTCTCCAGCGTCTGGCTGGCGACAGCCAGAACGGCTTGCGCCTTGAGCGCCGTGTAGAAGGCCACATCGACATGCAAGACGACCTCGTCGCGCGTGGCGGTCGTGCTGGCGGCTTGCGCGCGGGATTGCAGGCGCGCACTATCCAGCAGGTGCTGCGTCCGGCCGAAGTCGGTGAGGAGCAGCGTCACCGAAATGCCTTCAGCGTTCCGTGCGTAGATAGCCGGATTGTTCAGGCCGCCGGCGGCGATACGGGTGTTGTCGTTGCCCGTATCGACGGCAGTGGCGTTGAACGTTACGGTGGGCAGGAAGCCGGCGCGTGCCTGGGTCACCACCTCGTTGGCGGCCAGCGCTTCAAGGCCGGCGCGGGAGATCCGTGGATGGTTGTGCAACGCGGCTTCGCGCGCTGCCCGGAGGGTCAAGGACGGCGGTTCCGCAGCATGCGCGGCGAGGATACTGAGCATGACGGCGAGGCTGAGTTTGGCGATCTTCATGCGGTTTCCTTGATCTCGGGGAGCGCATCGCTCTTGCGCCGGTAAACCAGCAGGTACGCGGCGGGTACGATGAACATGGTCAACACCACGGAGCAGGCGAGGCCGCCGATGATGGCGCGGGCCAGTGGGGCATAGGATTCCGTGCCGGTGCCAAGTTTCAACGCCATGGGCAGCAGGCCGATCAGTGTTGCCAGCGAAGTCATCAGGATGGGGCGCAACCGGACCCGGCACGCCAAGGTGAGCGCCTCCTGGAGCGGCTTGCCCTCGCCCTGAAGCCGGTGTACGAAATCCACGATGAGGATGCTGTTGGACACGACAATGCCGACCATCATGACTATGCCCATCAGCGACATCACGTTCAAGGTGGTGTCCGTCAGCACGAGGGTGAGCATCACGCCCATGAGTCCCGTGGGTACGGCGAGCAGAATCAGGAATGGATCCACCCACGATTTGAACTGCGCGACGAGGATGAGATAGACCAGAATCACGGCCAAGATCAGCCCGAGTCCGAAGCTGCGGAATGATTGGCGCATACCTTGCACCATGCCGCGCAGTGTGACGCGCGTCCCCTCGGGGCGTTTGGTTTCGGCCACCAGCTTCTCAATGGCGGCGGTGATCCTGCCCAGGTCTTCACCCTGCGGCGCCACGAACACATCGATGACACGCTGGAGTTGATAATGGTCCACCTCGGTCGGCGAATGTGTGTGCTGGAGTGTGGCCACAGCGTCTAGCCGCGTGGTTCGCGGGTTGCCCGCCGAACGCAAGGGGATGCTGCGCAAATCATCAATGTTCTTCACGAGGTCTTCCGGGTATTGGACGGTCAGGAAATACTGGTTGCCGCTCTTCGGATCTACCCAGAAACTGGGCGCAATCATCTGGTCAGAGGTGAGCGCGGTAATTACGTTGCCGATCACTTCCTTCGACGACACGCCAAGTTCGCTGGCCCGTTTACGATCCACGTTCAGCCGGATCGCGGGATAATCCACGTCCTGTGGAATCAACACGTCACTCACTCCGGGTATCGCACGAATCT
>CAINCZ010000155.1 GCA_903847195.1 uncultured Acidobacteriota bacterium | reverse complement strand
TTCTCTTGACCCGCTGAAAATCGCGGGTAATCTATCAGGAATTCTCAGAAAAGGAAAAGTCATGACGACGACCAAAATCAAGACGCCTCCCCGGCGTGCGGGCGCCAACAGCATCTCCTTGGCGGACACGAAGCGGTTCCCGGCGATCCGCACGGCGTTCGCCGGTCGCGGACTAGGCCACCTGTCGCTTTCCGCCATGCTGCGGATCGTTATGGACGAGTGGATCGCGGCGCAAGGCCGTTCATGATCTTCCGCCTGGTCCGGTCGTCCAGATGGTGACATCGTTACGGGCGAGGCCGGCATGTGTTGACAGCGGCGCAAGCTTCCAGGCGGTTTTTAAGGAGAATACCATGATAGACGCCATTAAAGATGGTGAGCAGTTTTTGCGTACGGCTGGGGCGATGACCTCCCCGACCCGAGCCGACCTCGCCACTGCGGGACAAGTGCGCTGCCCAGTCATGACGCCGGGGGGCCAATGCGAAGCGGTCGCGGGGCATAGCGGCGTACATCGCACCAACCCCGCCGCCGAGCATGACCGCCAGGAGGAGGAGGCCCAGCGCGAGGAGGCGGGGGAGACGCCCTCGCTCGCCGCACGCGTGGCCGAGCAGACGCGGCGCGTGGACATTCTCTGCCGCGAGATCGCGGAAATGGAGCAACGGATGGACAGCTTCGAGAAGTGGCTGAAAGGAGCGAAGGCGTGAAGATTCATCGAATGGTGCAGGGCACGCCCGAGTGGCTCGCCGTGCGGGCGGGCATCGTCACCGCCTCTCAGGTGGGCGTTCTCGTGACAGCCAGAGGCAAAATCAGCGAGGGGAAGGGCGTTGACTCCTACCTCGCCGAAAAGATCGCGGAGCGCTGGCTTGGCCGCCCGCTGGACGCGTTCGCCGGCACGTTCGACATGGACCGCGGGAAGGTTTTGGAAGATGACGCCCTCCCCACCTTCACCCTCGAAACCGGCCTTGACCTCGAGCGCGTGGGGTTTGTCACCACGGATGACGGAACCGCTGGATGCTCGCCGGATGCCCTGATTCTCGGATCGAATGTCGGCGTGGAGACGAAATGCCCCAAGCCCGAGACGCACGCGAAGTACCTGCTGGACGTCGGATTGCCCGATGAGTACCGCGGCCAGGTCCAGGCGTCGATGCTCGTGACCGGTGCCGCCCATTGGTGGTTTATGAGCTACTGCCCGGAATTCCCCGAGTTCATCATCCAGGTGCCGCGCGATGACAACTACATCGACGTGCTGGCCGACGCCATCGAACAGTTCAACTTCCGGCTGGAGGGTGCGTGGAAGAAGCTGGTGGCGTTGAACGGGGGCCGGGAGCCGGTGCGGTTGCCGCCGCCCAAGGTGCGGACTTTCGATGACGTGACCACGGCGACCATGCCGGGGGTAGTCGAAGATGCGTTGGATCGGTTTGTGAACAGCCCGGCGATGCACGGGAACTAACCTTTTTTAGGAGCAACAAATGTTCGAGGAATTTACTACTAATCACAATCGCGGACGTGCCTCCGACCCTATGGCGGAAAATGATCTGCGGGTTTCAATCACAAAATCAGGGGGAAAAACCAAAACGGGAGAGATACG
>CAINCZ010000154.1 GCA_903847195.1 uncultured Acidobacteriota bacterium | reverse complement strand
TGCAGGGGCCCGGTTGGCGAAGGGGCAAAGCGGCCACGGTAGCGGGCGGGCGCGGTGATGGCGGAGTCTGTGGCGGCAAGCGGAGTCATGCCGCCATTGTAGTTGCCGGCTGTTGAATCGATGAATCCTTTTCTTTCAGAAACATGGAACAGCCTAAAGCGGCCGAACGGGAATGGTAAGCGCATATAACAGTTACGGCCCGACAGGTTTTATCGGACAATAAGAGCTTTCCCCCAGCTATTGCCATTCAAGGCGGTAGCGCACCTCAGGCAGGATGACCGACCGACCATGCAATGGATCGCCCCTTCCGAAAAAGACGCCGCCTCCAGTTCGCTCGAAAAGCGCCTGTGGGATGCCGCCGACCAGTTCCGCGCCAATTCCGGCCTCAAGGCGCAGGAATACTCCGGCCCCATCCTCGGCCTGATCTTCCTGCGCTTTGCCGAAGTGCGCTTCGCCATTCAACGCACCAAGCTTGAGGGTACCAGCGCATCTTCCAGACGAAGCAGCCGGGTCGATGAACCCGCCGCCTACCACGCCGAAGGCATCCTCTACCTCGCCCCCGAGGCGCGCTTCGACTACCTTCTGACGCTGCCCGAGGGCGCCGACATCGGCGCCAAAGTAAATGCCGCGATGCGCTAGATCGAGAAGCACAATCCGACGCTTGCCGGCGTGCTGCCCAAGACCTTCAACCTCTTAACCAGCACCACGCTCAAGGAACTGCTGAAAAAGGTGTCCGAGATCCCTGCAACGCTGGATTACGACGCCTTCGGCCGCATCTACGAATACTTCCTTGGCGCTTTCGCCATGACCGAGGGGCAGGGTGGCGGCGAGTTCTACACGCCCTCCAGCATCGTGCGCCTGCTCACCGAAATCATCGAACCCTTCCACGGCCGCATTCTCGACCCGGCCTGCGGTTCCGGCGGCATGTTCGTACAGTCGGCGCGCTTCGTCGCCGAGCACCAGAAGAACCCGGCAGCCGAACTCGCCATCTGCGGCGTCGAGAAGACCGACGAGACCGGCCGCCTGTGCCGCCTCAACCTCGCCGTGCATGGGCTCGAAGGCGACATCCGCCACGGCGGCAACGTCAACAGCTACTACGATGACCCGCACAACGCCACCGGCCAGTTTGATTTCGTCCTCGCCAATCCGCCCTTCAACGTCAATGCGGTGGACAAGGAACGGCTGAAAGACATGGTCGGCGCTGGCCGCCGCTTCCCCTTTGGTCTGCCGCGCTCCGACAACGCCAACACCCTGTGGATTCAGCTCTTCTATTCGGCGCTCAATGCCAAAGGCCGCGCCGGTTTTGTCATGGCCAACTCGGCCTCGGACGCCCGTTCGTCCGAGCAGGAAATAAGGCAGAAACTGATCGAAGCGCGGGCGGTGGATGTCATGGTCGCCGTCGGCCCCAACATGTTCTACACCGTCACGCTACCCTGCACGCTGTGGTTCTTCGACAAGGGCAAGGCGAAGACAAAACGTGCCGACACCGTGCTCTTCATCGACGCCCGTCACATCTACCGCCAGGTGGATCGTGCCCACCGCGACTGGACCCCGACGCAGATCGGCTTCATCGCCAACCTCGTCCGCCTCTATCGCGGCGAGGCGCTCGATACAACCGTCGGCGCTGGCGAGACAGCGGCCAAGCTCAAGGAAGTCTTCGGTGACACGCCGGCCTATGCCGACGTGCCCGGCCTATGCAAAGCGGCAACGCTGGCTGAGATCGAAGCCCAAGGCTGGTCGCTCAACCCCGGCCGCTACGTCGGTGTCGCGCCGGGCGAGGACGTGAGCGACGAGGACTTCAAGGAACAGCTTGAAACGCTGAACGAAGAACTTGAAGTGCTCAACGCCCAGGCGCGGGAACTGGAACAGATCATCGCCGCGAATGTGGCGGGGATCCTGGGAGCGTGAGGATGGCTGCTTGGGTAACCGTTCCGCTCGGCGAAGCGCTGACCTTTCAGCGTGGCTTCGACATTACGAAGGACGAGCAGCGCGACGGTCCATTTCCAGTGATTTCTTCATCAGGGCCCAAATCCTCTCATGCAGATTTCAAAGTACATGGGCCGGGCGTCATTATCGGTAGGAAGGGGACACTCGGCACCGTATTCTATTCAGACGGTAACTTCTGGCCGCACGACACAACACTTTGGATCAAGGATTTTCACGGAAACCACCCGAGGTTTGCCTACTATTTTCTTCAGACGATGGGCTTTGAGCGCCTTGACGCTGGCGCATCTAATCCGTCGCTCAACAGAAATCACATACACACCATCTCGGTGTTGTGGCCCCCGTTCCCCGTCCAGCAACGCATTGCGAGCATCCTGTCGGCCTACGACGAACTCATCGAGAACAGCCAGCGGCGCATCAAGATTCTGGAGGCTATGGCCCGCGCCCTCTACCGCGAGTGGTTCGTCTACTTCCGCTTCCCCGGCCACGAAAACCACCCCCGCGTCGCTTCATCCCTCGGCGAGATTCCGCAGGGGTGGGAGGTGAAGAAGTTTGGTGACGTTGTTGAGCTGAACTATGGCAAAGCGCTCAAGAAAGAAGACCGGCGCGATGGCGACTATCCCGTGTTTGGCTCAAGTGGCATCGTCGGAACTCATGATGCCGCGTTGGTCAAAGGCCCTGGTATCATCGTTGGTCGAAAGGGAAATGTCGGAAGCGTGTTCTGGTGTGACGAAGATTTCTTCGTGATTGATACTGCCTATTTCGTGACTTCCCCCCTGCCGCTGCGGTACTTGTTTTACGTTTTGCCAACGTTGAACTTCATCAATAGCGATGCTGCCGTTCCGGGTTTGAGTCGCAACCAAGCCTACACGCTTGAGCTTCTCGTTCCACCAGCTTCGCTGCTGGAAAAGTTCTGCGAGTTGGCGGGAGCATTTGAGCGGCAAGCCGCAACACTCCAGCGCCAAAGCCAAAACCTCCGCCGCACCCGCGACCTGCTGCTGCCGCGCCTGCTCTCCGGACAGATCGACGTAGGCGCACTGTCCGCGCCCTGAATTCGGGTCTGCATTCGCTATTCGCGAATTGCGAACAGACCGGGCCGATAGCGTGAAAACCGTTTGACAGAGCCTTGTTTATTCTGTACTTTCGTATTTCGCGAAACACGAAAGAGTGGCGATGTCCAAGCTCCCCAACCGCCAACCGGTGCTCAAACCGCAGGATTTCTATCTCCTGCTGGTACTGGCTGCACTGGAGGATCAGGGTACGACCTATCCCGAACTGGCGGCATTTTCCGGGCTGTCGATGTCCGAAGTGCATGGCGCGCTCAAGCGCGCTGAGGCTGCGCGCCTGCTGTTTTTCGAGGCGAAGCGGCCGCGCATTCTGCTGCCGGCGTTCAAGGAGTTTTTGTTCCATGGCGCCAAATACGTGTTTCCGGCCGTGCGCGGCAGCATGGTGGCCGGGGTGCCGACGGCCCATGCGGCGGCGCCGCTGAATGCGCAGATCGCGCCCTCGGCCGACCCGCCGCCCGTGTGGCCTTCGATTGAAGGTTCGGTGCGCGGCATGGCCCTGATTCCGATCTATCCCTCCGCCCCAGCCGCCGCGTTGCGCAGCCCGGAACTTTACGAAAACCTCGCCCTCTTCGATGCCCTGCGCGCCGGCAATGTGCGCGAACGGGCGCTGGCGCAAGAACTGTTCGAGAGTCGCCTGTGATTACGGGCGACCCGAATGTGCAGAGCGTTGAATTTGTTGCCCACGCGCTGGGGGACTTGTGCGACGAACTGACCCTGGTCGGCGGATGTGCGGCCAGCTTGTTAATCGATGCGCCGACGGCGCCACCGCCGCGTGTGACCTACGATGTCGACCTGCTGGCCGTGGTGACGGCCTTGCGCAGTTACCATGCGCTGGAGGAAAAGTTTGCCCAGCGCGGCTTCAAGCGCGATATGTCGCCGGATGCGCCAATCTGTCGCTGGCGCATCGGCGAGATCCTGGTGGATTTGATGCCCACCGAGCAATCCGTATTGGGCTTTTCCAATCGCTGGTATCCGCATGCGGCAGATTCAGCGATGCGAATGACGCTGCCCAGCGGCAGAAGCATCCGCCTGATCTCGGCAGCGGCTTTTCTTGCCACCAAGTTCGAGGCATTTCAGACGCGCGGCAAATCGGATCTGGTGTTCAGCCACGATTTTGAAGACATCATCAACATGGTCGAGGGGCGTACGGCGATTGTGGCCGAGGTTGCTGCGAGCATGCCCGCCTTGTGCAGTTATCTGGCGACACAGTTTACGCTGATCGGCCAGCGTGAGGATTTTCAGAATGTCTTGCCCGGATTGGTGGCCTACGATGCGCTGCATGCGCAGCGGGTGGCCGCCGTGACGCAAAGAATGGCGGCCATTGCCGCTTTGCCGGCCACGGAGGTGGCATGAGTACGCATGCCTACAGTGAAGACCAACTGGTCGAACAGCCCGCCATCGGACTGTTTGCGGCGCTCGGCTGGCAGACGGTGTCGGCGATGGAGGAGAGCTTCGGCTCCGGAGGAACTCTTGGGCGTGAGAGCCGTAGCGAGGCGGTGCTGGTCGATCGCCTGCGCGCCGCGCTGTGCCAATTCAACCCGACGCTGCCGCCGGAGGCCATTCAAGCCGCCGTCGACGAACTGACCCGCGACCGCACGGCGATGAGCCTGGAGGCCGCCAATCGCGAGGTCTATTGCCTGCTCAAGGAGGGCATCACGGTGTCCGTGCCCGACCGCAGCCTCGCCCCCGGGCCATCATCCGCAGGGCGAGGGGGGCAAACCACCGAACGCCTGCGCGTGGTCGATTGGGAGCACCCGGAGAACAACGACTTCCTGCTGGTCAGCCAGTTCAGCGTCGTCGGCAGCCTCTACACCTGCCGGCCCGATCTGGTCGGCTTCGTCAATGGTCTGCCGTGGGTGGTGATCGAACTCAAGAAGCCCGGGGTGCCGGCGCGCGCCGCCTTCGACGAGAACCTCACCCACTACAAGCAGCAGATTCCGGCGCTGTTCTGGAGCAACGCGCTGCTCATCGCCAGCAACGGCACCGACAGCCGCGTCGGTTCGCTCACCGCCGACTGGGGGCGCTGGGTCGAGTGGAAGCGCATAGCCCGCGAGGACGAACCGCGCCGCGTGTCGCTGGAGATGCTGCTGCGCGGCACCTGCGATCCATCCCGCCTGCTCGATCTTGCCGAGAACTTCACGCTGTTTTCGGAGCACAAGGCCGGGCTGGTCAAGATTCTCGCGCAGAATCACCAATACCTCGGCGTCAATAACGCCATTGCCTCGATGCTCGAAGCGCGCACGCTGGGCCACGGGCGCGGCGGCGTGTTCTGGCAGACGCAGGGCAGCGGCAAGAGTTTCTCGATGGTCTTCTTCGCCCAGAAGGTGTTGAGGAAACTGGCCGGCAACTGGACCTTCGTCGTCGTCACCGACCGTGTCGAACTCGACGAGCAGATCGCCAAGACCTTCAAGGCCACCGGCGCGGTGAGCGATGCCGAGGGCGACGAATGCCACGCGGCCAGCGGCGCGCACCTGCGCGACCTGCTGCGCGGCAACCACCGCTACGTGTTTACGTTGGTGCACAAATTCCAGACGCCCGAGTTGCTCTGCGACCGGTCAGACGTGATCGTGCTCACCGACGAGGCGCACCGCAGCCAGTACGACACGCTGGCGCTCAACATGCGCGCCGCGCTGCCCAGGGCGCTGTTTCTGGCCTTTACCGGCACACCGCTGATTGCCGGCGAGGAACGCACCAGGGAAGTCTTCGGTGACTACGTTTCGATCTACGACTTCCAGCAGTCGATCGAAGACGGCGCCACGGTGCCGCTGTTCTACGAGAACCGCACGCCGGAATTGCAGCTCGTCAATCCCGACCTGAATGACGACATCTATCGCCTGATCGAGGACGCCGACCTCGACGCCGAGCAGGAGGCCAGGCTGGAGCAGACGCTCGGGCGGCAATACCACCTGATTACCCGCGACGACCGGCTGGACACCGTGGCACGGGACATCGTGCGGCACTTTCTCGGTCGGGGAATGCTGGCCAATGCGGTGGGCAAGGCGATGGTGGTGTCCATCGACAAGGCCACCGCGCTGCGCATGCACGACAAGGTGAAGGCGCATTGGGCGGCGGAAACGGCACGGGTGCAACAGGAACTGGGCGAACTGGCCTATCAGCCGCGGGGCGGCGGGATGACACCCAAACAGGCGCGGCGCGACCTGCGCCGGGCCGAGCTGAAGCAGCGGCTGGAGGTGCTGGCCGGCACCGGCATGGCGCTGATCGTCTCGCCGGGGCAGAACGAAATCACCCAGATGCAGGCGCTGGGCCTCGACATCGAGCCGCACCGCAGGCGCATGAACGAATCACAGCCGGGACTCGACGAGAGGTTCAAGGACAGCGACGACCCGCTGCGCCTGGTTTTCGTCTGCGCCATGTGGCTGACCGGTTTCGACGCGCCGAGCTGCTCGACGGTGTATCTCGACAAGCCGATGCGCAACCACACGCTGATGCAGACCATCGCCCGCGCCAACCGCGTCTTCCCCGGCAAGCACAGCGGCGTCATCGTCGATTACGCCAACGTCTTCGCCTCGCTGGAAAAGGCGCTGGCCATCTACGGGGCGGGCAAGGGCGGGGCAAGCCCGGTCAGGGACAAGCAGCAACTGGTTGCGCAACTGCGCACGGCGGTCGTTGATGCCACGGCGTTCTGCGCCGCGCACGGCGTTATGCTGGACGAGATCGAGGCGACGGCCGCCGGCAGCTTGGCGCGCCTGTCACACATTCAGGACGGCATGAACGCACTGATTTCCCCCGACCCGCTACGCCGCGACTTCTTTGCCCATGAACGGCTGGTCAGTACGCTCTACAGCGCCGTCAAGCCCGACCCGTCGGCGCTCGAATTTGCCGGCCGCGTGGCCTGCCTGACGACACTGGCCGAAGCCATTCGCGCCATGCTCAACCCGAACCCGCCGGACATCTCGCAGGTAATGAACGGCATCAACACCCTGCTCGATGCCTCCATCACCGGTCACGAAATCCGCGAGTCCGGGCCGCCGCCACTCGACCTGTCGACGCTCAACTTCGAGACGCTGGCGCTGCGCTTCAGGCAATCGAAGCACAAGAACACCGACCTCGAAGTGCTCAAGGCCGCCATCCGTGCCCAACTGGAAAAGATGATCCGGATCAACCGCACCCGCGCCGATTTCGCCGAGAAATTCGAGGCGCTGATCGACAGCTACAACGCCGGCAGCCGCAGCATCGAGGAACTGTTCGCGCAACTGGTGAAACTCTCCAACAGCCTGAACGACGAGCAGCAACGGCATGTGCGTGAGCAAATGAGCGAGGAAGAACTGGTCGTCTTCGACATCCTCACGCGGCCGGCGCCGGAATTATCGACCGAGGAACGCGCCGAGGTGAAAAAGGTGGCGCGGGAACTGCTGGTGCGGCTCAAAGCCTTGCTGGTTCTGGACTGGCGGCACAAACAACAGGCCCGGGCAAAGCTGACGGAAGCCATCGGTGCCACCCTCGACGAAGGCCTGCCGCGCGCCTATACCCCCGAGCTCTACCACCAGAAGTGCTCGGCGCTGTTCGAGCATGTGTATGAAAGCTATCCGGAGCCGAAAGCGGGGGTTTATGCGTGAGCTCGCGCGCCGCGTTCGCAACCGGGTGTGTGGGTGAACAGGTGGCTGCCCGATGCCGGCAGACCGCCCGCGTGCGGCAGAATCCGATACCTGCTCAGACGTTGAACAGGAAGTTCAGCACATCCCCGTCCTTGACCACGTATTCCTTGCCTTCGGCGCGCATCTTGCCCGCTTCCTTGGCGCCGTGTTCGCCGCCACAGGTAATGTAATCGTCGTAGGCAATGGTCTGCGCACGGATGAAGCCACGCTCGAAGTCGGTGTGAATGACCCCAGCGGCCTGCGGTGCGGTATCGCCACGGTGGATCGTCCACGCCCGCACTTCCTTGGGACCGGCCGTGAAATAGGTCTGCAGGCCAAGCAGATGGTAGCCGGCGTGCACCAGCCGGTCGAGCCCCGGCTCTTCGAGGCCAAGGTCGGCAAGGAAAATCTGCTTTTCGTCGTCGGCCAGATCGGCAATCTCGGCTTCGATCGCGGCACAGACAGCGACGACCTCGGCCTTCTCGGTACTGGCGTGCTCGCGCACGGCATCGAGATGCGGATTGTTCTCGAAACCGTTCTCGGCCACATTGGCGGCGTAGAGCACCGGCTTGGCGGTAATCAGGCAGAAGGGCTTGAGGTTGAGCCATTCTTCCCTGGACAGATCAAGGGCGCGTACCGGCCTGCCCTGATCAAGCTGGGCAAAGCATTTGTCGAGCACCGCCACCAGCAGCTTGGCTTCCTTGTCACCGGCACTGGCCGGCCGGCGATAACGCAGCAGCGCCTTTTCGACAGTGGCCATGTCGGCCAGCGCCAGTTCGGTGTCGATGATTTCGATGTCACGGATAGGATCGATGTTCCCGGAAACGTGAATCACATTGTCGTCGGCAAAGCAGCGCACCACATGCAATACGGCATCGGTCTCGCGGATGTTGGCCAGAAACTGGTTGCCCAGGCCTTCGCCCTTGGACGCACCGGCGACCAGGCCGGCAATATCCACGAACTCGGTCACCGCCGGTACCACGCGCTGCGGCTTGACGATAGCCGTCAGCTTGTCGAGACGCGCGTCGGGCACCGAAACCACGCCGACAGACGGCTCGATGGTGCAGAAGGGGTAATTCTCCGCCGCCACCCCGGCTTTGGTCAGGGCGTTGAAGAGGGTGGATTTGCCGACATTGGGCAGACCGACGATTCCGCATTTGAGGCTCATGGTGAGGTTCCTGTTTGTTGCATTCGATCATTCACAAGTCGCGCGCGCAACTCACGAATCACCCCTCTCCATGCGGGAGAGAGGCCGGGGGTGAGGGCAATTGTATAAAACAAATCTATGCCCAGTATAAGGTTCTGGTGCGCCCTGAGTGATGCGCGAGCATCACGAGGAAGTACTCTTGGGGTGCGCCCTGAGTGATGCGCGAGC
>CAINCZ010000153.1 GCA_903847195.1 uncultured Acidobacteriota bacterium | reverse complement strand
TAATTTCCGCCCGCCTGGAACCGTGCCAATTACCTGAGTCACCATAAGGACGGGTATAGCAATTGCCCCTTTCGGGGCAGTGCAATTAAGGTGAAAAAAAGCGATAGTGGTGGACACTCAATTGGAGCCATCGTGACGCACCTTTGAGCGCGAGGAGGAGTTTGATGCCATCCGGCACAGCCGAACAATCCAGGAACCAGGCAGAGCTACAGCGGCTGAATCGCGCGCTCGAGACCATCGTCGTATGCCGCCGCCGCATGATGCAGGCGCAAGGCGAAGTACAGCTGCTGGAAGAAGTCTGCAAGGTGCTGGTGGAGCAGGGTGGCTACCGCATGGCGTGGGTGGGCCATCCGCTCAACGACGAGGCCAAGCAGGTCAAGCCGGTGGCTTTCGCCGGTTTTTTCGATGGTTACCTGGACGGCTCCAACATCAGTTGGGGCGATAACGAAGGCGGCAAAGGGCCCGTGGGCGTGGCTATCCGCTCCCGGCAGCCGGCGATATTTGTCGATGGCCACGACTCATCGCTCCCCTCACCTTGGCGAGCGCGCGCCCTGCAGCGTGGCTATGCATCCGGTATTGCGCTCCCGCTGCTGCATGGTGGAGTGTTGTTTGGGGTCATGGCGATCTACGCGAGCACGCCTAACGCCTTCGACAAGGCAGAGATCGAACTCCTCACCGACCTCGCCACCGACGTGGCCTATGGCGTGCGCGCGCTGCGCACCGGGGCGGAAAGCCATAAAACCGCGGCGTCGGCGCAGCTCTTTGAACTGGTGGCCAACCGCAGCCGCGACAGCATCCTCTACATGGGATTTGAAGACGGCCGCATTCTGGAGGTCAACGATGCCGCCGTCGAGGCGTACGGATACACCCGCGAAGAGTTCCGCGCGCTGAGCATCCTGGACCTGCGGGCGCCCGACACCCGCGCCATCGCCCCGGTGCAAATGGACGTCGCCCGGACTCGCGGCATCCTCTTCGAGTCGGTCCATCAGCGCAGGGACGGCAACACCTTCCCGGTGGAAGTCAGCTCCCGCGGCGCGGTCGTCGGCGGCAGGAACACCCTGATCAGCGTCGTGCGCGACATCACCGAGCGCAGGCAGGCGGAAGCTGCTCTGCGCGCGGCCGCCGTGCTGCGCGAGCAGATTCTCGAAAGCGTCGATGAAGGCATTATTGTCTACGACCTCGACCTGCGTTACCGG
The DNA here is from genome assembly GCA_903847195.1 of uncultured Acidobacteriota bacterium. The sequence continues at coordinate 40,053 of CAINCZ010000153.1, read as the reverse complement.
TACTGGAACCGCTATATGGAGGAGTTGACTGGCTGCAAGGCGGCTGACATGATCGGCCTCCATCCGCGAGGCACGTTCTCCTTCATCAGCTCCAGCGGCGCCTTGGCAAAGCTGGAGAGCGTCATCGCCGGCGGGCCGCCGGAGTTATTTGAGATTCCCTACAACCTGCCGACGGGCCGCTCCGGCTGGACGGCCATCGGCATGAGGGCGCTGTTGAACGAGGCGCACGAGATCGTCGGCGCCATCACCACCATCCGCGAAATCACCGGCAGCAAGCGCGCCGTGGATGAACTTCGCCACAGCGAGGCCAAGTTCCGCGCGGTGGTCGAGAGCAGTACGGTAGGGATTACCTTCTGCAACGCAGACAGCGTGGTGGTGTGGCGCAGCCAGCCGAACGAAACCATTACCGGCTACTCCAACGAAGAACGCAGCGGGCGCCCGGGCTGGGATATCGTTCACCCGGACGACCAGCAGGCATTTCGCCGGCAATGGGAGGCGCTGCTCCTCCAGCCCGGTGGTGATGTCAGTACTGAATATCGTATCCAGCACAAGGATGGCACTGTCCATTGGGTGTTCGCTACCTGGCGCAATCTGCTCCACAACCCCGATTTGGCTGCCATCGTGGTCACCACGCGCGACATCACCGCTCGCAGGCGCGCCGCCGATGAACTCAGCCAGAGCGAGGCCAAATTCCGTGCGGTGGTCGAGAACATTCAGGAAGGCATTCACTTCCGCGATGCTGACAATTTAATAATGTGGCGAAGCCAGCCCAATGCGAGCATCAGCGGCTATTCCGATGAAGAGCGCCTGGGGCGCCCGGTATGGGAGGTCATTCACCCGGACGACATCGAAGAGTATCGTCGCCAGTGGAAGGAACTCGTGCGCCAGCCCGGCGCCTTTGACGCCGCGGAATATCGCATCCGGGGCAAGGACGGCGGCACCCGCTGGATTGGCTCCACCTTCCGCAATCTGCTCCACAACCCCCACGTGGGCGCCGTCGTGGTCACCACGCGCGACATTACCGCGCGCAAGACCGCCGAAGAGTCCGTGCGCAACAGCGAAGCCCGGTTCCGGGCGGTCGTCGAGACCAGCCATGATTCCATCATGCTCTGGGATGCCGACGGCACGTTGCTCTGGCGCAGTGCCGCCTACCTGACCGGATTCCCGGCGGCGGAGCGGCTCGGGCATTCGATCTTTGATCTCGCGCACCCGGACCATGTCTCCGGTTTGCGGGATCTATGGATGGAAATCCTGAAGGCTCCCGGCCAGACGCGGAGCATGCAGTACCAGCTCCGGCGCAAGGACGGCGTCTACCGGTGGGTGGATGTGAGGTTCCAGAATCAGCTGGCCAACCCGGATGTCCGGGCCGTGGTGGTCAACGCCCGCGACATCACCGACCACAAAGCCGCCGATGATGCGCTGCGTACCAGTGAGGCTAAATTCCGCGCCGTCGCCGAGACCAGCCATGACTGCATCATGCTTTGGGATGCGGAGGGGAGGATAACCTGGAGAAGCGCCGATTTCCATGTCGGATACACGCGGGACGAGAGCATCGGCATCGCGGTGCTCGATCGCATCCATCCGGATGACGTTGCGTGCTTCCGGGATGCTTGGGCCGAGATGCGACAACATCCGGGCGAAAAGGTCCATTTGCAACATCGGGTCGTGCAAAAGGACGGCAGTTACCGATGGTCGGACATGCAACTGCAGAACCTGCTGGCCAATCCCGACGTTGGCGCCGTGGTGGTGAACGCGCGCGATATCACCGAGCAAAAGCTCGCGGAAGAGGCGCTGGTCGCCAGCGAAACGCTTCACCGCACGCTGTTTAACAGCGCCAACGATGCCGTTCTGCTGCGCGAGGTGACGCCGGACGGAAACCCGGGCAGGTACATCACTGCCAACCGGGTGGCCGTCGAACTCATTGGCTACACCGTCGAGGAACTGCGCCAGATGACCCCGGCTGACATCATGGCCCCGTCTGCCAACGCCGGCGTCCGCAGCGGCTGGGAGAAGATACGGCAAGAGGGCCACGCCACTTTCGAAGTTGATTTTCTGACCAAGGATGGCAGGCAGATTCCGATCGAGGTCAGCACCACCCGCTTCGAGGTCGGTGGCAAGCGGCTCGATCTGGCCATCGCCCGCGACCTTACCGAGCGCAGGAAGGCCGACGACGATCTGCGCGCCAGTCTGCAGCGCTTCTCCACCATCACCGCCTGTGTGCCGGAGACCCTCTGGACCATGGACTTCGACGGGCGCCTTACGTATGTGAGCCCGAACCTGGTCCATACCCACGGCTGGACGGCCGAAGAGGGACACAATCTGCACCTGAGGGACCTCACCTCCGACGAGCACCAGGATTGGGTTCCGCGGCTCATTGCGGAAGAACTCGCGAAAGCCGCTTCGCCGGACTATGACCGGAGCCGGATTCTCACCGAGGAGGTTCTGCTGCGGCGTAAGAACGGAGAGACCTTCTGGGCCGAGGTGCGGGCGAGCATACTCTGGTCCGGCGACGGCAAACCGGAAGGACTCATCGGCGCCACCCGCGACATCACGGAGCGCAAGCGGGCCGAAGAGTCGCTGCGCGCGACCACCGAGCAGCTCGTCGCCATCACCGCTTGCGTGCCTGAGGTGATCTGGGCAACGGATTTGACCGGCAAGTTTACCTTTGCAAGCCCAGCCGTCGAGCGCATGTGCGGCTGGACCACCGAAGAGATGAAGAGCATCAACCGGGAAGAGATGCTGCTTCCCGAGGGGATGGCCGAAACTACCCGTCTCGTGCACGACGAGTTGAGCCTGGCCATGAGTCCCGGCTATGACCGCACCCGCGTGATTGCTTTCGACTCCGAGCATCGGCGCAAGGACGGCTCCACTTTTACCGCCGAATTCACGGCGACCCTGCTTTGGAGCGATGACGGCAAGCCCGCGGGCCTCATCGGCGTCACCCGCGACGTCACGGCTCGCAAGCAGTTGGAAGCAGAGCGCAGCAAACTCGCGGACCAGCTGTCGCAGGCGCAGAAGATGGAGGCGGTTGGCCGCCTCGCCGGTGGCGTGGCCCACGACTTCAACAATCTGCTGACGGTGATCAACGGCCGTGCCGAGCTGGTGTATGACCGCCTGAACCTGCACGATCCCATGCGCAGCGAACTGGACGAAATCGTCAAGGCCGGCAAGCGTGCCGCGGGCCTGACCTCGCAACTGCTCGCCTTCAGCCGGAAGCAGATCCTCAAGTCCGTCTCCTTCGATCTGAACCAACTCATCCTGGAAATGGAACGGATGCTGGGGCGGATCGTGGGCGAGGACGTAGAGGTGAGATTGGAGCTCTCGCCGCAGCCGTGCTTTGTCCATGCCGACACCCACCAGTTCGAGCAGGTCATCATGAACCTCTCGGTCAACGCGCGCGACGCCATGCCCACCGGAGGCCGCCTGCTGATTGAGACCTCGCTGGTTGACCGTCAAGGCAACGCAGACCAGTCCGGCGCTGAAGCCGGCGTCAGCCGCCAAATCCTCCTGACTGTGCGGGATGCCGGTACCGGCATGTCCCGCGAGACTGTGCAGAACATCTTTGAGCCTTTCTTCACCACCAAGGAAACGGGAAAAGGAACCGGGCTGGGGCTGGCGACCGTGCAGGGAATCATCGCCCAGAGCAGTGGCTCCATCGAGGTGGAAAGCGAGTTGGGCAAGGGAACTGCTTTCCATATTTACCTGCCCATGGCGGCGGCTTCGGTGGCGGAGGCGGCGCCCGTCGCCAGCGCTCCGCGCATGGTGGGCAAGGGAACCGTGCTGGTGGTCGAAGACCAGTTGGACGTGCTCGAAATCGTGGTCGACGTGCTGGAAACCTACGGATATACCGTGTTGCAGGCGCAGAGCGGCGATGAGGCGCTGGCCCTCTGCGAGCGCGAAACCGGCGAGATCAACCTGGTGCTGACCGATGCCATCATGCCCGGAATGAGTGGTTCCACGCTGCTCGACCAGCTGAAGCAGATTCGTCCGCAGACGAAGGTTCTGCTGATGTCCGGCTACACCGACGATGTGATGGTGCGCCACGGCGTATCGCAGAGTAAAGTCGCCTTCATCCAGAAGCCGTTCGGCCCGCGCGAGCTGGCCGCCAAGGTCGGCGCCGTTCTGGGGGCGGAGGCCTAATGCGGAATGCGCTGCTATGGCTGGTTAGTGACTGACCAGGCTGCTGCGGTCGATGGCCACGGTCTTGATGATGGCAAACACCGGGCGACCCGCGGTCAGCTCCAGCCGATGCAGGCTCAGCCGCGTGACCCGCGCCACCAGCGTTTCACCGTTCAGATCGAGCCGCACGTTCGCCATCGCCCCATAGGGCGCGCCGATCTCCACGATGCGTCCGGCAAAGACGTTCAGCGCGCTCAACCCTTCCGGAGCGCTGAGGGCAAGCGTGATGTCGCGCGCCCGGATGCGCACCCGCACCAGTGACCCGATGGCCGCCGCAAAGCTCGGCACGCGCAGATCGCCGGCCGGCGAGCGCAGCGTCGTCAACTCGTACTCCTCGTCGTGCGCCGCCACCTGCATCTCCAGCACCGCCCCGGCCTCGTAGCGTCCGCTTGCCGGGAACAGGTCCACCCGCCCCATCACCTCGGTCGTCGTTCCATGGGCGACCACGCTGCCGTTGGAAAGCACCACCATCGAGGTAGCCAGGCGCACCACTTCGGGCACCGAGTGGCTTACGTAAACAATCGGCACGCGGTTCTCGTCCCGCAGCCGTTCGATGAAGGGCAGGATCTCGGCCTTGCGCGCCTCATCGAGCGAAGCCAGCGGCTCGTCCATCAGCAGCAGTTGCGGACTCGACAGCAGCGCCCGCCCAATGGCTACCCGCTGCTTCTCGCCGCCCGACAGCAGCGCCGGACCGCGATCCAGCAGCCCGCCGATCCCCAGCAGTTCGACGATGTGCGCGAAGTCCTCGCGGCGCTCGGCGGCCGGTGTGAACCAGCGGCCGTACAGCAGGTTCTGGCGCACCGTGAGGTGCGGAAACAGCCGCGGCTCCTGGAAGATGTAGCCGATGCGCCGCCGATGCTTGGGAACAAAAACTCCAGCGTCGGTATCGACGAGCACCCTTCCGTTGATCACCACCCTGCCGTGGTCGGGGCGCAGCAGTCCGCCAATGATGTTGATCAGCGAACTCTTGCCCGATCCCGAGTGGCCAAACAGCGCCGTCAGATTGCCGTCGCTGGCAAACGAAGCATCCAGGGTGAACGTCCCGAACTGGTGGTGCACATTGACTTCGAGGCTCATGCGCCCGCCACCTTCTTCGCCACCCGGCGGGCGACGAATTCGGAAAGGAACAGCGCCACGGCGGAGATGAAAACCGAGACGAGCGTAAGCCGCAAGGCTCCGGTGTCGCCGCCGGGCACCTGCGTAAAGGTGTAGATCGCCGTCGGCAGCGTCTGCGTCTCGCCGGGAATGTTGGAGACGAACGTGATGGTCGCGCCAAACTCTCCCAGGCTGCGGGCAAAAGCCAGGATCGCGCCCGCCACGATGCCGGGGAAGATCAGCGGCAGCGTCACCGTCAGAAACACCCACACGCCGTTGGCGCCCAGCGTGCCGGCCGCATCTTCCAGCTTGCGGTCCACCGCCTCAATCGACAGCCGTATGGCGCGCACCATGAGCGGAAACGAGACCACCGCCGCAGCCAGCGCCGCGCCGGTCCAGCGGAACGAGAAGGTGAAGCCGAACGTCTCCCACAGCAGGCGGCCCAGCGCACCATTGCGGCCAAAGAGCAGCAGCAGGAAGTAGCCGGTCACCACCGGCGGCAGAATCAGCGGCAGGTGCACGCAAACGTGCAGCAGTTCGTGTCCCCAGAAGCGCTTGCGCGCCAGCACCAGCGCCAGCACCACGCCCACCGGCAGGCTTGCCCCCACGGCCCAGAGCGCCACCTTCAGGCTCAGGCGGATCGCGACCACTTCGGCGGGCGAGAACTGGAATAGTTGTTGCCAGTTCATCTTCCGTCACCTGGCTTGTGGGATGGGTTCACGTCACTATCTATAAACGAACGGAGTCCCGGCCGCAGCACCAAATTTGTGCGCTGGCCATGCCCCCGGGTTGATCGGTAGATGTCCATGTCCGGGTTGCGCGCTGCCGTCCGCGGAAGCGCACCCGCGCTACTTCAAAACCACGAATCCCTGCTTCTCAAACAGCGGCTTCGCCTTCGCCGATCCGAGATAGGCCAGAAACGCGACGGCCTCGGCGCTCGTTGAATTTGCAGTCACGGCGACTGGATAAATGATCGGCGGATGCGTATTCTCCGGAAACACGCCCGCCACCTTGACCCTCGGTTCGGCTATCGCATCGGTTCTGTAAACGATGCCCAGGGGCGCCTCTTTGCGCGCCACCAGCGCCATCGCTGCCCGCACGCTCTCCGCCTGCGCAATCTGTTTGGCGACCGAGGCCCACACGCCCAACTTCTCCAGCGCCGTCTTGCCGTACTTTCCGGCGGGCGCCGAAGAGGTTTCGCCCATCGCCAGCCGCCCGCCCGCCAGCAGCGAAGCCAGCGGGAAGTTCGGCTGGATCTTCACCTGCACGGAGGAGTCTTTGGGAGCAATCAGCACCAGTTCGTTGCCGACCAGGTTCTTCCGCGTGGCCGCCTTGATGTGCTTCCGCTGGACGAGGTAATCCATCCAGTCAAGGTCGGCGGAAATGAAGAGGTCGGCCGGAGCGCCGTTTTCGATCTGCTTCGCCAACGTCGAACTCGCAGCCAGCGACACGACGACGCGCTTGCCCGTCTCCCCCTGATACTGCGCCGTAATGTCGTCCAGCGCGTCCTTGAGACTGGCCGCGGCAAACACCAGCACATCGCGGTTCTGCGCCACGGCCGGCGTGGCGAACAGCCCCGCCATCATCGCCACGGCCGCCACCAATGCCAGGCCGCGCTGCAGCCACACCCGCACTCCCGTCAACCTGCGAAGAAGCTTCATCCCAATCCCCCGACTGGTTCTCAAGTGTTTCCAGTTTGAGTGTAATACGAGACACGTGTCTTGTTTACAGAAAACTATGAGGGTGCCGGGGCCCGGGCGCGCCTTCCGGTTCGCGGGTCCCGCGTCCGTTTTCCTTATCGGTGAATGCTCCCGCGCGCGTCGCCGTCAGCGTGGCGTTGCAAGACGGGAGCGGGTGATTCGCAACTGCCTCGCAACGGTTTTTATTGCTCCCCCTCCTGCGCAAGTCACGGTAGACTTCCTGTCGATGGGATTATGTGGCTTTGGCCCGCGCCATGGTCGCCCGCCGATTGCCGCGCTGTCCTGTGCTCAGCAAAAGGAGAGATCATGAGTTCGCGCGACCTCGATCCCGCTGAAGAACCCCTGATCCCCTCCGCTCATGCCGAGCAGCATATCCTGCAGTTGTTCCTTCATCGCGCCCCCGCCGCCTTTGCCATGTTTGACCGGGAGATGCGCTACCTGGTCGCCAGCCGGCGCTGGCGTTCCAATCACAAGCTGGGGCTTCGCGATTTGCGCGGGGTATCGCATTACGACGTATTCCCCGGCATCCCGGAGGCATGGAAACTGGCTCATCGGCGCTGCCTTGCCGGTGAGACCCTGCGCTCCGAAGGGGAGTTGTTCCCGCATCTGGACGGCACGGAGCAGTGGGTGCGCTGGGAATTGCATCCCTGGAGGGAGGCCAACGGCGAGATCGGCGGAATTGTAATCTTCTCCGAGGACATCACCCCCCAGAAGCAGGTGGACGCGCAACTCCGCCAGAGTGAAGACCGGTTTGATGCCCTCTTTCACAACTCGCTGGATGCGATCTTTCTTGCCGTTCCCGACGGCACCATCACGGCCGCCAATGCCGTTGCCTGCGCACTGTTCGGCATGTCCGAGGAGGAAATCTGCGAGGCGGGCCGCGTCGGCCTGTGCGATCCGGAAGACAAGCGCCACGAGGCTTTTCTTGCCGAGCGCGCGCGCACCGGCACCGCTTCCGGCGAGCTGACCTACGTCCGCAAGGACGGAACGAAGATCATCGCCGAGGTCAAATCCGCCGTCTTCAGCAAGCATCCGTTGCGTTCCTTCGTGGTCGTGCGCGATGTTACCGAAAGCCGTCTGACCGAGCGCGCCCTGCGCGAGAGCGAGGCCCGTTTCCGCGCCGTTGCTGAAAACAGCCACGACACCATCCTTTTCTGGAACGAGAAGGCGGTCCTCACCTGGCGCAGCGATACGCAGCTCAGCGGATACGTCGCTGATGAGCGCATCGGACGCCCCGCCGCCGAACTCGTGCATCCCGACGACCTGCCGAACTTCTGGCAGGTTTGGGCCGCGGTTCTCGAGCATCCCGACAAACCGCATGAGATCACCTGCCGGTTGCGTCGCAAGGACGACTCCTACGTCTGGATCAACATGGCGTTTCGCAACATGATCGCCAATCCTGATGTGCGGGCCGTGGTGGTAGCCGCCAGAAACGTCACCGCCCAGGTCACGGCCGAGCAGGAGTTGCGCAGCAGCGAATCCCGCCTGCGCTCCATCCTGGATACGATCAGCGAAGGCGTGTGGGAGTGGCACATTCCCGCCCGCAAGGGATACGTCTCTCCGCGATACCTGACTGCGCTCGGTTATGCGCCGGGAGAATACAAAGAGGGCTACGAAGCGTTTCGCGCCAGTGTTCATCCGGAGGACCTGCCGCAGGTCGAAGCGGCGCAGAATGCGCACCTTGCCGGCGAGGAGGCCATTACCGTCGAGTTTCGCGTGCGCGAGAAGTCCGGCGGCTGGCGCTGGATACGGAGCCGCGGCCGTCTGGTGGAGAGGGATGCTCAGGGTCGGCCCACCCGCCTGCTCGGCGCCTTTTTCGATATCACGGCCCGCAAGCGCGCCGAAGCGGCGCTGGCCGAAAGCGATGCGCTCTACCGTGCCCTGGTCGAGGGCGCAAGAGATGGGATTACGCTGCGCCGCCTGCAGCCAGACGACTCTCCAGGCGCGCTGGTAGCGGTCAACCGTTGCACCCTGGAGCGGCTGGGATACACCCGCGAAGAGTTCATGGCGTTGATGCCCGGCGATTTCCTGGCTCCCGAGGCCCACGAGAAAAGCCGCGAGGCATGGGCCGCCGTTGTTGCTCAGGGCGTCTTCCATCACGAATCGATTCACATCACGAAGGATGGACGCCGCATTCCCGTGGATGTCAACGTCAGTCTGGTCAGCGTTGGTGACGAGCGGTTCGTCCTCTGGGTCGCCCGCGATATCAGCGAGCGCAAGCGGGCCGAAGAGTCTTTGCGCAAGACCACGCAGCACCTTGTCGGGATCACCGCTTGCGTGCCTGACGTGATCTGGACGATGGATTTCTCGGGCAAGTTCACCTACGCGAGTCCCGCCGCCGAGCGCATGTGTGGCTGGACCGCCGAAGAGATGGCGAGCATGACGCGGGACGATCTGCTGCTTCCCGAGGGGCTCGCCGAAAGTGCCCGTCTCGTGCAGGAAGAGTTGCAGCTGGCCATTCGTCCCGGCTATGACCGCAAACGCGTGGTGACCTTCGAAGCCGAGCACCGGCGCAAGGACGGCACTACCTTTACCGCCGAATTCAGTGCGACCCCGCTGTGGGCGGACGACGGCAGGCCCGTAGGCATCATCGGCGTCACCCGGGATGTCACCGCGCGCAATGCGGCCGAGCGCTCCCTGCGCCAGACGACGCAGCAACTGGTCGGCATTACCGCCTGTGTCCCCGACGTGATCTGGGTGATGGACTTGGCGGACCGGTTCACTTACCTGAGCCCCGCCGTGGAGCGCATGACCGGATGGTCGGCGGAGGAAGCGATGCAGATGGGCCGCAAAGGCCTCATGCTCCCCGACGGATTTGAAACGGGTTCGCGGCTCCTGGTGGAAGAGCTTCGCCGGGTAGCCGTTCCGGGTTACGACCGCAATCGGGTCGCGTCCTTTGAGTGCGAGTATCGGAACAAGGCCGGGTCGACCTTTGCGGCCGAGGTGACGGCCACCTTTATGTGGTCGGACCAGGGCCAGCCCGTCGGCATCGTCGGCGTCACCCGCGACATCACGGTCCGCAAGCAGTTGGAGGATGAGCGCACCAAACTCGCGGCCCAGCTGTCGCAGGCGCAGAAGATGGAGTCGGTTGGCCGCCTCGCCGGTGGCGTGGCTCACGACTTCAACAACCTGCTCACCGTCATCAACGGCCAGTGCGAGCTGGCTATGGCGCAGCTGGCCTCCGACAACCCGGTGCGCCAGGAGTTGCAGGAGATCCTCGGCGCCGGCGAGCGCGCCGCGCGTCTGACCGAGCAGTTGCTCGCCTTCAGCCGCCGGCAGGTACTCAAGCCGCAGACGATGGACCTGAATCGGCTCGTGGACCCATTGCGTAAGATGCTGCAGCGCATGGTGGGTGAAGATGTACTCATCCGCGCCGACCTTGATCGCGAGCCCTGCTGGGTGCATGCCGATCCGCAGCAGTTGGAGCACGTGATCTTCAATCTGGCCGTCAACGCGCGCGATGCCATGCCCGGCGGCGGACGCCTGCTGCTCAAGACCCGGCTGTCCGACCGCGCCGCCGCGCCGGGATCGCCAGCTGCCCGCTCCGTCCTGCTCTCCGTCACCGACACCGGAACCGGGATCGCAGCCGGCACGCTGCAGCACATCTTCGAGCCGTTCTTCACCACCAAGGAGATTGGCAAGGGTACGGGCCTCGGCTTATCCACCGTGCAGGGCATCGTTGCTCAAAGTGGAGGCAGCATCGAGGTCGATAGCGCCCTTGGCAAGGGCACGACCTTCAACATTTTCCTGCCGCTGGCTCCCGGCGTCGCCGAAGAAGCGACGGTGGCAGTGGCGGGTGAATCCGCCGCCGGCGGCGAGACATTACTCGTGGTGGAAGATCAGGAGGATGTGCTCCGCCTGTTGCTCACCGTCCTTAAGGAATACGGCTACAACGCGCTGGGAGCGTCTGACGCGGAAGCAGCCCTGTCCATCTGGGAGGCGGAGCCAGCCCGCATCGACCTGATCCTGACCGACATCATCATGCCCGGCATGACCGGCGCCGAACTGGTAAGGAAGATAAGGGAGCGCCGGGCCGATGCCCGCGTCCTGTTCATGTCCGGCTATGCCGACGACGTGCTGTTGCAGCAGCGGGTGATCGAGCCCGGGGTTGATTTCATCCAGAAGCCGTTCAGCCTGCGAGACCTCGCGGCCCGGATTCGCCGTGTTCTGGCTGCGCCCATGGCGGGCTAGGGCGGTTCCCGAGAAGGTTTATGCCGCTAAAGACGGGGGCATCCTGAGCGCGGCGAAGGATCTGCTTTTTGCGCGCGCGGAGGATCAGGTTATGGCGGTACAGCAGGTGCTTCGCTGCGCTCAGCAGGACCCCCTGGGAGCGATTCAGCAATGAGGGAACAGTTCTAGAAAAAATAAAACGGGCGTTTGGTGCGGCCAAACGCCCGTCGATTCCTGCTCCGTTGTTCTGCCGACCTTTGTCCCTGGCTAACGCCGGCCCTTTTTTGCCACCACTCCGTGCTTGGTCACGTAATCCTGAATGAACTTCAGCAATATGTCGGTCATGTTCTCGCCCTGCGCGGCCGTGGCTGCCTTGAAAGCGTCGTGGAGGCGGGAATCGACGTTGATGTTCATCCGCTTCAGCTTCTGCTCTGCCATCGTTTTCACCTCTTCGCTGGAGTTAAAGGACGTTTGGAGTGAGTCTATCTGGTTATGAGTAAAGATTCACCCGGTTTTTTGGCGGCCCACCCGGTAGCGCCCCAAAAGCGAACGTCGCACCGTCCCGGGCGCGCCGCTCGTGCTGAAACAGAACCGCAAAAAGCGGTCTAGTGATTGAGCGCGGCAAGTCTGGTCGGCACCGTGGCGGTTGCCGCCAGTGCAGCGGCTCCTCCCGCCGCCGGTTTCAGCGAATTGGACGACCTAGCCCGTCATTTTCCGCGATACCGGTCCATCGCCCCCGCGCTGCCGATGTCAAAGAGACCCGTTTTTTTGGTGGTTTGGCTGCAACGCCCCTTGACTCTGCCGCCGAACCGCCTTAACCTCTTGGGACATTGGGGTGTGGTGTGGCATGAGGCGAACCTCTGTACTCGTGTTGTGTTTGCTGGCCCTTGCTGCCGTCGCTGCGTCGGCGCAACTGCCGCCTGCCGCCTCGTTACCGGTTTCCTACTCGATCGACGCCCGGCTCGACCCTGCGCGCCACACGCTGGAAGCCACCGAAGTGCTGCGCTATCGCAATCTCACCGGCCAGCCGCTCGACCGCTTTCCGTTCCATCTTTACCTGAACGGCTTCCAGCCCACTTCGTCGTTCATGAACGAGGAGCGGCGCTACAACCCTTCTCTTGAGTGGGAGGACAAGTACACCGGCTCCATCACCATCGACTCGCTCACCGTCACCGGCATGGGCGATCTGACTTCGGCTATTCAGTTCATCCACCCTGACGACGACAACGCGCTCGACCATACGGTCGCCGAAGTCCGCCTGCCCCGTCCCGTGCTGCCCGGGCAGGAAGTTGAATTCCGCATCAAGTTCCGCGATACCTTCCCCGAGGTCTTCGCCCGTACCGGCTATAAGCGCGACTTCCTGCTGGGCGGACAGTGGTTCCCCAAGGTGGGAGTCTTTTGGAAGAATGCCTGGAATTGCCATCAGTTCCACGCCTCAACCGAGTTCTTTGCCGACTTCGGTACCTACGACGTCAAGCTGCGCCTGCCGGAAAACTATGTCATCGGCGCGACAGGCCTGCAGACCTCTACCACCAGCCATGGCGACGGCACGCGCACGGTGGCCTTTCATGCCGATGCCGTCCACGACTTCGCCTTTGCCATTTCGCCGGAGTTCCGCGAAGTCACCGGCGAGTTCAAAGGCAGCGCCGGACCGGTGAAACTCCGCCTGCTCATCACGCCCAGCCATTACGCTTCGGCCGAGCGCTATATGTACGCGCTGCGCCAGACTATGCTGCGCTTTGACGAGTGGTACGGCGCCTACCCGTATCCGCAGATCACCGTCATCGACCCGCCTCACGGGGCGATGCGCGCCGGGGGCATGGAATATCCCATGTTCATCACCGGCGGCACCACCTGGTGGATGCCGCTCGGCATGCGCATCCCCGAGCTCACCGTCGAGCACGAGTTCGGCCACCAGTACTGGTACGGCATGGTGGCCAACAATGAATTTGAAGACGCCTGGCTCGACGAAGGCATTAACACCTACACCGAGGTCAAGATCATGGACTCCATCTATGGTCGCGATACCTCGATGTTCAATTTCCACGGCCTTACCCTTGGCGACGCCGCCAGCCAGCGGCGTTCCTATCTGACGCTGCCCGATACCGACCCCATCACCCGCGCCGGCTGGCTCTTTTACAGCGGCGGCGCCTACGGCGGCATCACCTACGGCAAGACGGCTTCGGCGCTGCTGACCCTTGAGAACATCATCGGCGAAGACACCCTGCGCCAGGCGCTGCGCACCTACTTCCAGCGCCATCGCTTCACCCATCCCACGCCGCAGGACTTCTTCAAGACCGTCGAAGAGGTATCGCACCGCGACCTCGGCTGGTTCTTCCAGCAGGCCTTCTACGGCACCAGCCTGCTCGACTACGAAATCGCCAGCATCCGCTCCGACCGGCCCGACTGGGCGCGCAAGGAAGCCTCCTCGCGCCAGGAGCAGGCCGGACCCGTCTACTACAACTCGACTGTCGTCGTGCGGCGCAAAGGGGATTTCGTGTTCCCCGTCGACATCCTCGTTAAGTTTGAAAACGGCGAAGTTGCCCGCGAACACTGGGACGGACGCGACCGCTGGGTGCGTTTCACCTATCAGCTGCCGACCAAGGTGGCCTCGGCCGAAATCGACCCTAACCAGCAGGTCATACTCGACCGCAATCTCTTTAACAACAGCCGCACCGTCGCCTCCAACGGCGCGGCCACGCGCAAACTGGCCAATTTCTGGCTGGTGATTACCCAGTTGCTTTCGCAGATTTTCAGTTGGCTGCTGTAACAGGAAAATCAGGTGGCCCAGGTTTGCGCCCGGGAAGCGCTGCGATAACCAATGAACTCAGGGCGCATACCTGGGTTTAACGTGAAACGGTAAACGAATGACGGATACGAAGACCAAACCCGGATTGCTGGCCGCCGGCTGGACGCGCGTGCGCCAGAGCCACAAGGTGCTCTGGTGGGTTTACGTCGTCAATCTGGTCCTTGGGTTGTTCTCCGCCTTCGCGCTGGCGCTGCGCCTGAGCGGCCTGCTCAACCACAGCCTCGCCGCCTCCCGCCTCACCAAGGGCATGGATATGGGCGTGCTGGTCGAGCTGCTCTCGCTCCCGGAAGCCCTGTCCACCGGAGCCCTCCATGGCTCGCTTGTTGCCTCGGTCCTGTTCTTTCTCTTTATGCTTTTTGCGCTGGGCGGCATCCTCCAGAGCTTCGCCCGCCAGCGCCACCTGGTGCCCGGTGAGTTCTTTCAGGCTGCGGGCGCATTCTTCTGGCGCTTGGTCCGCCTGCTGCTCTGGACCCTCGTCTCCTTTATTCCCGTCGGCATCCTCTATGCCCTGCTCAGCGGCATTGCCTCGCGCATCGCCGCCAACTCGGCCCACGCCGCGCTTGAGTTCTACCTGCGCTTCGCAGTTTACCTCGTCGTATGGCTCGTGATGATAGTCGTACGCCTATGCTTCGACGTGGCCCAGGTGAAGCTGATCGTCGAGGACCGCCACCGCGTCACCCGCACGCTGCGCGCGGCCATCGGCCTCACCCGCGCCCACCTCGGCACGCTCTTCTGGATGTACTTCCGCATCAACCTGATCGGCTGGGTCGGCAGCGTCATCATCTTCTGGTGCTGGCTCAAGGGCGTCGCGCCCGAGATGACGTTGTTTTCCTTCATCCTCGGCCAGCTGCTTGCGCTGCTCTGGATCGTCGTCCGCCTCTGGCAGCGCGCCAGCGAAGTCGTCTGGTTCCAGCGCATCCAGCTCGCGGCCGTCCCCGTGGACATGGCAGCGCCCGAGCCGCTCGCCGTGCCCGAGCCGCTGCTGCAAGAAGCCCCCGCCAACGTTGCCGAATACGTCCCGCCAGCTGATCCGCCAGCTGGCCAGTAGGCGAAATCAGCCCTCTTCCGCCCTCAGGCAAACCCCCTAACTCCCGCCGTCTGTTTCCGATACGCCTCCCAAACGCCCCTCCCATTCACCCCCGCCCTCCTGCCGTTCAGCCCCTCAGGACGCGCAACGGCTGCGTTTACTTTCAGCCGCCCGTCGCCTTTGGTAAGCTGCTATTTACCCGCGTCTTGTTGCGCCAGGGCTGCTGTGAGCACCCCTGGTGTTTTGCCCTTTTAACCCGAGGTGAGTGATCGATGAGTATCAATATCGGATTGGACATAGGCGCGGTCAGCCTGAAGTTGGCGGCAGTCGGGGCCGAGGCGGATGCCCCCCTGTTTGACGCGCTGGTGGCCAAGTCGGACGCCTTTTTCGCCGGGAACATCCCCGCTGACAGCCCGTTCGCTGGCCGGCCCCTGGTCATGTCGCGATATCGCCGCATTCAGGGCAGCCCCATCCAGTCCACCTTCGACCTGCTCCGCGAAGTTTATGAAGTCATCCCCGAGCAGCGCGTCGAGGGCATACGTGTCACCGGGTCGGGCAGCCAACTCATCGCCAAGATTCTGGGCATTTATTTTGAAAACGAGTTCCGCGCCGTCGCCAAGGGCGTTCGGATGTTCTACCCCGCGGTCCGCACCGTCTTCGAGATGGGCGGCGAGACCTCGAAGTACATCCGCCTGGAAGCCAGCGCCCGCTCCAAGTATCTCGGCATCGTGGACTACTCCACCAGCGGCGACTGCGCCGCCGGCACCGGATCGTTCATCGATCAGCAGGCGACGCGCCTGCTCTACCAGATCGAAGACGTCGGTGCGGCCGCCGGCCAGGCCACCTGCGCCGCCCGCGTTGCCGGACGCTGTTCCGTCTTCGCCAAGTCGGACATGATCCACGCCCAGCAAAAGGGCTACTCCACCGACCAGATTCTGCGCGGCCTCTGTGACGCCGTCGCCCGCAACTTCAAGTCCTCGATCGTCAAGGGCAGGGAAGTGGCGACGCCGGTCGCCTTCATCGGCGCCGTCGCCATGAACCAGGGCGTGGTCAACGCCATGCGCGAAGCCTTTAAGCTCGACGAGCAGCAGTTCATCATTCCCGAGATGTACTCCTGGCTCGGGGCCGTCGGCGCCGCGCTGTTTGAGACCGAAGAGCCGCGCAAGCGCAGCTTCAAGCGCATTCACCAACTCCAGCAGCACGCCACGGCCAAGGGGCCTTTCGCCGGCAGCGACCCGCTGTTGATGGACAAGGTCATGCTGCTGCGCGACCGCGCCATGGACCCGCCGCTGCCCGAGCCCGGCACCCGCGTCAAAGCCTATCTCGGCGTCGATATCGGTTCGGTTTCGACCAACCTCGTCATCCTCAATGAAGATGGCAAGCTGCTCTACGAAATCTACCTGCGCACGCAGGGACGCCCCATCGAAGTCGTCACCGCCGGCCTCAAGGAAATCGAAGACAACATCGGCGATCGCCTCGAAATCTGCGGCGTTGGCACCACCGGCTCCGGCCGCGAACTCATCGGCGAGCTGATCGGCGCCGATACCGTCAACGACGAGATCACCGCCCACAAGACCGGCTCCACCCACGTTTGCGAGGAACTGGGCATGGAGTCCGTCGACACCATCTTCGAAATCGGCGGGCAGGACTCCAAGTTCATCCGCCTCCACAACGGCATCGTCGTCGACTTCACCATGAACGAAGCCTGCGCCGCCGGAACCGGATCGTTCCTCGAAGAACAGGCCGAAAAGCTCGGCGTCAGCATCAAGGACGAATTCGCCAGCCTGGCCTTGAACTCCACGCAGCCTGCCCGCCTCGGCGAGCGCTGCACGGTCTTCATGGAGCGCGACGTCACCGCCCTGATGCTCAAGGGCGCCGCTGTCGGCGATCTGTGCGCCGGCCTGGCTTACTCCGTCGCCCTCAACTACCTCAACCGCGTCGTGCGCGGCCGCAAGATCGGCGACGTCATCTTCTTCCAGGGCGGCACCGCCTACAACGACGCCGTCGCCGCCGCCTTCTCGCAGATTCTCGACAAGCGCATTATCGTTCCGCCGCACAACGGCGTGATCGGCGCCATCGGCATGGCCCTGCTCGCCCGCGAACTCATGACCGCCACCGGCAAGGCCTCCAAGTTCCGCGGCTATGACCTGAGCAAGGTCGAGTTCACCAGCCGCGAATTCGTCTGCCGCGCCTGCTCGAACTACTGCGACATGAAGGAATTCCGCATCGAGGGCGAGAAGAGCTACTGGGGCGACAAGTGCTCCGACAAGTTCCGCAAGCGCGCGCGCACCGAGCGCCAGCCCGTGATCGAAGACCTGATGGAGTTCCGCGATAAGGAGCTTGAGAAGGTTCTGCTGCCCCCACGCGGTAAGGGCCTCAAGATCGGCGTGCCGCGCAGCATGTTCTACTACGACCGCTTCCCCTTCTGGTGCGTCTACTTCCAGCACCTCGGATTCGATATCGTAGTTTCGCCGCCCACCGACGGCCAGATTGCCGCCACCGGCGACGACCTTGCCATCGCGCAGCCCTGCTTCCCGGTGAAGGTGGCCCACGGCCACGTCTCCTGGCTGCTCAAGGAGCAGGTGGATTTCGTCCTCGTCCCCAACGCCGTCAACTACGAGACGCCTGACGCCCTCGCGCACACCACCAACGAGTCGCACCTCTGCCCGTGGAACCAGACGCTGCCCTTTGTCATCCGCGCCGTGCCGCAGTTGGAAGAGCACGCGGATCGCATCCTGTGCCCGACCGTTTACTTCCGCAACGGCCGCGACCTCGTCGCCAAGCAGTTGGCCGAGTACATGGCGAAGTACAAGATTACCCGCCGCGCCAGCGACAAGGCGGTCGATGCCGCCTACGCCGCGCAGTCGGCTTTCGGCGCGGCCGTCCACGAAGCCGGAGTCCGCGCGGTCGAAGCGCTCGAACGTTCGGGCGAGCCCGCCATCGTGCTCGTCGGCCGCGCTTACAACCTCTACGACCGCAACGTCAACTGCGATATCCCGCGCAAGCTGCGCACCATCTACGGCGTCAATGTTCTGCCGATGGACTTCCTGCCGCTCGACGACGAAGACATCGCGCCGATTAACCCGAACATGTACTGGAACTCCGGCCGCCGTATCCTGGCCGCCGCCGCCGTCACCAAGCGCTCGCCGAACCTGCACCTCATCTTCATTTCCAATTTCAAGTGCGGTCCTGACAGCTACATCAAGTCGTTTGTGGACGACGCGGCCGGCAAGCCTTCGCTCGTGCTCCAGTTCGACGGGCACTCGAACGACGCCGGCTTTATCACCCGCTGCGAAGCTTATCTCGACTCCAAAGGATTTTTGCGATGCCCCACGGCTGTAAGCATGTAAACCGCAAGATCGGCCCCGAGCATCCTCTGGCGGGCAAGACCGTCTATATTCCGACGATGGCCGAAGGCAGTGCCGACGCCTTTGCGGCCGTCTTCCGCTGGCTTGGCGTCAACGCCACGCCCACGCCGCCGTCCAACGAACTGACCAACGAACTCGGCGCCAAGCACACCAACGGCGACGAGTGCTACCCGGCCAAGGTCACCGTCGGCGACTTCGTGCGCGTCATGCAGATGCCCGGCTTCGAGCCCAAGAAGACGATGTTCTTCATGCCCACCGCCGAAGGCCCCTGCCGCTTCGGCCAGTACGCGCCGTTCCTCAATAAGATCCTGCGCGACATGGGCCAGCCCGAAGTGCAGGTCCTGTCGCCCAGCAGCCAGAACAGCTACTCCGACCTGGGCGAAATTTCCACGCCCTTCATGCGCGCCGGATGGCGCGCCCTGGTCGCCGCCGATACGCTCCGCAAGGCGCTCCACCGCACGCGTCCCTACGAGACCACGCCCGGCATGGCCGACAAGGTCTACCAGGAATCGATCGCCGATCTCTGCTCCACCATCGAGCAGGGCTGCAGCGACAACGACTGCCAGATGGAAGGCATCGTCGAGAGCCTGACGCGCGCCCGCGACAAGTTCCGCCGCATCCCGGCGCTCTACGACCGCGAGGTGCCGCTGATCGGCGTCGTCGGCGAGATTTTCTGCCGCCTCAATACCTTCAGCAACGAAGACCTCATCCGCAAGCTCGAAGGCTACGGCGCCGAAGCTTGGCTGAGCGACATCGCCGAGTGGGTGCAGTACACCAACAGCGAGCAGGTGCGTAAACTCAAGATGTTCGGGCGCAAATGGACCGTCGATATGCTCAAGGCCAAGATCCGCTGGCACGTGCAGAACTCCGACGAGCACCACATCCTCGCGCCTTTTAAAGAGGACTTCGTCGGCTATGAAGAGCCCGACGTCTATACCACGCTCGAGTGCGCGCTGCCCTATCTGCCTGCCGACGGAGTGCTGGGCGAGATGATATTGTCGGTCGGCAAGGCCGCCTATCTGGCCAAGCACGGAGCCGACGGCATCATCGACATCAGCCCGTTCACCTGCATGAACGGCATCGTCGCCGAAGCCGTCTACCCCAAGCTGAGCAAAGACCTCGAGGGTATTCCGATCCGCAACTTCTACTTCGACGGCACGCAGTCCGACCTCGACCGCGACCTCGGCATCTACATGGAATTGGCCCGCAGCTACCGCGAAAAGAAGACCGCCGCGCGCCGGTTCCCTCACTACTTCTCGCAACCGGCATAACGAAACTCTGGTGGCCCACCTATGCGCCCGCATTTGGCGCATAGGTGGGAAGTCAATAGCAGCCCTCAGTCTGAATGCAATTCTCGTTTGCACCCGCGCGATCCCGTTGACAACTTCTGGCGCACTCCTCATACTCCGCAAACGAGATGTCTATCGATCACAGATTGCCGCCAGGAGGATTCCTGTGTCTGCCCAAGCGCAACCGAAGCTCCGCCCTCAATCGTCCTTTGTGAAAAGCAGGCTGTCCCTGCTGTCGTGTTTTCCGACTCTGATCCTGATGGCGACCCTTGCGATGGCTCAGACAGCAGCGCCGTCGGCGTCCGCCAAGCAATCCGAGCCGTGGCGCTGGCCCGACATCCCCGGTTGTCTCGCCGACCCCGGCACCACCACCAAAGGCGACACCCGCTACGACGCGCCGATCTGTCCGATTTACGAACGCCTCCTCGCCAGCCAGGTGTCGCACCTCGAACTGAAGTCCGCTCGCCGCCTCAATGCCGAAATGGATGGAGTCCTCTACCCGGCATTCCTGCCCGGGACGGAAGCTGTCTCCTTCATGGTGACGAGTGGCTTCAATAAGTCCTTCCGCGGCAACCATCGCCTGGTGCGGGTCTCGGGAAGTTCGATCGGCGCGCGCAGCGGTTCCTGGTGGACCACTCTGGACGCCGTAAGTCCCGGCGGCCGGTTGCTCGATGGGGAAGGTATTCGTGCCAGACTAGCCCTGCTGGCCACACCCGTCTGCGTCGCCTACGCCGACAAGGTGCGCGTCGGAGTGCGCGGCTACATGGGAGCCGTAGCCCCCGCCTTCGCGCAGCCCGGCGGAGGCATCCAGTTCTGGTTCCCGCCCGGCGCGGTGGTTGCCACGAAGGTAGAGGCGATCCCCGGCGCCACCGGCTGCGACGCGAAGTAGAGAATCACGGTGCCCCACCCTCACGCGCCCGATGTTGGCGCGTTAGGTTGGGGTTTTGACTCTTCCCCGCTTCGGCCGTGCTATCCTCTCCCCCATGCCAAGGAGCCTCCAACGATCCCAGGCCGCAGGTCAATTGCAGGCCGCGAGGTGGGGCACCCGGCTGGGGCGGGTGATTTGCGGTTGGAAACAGGAACACGGAGACCATTATGTCGACTGGAGCAATTGCCAACGGCCGTCATGTTGAGGCTGGCATCCTGGCGCGGCTGGAGCGGTTGCCGATTTCTCGGCTGCTGGTGCGGGCGCGGCTGATTGTGGGCGCGGCCACTTTTTTTGACGGCTACAATACGCTGGCCATCGCCTACGTGCTGCCGGTGATCGTGCGCATGTGGCATTTGGCGCCGACCCAGATTGGCTACATCATTTCGGCCGGTTACCTGGGGCAATTGGTCGGGGCCTTCTTCTTCAGCTGGCTGGCCGAGCGCGTGGGACGGCTGCCGGTGCTGATGTACACGATTGCCATCTATGCCGTCTTCGGCATCCTCTGCATTTTCTCGTGGAACGCTGCGTCGTTGATGGCCTTCCGTTTTATACAGGGCATCGGCACGGGCGGCGAAGTGCCTGTGGCGGGCGCTTACATTAATGAGTTCGTCGGGGCCAAGGTGCGGGGCCGCTTCTTCCTGCTCTACCAGGTGATCTTCCCCGTCGGACTGGCTGCGGCCGGAGTGGCCGGATATTTCCTCGTGCCGCTGTTTGGCTGGAAGGCGCTCTTCCTGATCGATGCCGTACCGGCGTTGTTGCTGATCCCGCTGCGCTGGTCGCTGCCCGAGTCGCCGCGCTGGCTGCTGGCCAAGGGACGAGTGAAGGAGGCCGAGGCATTTGTCGAGCTGGCGGAAGCCGAAGCCGTGCGCGCCGGCGTTGCGCTGGCGGAGCCGAAGCTGATCGCGCTCCAGGCCCGCGCCGCCGGACCCAGGGCCCGCTTCCGCGATCTGTTCAAGGGCATCTACCTGCGCCGGACGCTGGTGCTGGCCGTGCTCGCCACCTGCGCCTACCTGGTGAACAACGGATTGATCACCTGGCTGCCGACGCTCTATCGCAACTACTTCCACGTCTCGCTGAAGACGAGTCTCGGCTACGGCTTCATCACTTCCGGGATCGGCGTGCTGGCCTCGATCGCCTGTGCGCTGTTGATCGACCGGGTAGGACGCAAGCCCTGGTACGTCTGCGCCTCCCTGCTGCCGGTGATTCCTCTGGTGGTGCTGGCGGTGATGGGCACGGCGTCGGCGGTGCAGGTGCTGGTGCTGGCCTCCTGCGTCTATGCCGTCATCCAGACCATCAGCTTTTCACTCTTCCTCTACAGCGCCGAGCTGTATCCCACGCGGATGCGGGCGCTAGGGGTGGGCATGGGCAGCGCCTGGGTGCGCATCGGTTCGACGGTCGGCCCGATGATCGTGGGCGCGATTGTGGCGGGCTACAGTGTGCGTTGGGTGTTCATCATTTTCGCCATGGTCTGCGCGGTGGGCGGCACGGTCTGCGCCACGTTCGCGCTGGAAACCAAGGGCCGCGTGCTAGAAGAGCTTTCGCCAGAGTAAGAGCCCGGTTCCCCACCCTCACGCGCCCGATGTTGGCGCGTCAGGGTGGGGATGTTGACTTCCACAAAGAGCGGCTACTCGCTACACCTTCTCCTTAGCCGCCACATCTCCCGCGATATACCCCTGGCAAGCGCACCGCGCCAGCCCGTGCTCGCTGAAGCCGCCCGCCGATTCGCCCGCGCAGTATAGTCCGGCGATTACCTGGCCATATAAGTCCACCACCTGGCACTTCGGATTAATCCGCACGCCTGCGCGCGCATCGTGGATCACCGGCGTCGCCCACGCAGCATAGAAAGGCGCTTTCTCGATCTTGTACTTCGGCTTCGGCTTGTCGAAGTCCTCGTCCTTGCCCTTCTCCACGAACGAGTTGTAGCGTGCCACCGTCTCTTCCAGCGCCTTGGCCGGCAGGCCGTTCGGCTGGTGCTTCATCTTCATCTTTGCCGCCAGTTCGGCCAGCGTGTTGGCCGAGAAGAAGTAGCCCTTCTCGGTGTCCACGTTGGGAGGCTTCGGGTCCCAGCCCTCGCGCTTCACTGCGTCGGCGTCAAAGATCGCCCAGATCGGCCCGCCGCCGTTTTTCGCCTCGCCGGTGCCGGCCATGGCGGCGTTGAGGAAGTTGGAGCCGCGGAAGTCGCACTTCACGTTCAGCAGGTTGCGGTAGCTGCCCGGCGTATACGGCTTGATGGAGTTGAAGCTGTTGCTCTCCCACCGGCCCACCGTCTCGTCGTAGAAGCGCTTGCCCGCCTGGTTGACGAGGATCGCGTCCTGCCAGTCAGCCACCGGCAGACCGATGGCGCGTGCCAGGTGAAAGGCCTTGCTGCCCGGCATCCAGCGCAGGTTCACGTAGCCATACTGGCAGCCAATGCGGCCCGGCTTGGTGATGTTGCTGCCGAACTCGCCCACCTGGTTGTAAACGCCCCACAGGGACGCGCCGACGGCCATTGCCGCCATCTCGCCGCTGGCGTCCTGCGCCGACCATGGCTCGCCCGCCACGCAGTCGTATTCCTCCGTCAGCCGCGCATCGAAGATCCGCCGGAAGTTTACGTTGCCGGTACCGCCGCCGCTCGCAATAATCACGGCCTTGCGTGCGCGGAAGCGCATCTTCTTGCCCTTGTTCTCGACCACGCAGCCAACCACGCGCCCCGCGTTCGGCTTCTCGCGCACCAGCTCCACCATCTTGTGTTCGAGCAGGATCGGAATCCCCAGCTTCTTCGCCGTCGCCTCCAGCGGACGCATCAGCCCCACGCCGTGCGACATCTTCTCCTGCATCGCCGGCGGAAAGGGCGCGCCCGTCTCGGGACGCTCCCACTTCATTGGCGCCGAGTGCATCTCGCGCGGCACCGAGTTGCCCACCGACGTGCCGCCGAAATTATCGGGAGCCTTGTCGACGAAGATGACCCCGTGCGCCACCAGCCACTCATAGGTCGGCGCCGAGTTGTCGGCAAACGCCCGGATGATCTCCTTGTCGTTGTAGCGGTAGTCGGGCGCGCCGTTCGGCTCGACCACCGACCAGTCGGTCAGGTCGGCAAACAGCAGGTCAGGCGTGTCTTTGATGCCCGCCTTCTTCTGCGCGCTGGTGCCGCCGCCCAGCGGCACGTTGCCGCCGCTGACGATGGCGTGCCCGCCCACGTCGAAGCTGGCTTCCAGCAGCAGCACCGAGGCCCCGGCCTCGTGCGCGCGGATCGCCGCCGGAAAGCCCGCGCATCCGGCGCCCACGACGATCACGTCCGCCGTGCGGTCCCAGCCCGCGGTCTTGGCCTCAAGTGTTTCCGGCAGGAGAGTGGTGGCAGCTACGCCGGCCCCGGCCAGGGCGGCGTTCTTGAAAAATTCACGGCGCGATTTCGTCATCGTAAGAGTCCTCTTTCTCGTAGGCCGCACCGTTGGCGTGGTTCGCCACCGTCGAGCAAGGGGAACCTCTGCGCGCTCGAGCGGCGCCGCTACGTCAACTGCGCGTGTGCGGAAATACCGAAAAAATGATAGCAGCGCTGTCAATGGACCTGGCTCGCTAAAAGCAACGCGCTCCGCAACGCCATTCACCATTGCCCCGCGCCCCGCGCGATGTCAGAATGTGAACTCTCCTTTCTTACTGATGACGGCCACCTCTACCACCGCACCCGACCACCGCCTCCTCGAGCGCACCGCCTACCTCGAAGTCTGCCTGGTCGCATTTCTGTGGGGCGTCAACTGGCCGCTGCTCAAGCTCATCATGCCCCACGTCGCTCCGCTCACCCTGCTGGTGGTGCGCTTCATCGGTGCGGCGGCCGTGGCTGCCATCGTCTCTGCCGTTTATCGCCGGCCCATCGCGCCGCTCAAGGGCGAGCGCCTGCCGCTGTTCGCCATCGGACTCTGCCAGGTCGCCTTCCCCATGGCGCTCGGCATCGTCGGACTGCAATACCTGGGCGCCGGACGCGCCACCGTCCTCGTCTACACCATGCAACTGTGGGCGCTGCCGCTCGGCTGGTTGATCCTCAAGGAGCGCGTCACCGCCATGCGTCTGGCCGGAGGCCTGATCGGCTTCGCCGGCATCGTGCTCTTCCTCAATCCGCTGCTGGTCAACTGGAGCGACCCGCGCGTGCTGGCGGGCAACCTCATGGTCGGCTTCTCGGCTATTCTGTGGGCCTTCGGCTCCTGCCTCTACCGCATCCGCCGCTGGCAGAGCAGTCAGTGGTCGCAGGTGATGTGGCAATTCCTCTGGGGTGCTGTAACGATCACGTTGGTTGGCTGGCTGATCGGCTCTCCCAACCGCATCGAGTGGACCGGCCTGGTCACCGGCATCATCATCTTCAACTGCCTGATTTCGATCACGGCCGCCTACTGGCTCTTCAACCGCGCGCGGGCGGTGCTGCCCGCCTCCAAGGTAGGACAGGTTGTCTCGGCCGTCCCCGTCCTGTCGGTGCTCATCAGCGCCCTCTTTCTGGGCGAGCAGATCACCGTCCTGGCGGTCATCAGCATGGCGCTAATCCTCGGCGGCATCTACGTAACCCTGCGCAGCCGCTGAAGCCGCTTCCTTCCCCCTCCGCGGCAGATAACCCAATCACCACCAATGTCTTACGTTGGCAGTTCCCCCCGGCGCGCGGCTGGAGTAAGATGCCATTGGAGCCCCCTGACGACTCTGGCTGCGGCCGGGGGTGCGCCTGATTTTCATGGCGCCTTAACGAGGTGTTCATCGTGAGGCAACTGCAAGTGATCAGAATCGGGAAATGGGAAGTCAGCCAGTGGTAGCTATGCCGAATCCGCAAGATCATACCCCTCTGTTTCCGGTACGCGGCCTGATGGCACGGCTGCTGCCCCTTAAGCGTTTGGAAGCGCTGAATTTGAAGGTGGAGCGCGGGAGCGAAGGCCTTGCCTTCAGCCGCCTCCTGACAGCTCTCGACGTTCAATATGCCGTCTCCCCGGCCGATATCGAGCGCATTCCCCGCGAAGGGCCGCTGCTGGTGGTGGCCAATCATCCCTTCGGCATTCTCGACGGCGTGATTGCCGGCGACGTGCTGCTGCGCGTGCGCCCCGACGTCAAAATCCTCACCAATCGCATGCTGGGCGCCATTCGTTGGCTGCGTCCTTACTGCTTCTGGGTTGATCCCTTCGGCACCGCCGAATCGGTGCGGCAGAGCCAGCGCGGATTGCGTGAAGCCATCACCTGGCTCAAGGAGGGCAAGACGCTGTTTGTCTTTCCCGCCGGCGAGGTCTCACACTGGAAGCTGTCGCACCCCGTCGTCACTGACCCGCAATGGACCGACACCGCTGCGCGCCTGGCCCGCATGGTCGGCTGCCGCGTGCTGCCGCTTTACTTCCGGGGACGCAACAGCGTCACCTTTCAGGCCCTGGGTGTTGCCCATCCGCGGCTGCGCACCCTTGCTCTGACCCACGAACTCCTTAAGGCTCACGGCAAGTCCGTCGATGTCGCCGTCGGCACCTGCATCGCCGCCGAGCAGGTACAGCACTTCAAGAACGAGCAGGACGCCACCGCCTACCTGCGCTGGCGCACCTACCTGCTGCGCGAACGCCTCCAGCGCAAGCTTCCGCGCGTCGTCAAGAAGCGTCCCGCCAAGCAGGTCCCGATTGCCGGCGCCATTCCGGTGGGCGAAATCATCCGCGAAGTCGAAAAGCTCCCGCCCGAGGCCAGCCTCTGCCAGTACGGTGACTTGTGCGTTTACATCGCCACTGCCAACGAAGTTCCGCGTGTCATGAACGAAATCGGACGCCTGCGCGAGATCACCTTCCGCGGCGTCGGCGAAGGCTCAGGCCGCGCCCTCGACCTTGATCCCTACGACCAGTACTACAAGCACCTGTTCGTCTGGGACCGCAAGGAGCGCTGCCTGGTCGGCGGCTACCGCCTGGCTGAAACCGAGTCTGTGCTGGAAGCGCGCGGCCTCGACGGCCTCTACACCCACGAGCTTTTCAAGTTCCACCACGATTTCTTCTCGCAACTCGGTCCGGCGCTGGAACTGGGACGGTCCTTCGTCCGCCTCGAATACCAGCGGCAGTACGCGCCGCTGCTGGTGCTCTGGAAGGCCATTGGCGCCTATGCCGTGCAGCATCCGCAGGTGCCCGTGCTGTTCGGCCCGGTCAGCATCAGCAACACCTACAGCAAGGCCTCGCGCGAGCTGCTCGTGCGCTTCTTCGGGCAGAATCAGCAACGCCATCCGCTGGCTTCGCTGGTCACGCCGCGCACGCCCTTCCGTTCCTCGCTCATCAAGGGATGGGAGATCAACTCGGCCGTTCGCCTGCTCGAAGATGCCAACGAACTCAATCCCGCCCTCGCCGACATCGAGCAGGACGGCAAGGAAATGCCCATCCTCCTGCGCCAGTATCTGAAGATCGGCGGCACCGTGCTGGCCTTCAACGTGGACAAGAACTTCTCCAGCGTGCTCGACGCGCTCATCGCCGTCGACCTGCGCCAGACCAGCCGCGAGGTGCTCAACCGCTACATGGGCACCGCCAAGGCTGCCGAGTTCCTGCGCTTCCACGGCCGCCTGAAGAACTAGCCGTCAATCTCATATCTGAAGTTGAAGGTGCCCCACATCTGCCGGTTTTAGCAGATGTGGGATCCCCTGCCCGCCGGGTGCCGCAGGTACGCGCCGCGTAAATGCTGGCAGGTGGCAGGTGGCCCAGGTTTGCGCCATGGTTTTCGGCGCTAACCTGGGGACTTTGTCCCTTCTTCGTTTCTCAAATCCCATAGGCGCGCGCTCCCGGCTGGCATACAATTTGGGCAACTGCTAAGCTCAGTTGCGCCCCGGCCCGGCTGTGCTGTGCCATGGAGATTCATCGGGAAAGGAGCCGCCTTCTTATGGAGATCATTGCCTTCAACGGCAGTCCGCGCAAGAACCAGAACACCGCCCTGCTGCTCGAAAAAGCGCTCGAAGGCGCTGCCGCCGCGGGAGCCAAGACCCGCCTCGTCCACCTCTACGACCTCAAGTACCAGGGCTGTAAGAGCTGCATGGGCTGCAAGACGATTGGCGGCCCCAGCCACGGCATGTGCGCGATGAAGGACGACCTCACGCCCCTGCTCGAGGACATCCGGAAGGTCGATGCCATCCTGATCGGCTCGCCCGTCTATTTCTGGAATATCACCGGCGAGGCCAAGTCGCTGCTCGAGCGCCTGCTCTTCCCGTTCTATCGTTACGTTGTCGAGAGCGACCCCAACGGATCGCTCTATCCGCGCAAGATCCGCACCGGCTTCATCTACACCTTCAACGCCCCCGAAGAGCGCATGAAGCAGATGTCGTTTGCCGGCCTCATCGGCTCCAATCACTACTTCCTCGAGCGCATCTTCGGCGCCTCCGAAGAGATGATTGCCGCCGACACCTGCCAGTTCGACGACTACTCCAGGATCGACCAGCACCGCTTCGACCCCGCGGTCAAGGCCGCGCGCCGTCGCGATCAGTTCCCCGTCGAGTTGCAGAAGGCCTATGAATTGGGAGCACGACTCGTCAAGCAATCCTGACGGTGCGCAATCCTGACGGTGCCCCACATCTGCCGCCGTTGGCAGATGTGGGACCACCAGTTCGCGGCTCAACCAGACCGAACGGGAGACGAAAGCATGACGCAGGCAGGTGGGAAGCTCGCCCTGGTGACGGGCGGCAACAAGGGCATCGGACTCGAAATAGCCCGTCAGTTAGCGGCCACCGGCGTGACCGTACTCATCGGCGCCCGCCATCGCGAGCGGGGTGAGGCCGCGGTGGCAAAGCTGCGCGAGCAGCAGCTGGACGCCCGCTTCCTCTCGCTCGACGTTACCAGCGAGCCGTCGATTGCCGCCGCCGTCGCCGAGGTCAGGCGCGACTTCGGACGCCTCGACATTCTCGTCAACAACGCCGGCATCATCCACGCCGACGATCGCGGAGGCTCGCCCACCCTGGCGGCCTTCCGTGCCACCTACGAGACCAATGTCTTTGCCGTGTACGCCGTCACCGCGGCCTTCCTGCCTTTGCTCCTGAAGTCTGCCGCCGGTCGCGTAGTCAACGTATCGAGTGGTCTTGGCTCGCTCACGCTCCAGGCCCGGCGGGCCTTTCCTGCGGGAGACGCCCTGTTCGCCTACAACACCTCGAAGTCCGCGCTCAACGCGCTTACCGTCCACTTCGCGCGCCAGGTAAAAGACACCGGTGTCAAGGTCAACGCCATCACCCCCGGCCACTGCGCCACCGACATCAACGACCACAATGGCCCGCGCAGTGCCGCCCAGGGAGCTGTCGCCGCCGTGAAAAGGGCGCTCATCGCTGACGATGGCCCCACCGGCGGCTTATTCGACGAAAACGGCCCCTTGCCCTGGTAGCCGCCGCGCACGGCTACACCGGCAAGAACACCTTCTCCAGCGCAATCGGCGCCGGGATGAAGCCCTGCTCCACCAGGTAGGTGACCATCGCCTCCAGCGTGGCGCGATTGGCCTCCAGCCCGTACGGCCACGGATCGTTCCCGAAGACCTCGCGCAACTCCTCCAGCTGTCCGGCCATCCAGGGCATCATGTAAGGCAGCGCCTCTTCGTTCCGCATGCGCCCGAGCGCCAGTTGCTTGGCCCGGCTCATCGCGTTGAACAGGCTCTTGGCCACGAAGGGGTGCTGCTCGTAGAGCTCGCGCCGTATTGCCACCAGGTGCATGATCGGGAAGATGCTCGTGCGCTTGTAATACTCGCGCTCGGCCCGGTGAAAGTCGGGGAAGAAGCGCACGATGTCGGGGTTGCGCCCCAGCGCGTGCGGCACCGAAGAGCCGATGATCGCGTCCAGCGCGCCCTCCTCCAGCAGCGTGTTCAGCGACTTGCCGCTCTTGTTCGCCTCGATGTTGATCGGCTTCAGCAGCGGCATGATCGGCGCGTCGCCGTGCGCTCCGGGCTGGTTCACCGCGCCCTGCACCCACCGGATCGTCTCGAGGTTCACGCCGTACTCATGTTGCAACAGCCCGCGGATGTAAAGCGCCGCCGCCTGCCGGTAGAGCGGCACGCCGATGCGCTTCCCCGCGAAATCCTTGCCCGTGCGGATATTCGCCTTGCGGTTCACCGTGATGAACCCATGGCGGAACGCCCGCGAGGGAAACACCGGAATCGCCACGAATGGAGACTTGCCGCTGCTCAGCCGGATGATGAACTCCGTTGCCCCAAACTCAGCTACGTCGAACTCGCCGCGCCCCATGCGGTCGAAGACCTCGCGCGGATTCTCGATCTTGATGCAGTTCAGCTTGATCCCCTCCGGCTGTACCTCGCCTGAATCAAGCGGAAACATGCGGTCGTAATACCCGCAGGCAAAGCTCAACGTGAGCGGACTGCCCGCCGCGCGCTTCTCGCCGGATGGCGCCGATGCCGGGGCTCCCACATACTGCGCCGCGGCCAGCAGGGAAGCGCCGCCCACGATGGCGGTCGTCAGAAAAGTTCGTCGTGCCAGCGGATGCCTTGCTTCGTCTGTCATAGTTGCTCCTGGCCCGATTGGGTTCTTGTGCTGGACCTGCGCGCCGCGGGCGTACGGGTTGCGGCGGGGTTTGCCGTGCGGTTCGCAATCTTAGAGGACTTTCGGCTGAGGTGCGAGACTTTTCTCTGCCAGTGGATTCTATGGCCGTCGCGGTGGCCGTCGCAGGTTCGTGCCCGGCCGCGGGGGCGGCAACCGCATTGCCCGCCTGTTCCCAATTCAGGAGAGGGCATCACCATGGGAACTAGCTGCAACTTTCGTAGCATGGCCAACCTCTGGAAAGCAGCGGTATCGTGGCACGATGAAAGGCATGAAAACGAACTCGTGCCTTCCATGGCCGTTCCGCGATGCCGAGACTGCACCGGTCGCCGTTTCCGGCTTCGAAATTGAAACAGCCTTCCGGCCTTCCCTCTGCATCGAAGGCCATAGGGAGGTGGAGTAATGCGGGACCCGAGAGCATTAGCCGAGTGGGCGAACTTAGACGACTTCGGGCTTCAGCTTCCCCCCGACCTCGTACCAATCAGCGATCCCCTTGTTGACCTCGGAATTCAGCTTTCCCGAAGCCTCACTGAAGCGAAGGCTGAAGCCCAAGTCGACCCTGCCACGCCGGCACCGGCCAAGACTGACGTGGCTGCTTAGTTTGCACCACCGCCCCGCCGCCTTCGCGCGGCGGGGACTTGTCATGCCCGCCGTCCTAAGGGATTCCCCATAAGAAAATCAGGCCGCGCCTGCCGCTGCAGTTTTGCGCCCGGGTGATAGCTGCGCGCCGCCATGGCAGCTCTGCCGCTCGATTTTCGTCAGCCCCGGACCCTGCTCCGCTTATACTGCTGCCTTGCCCGCCGCAATCGCACGACAATCGCCCGCCGCCCGTCGGCCCCTGATTCTGCTCAAGATGGTGCTGGTCGCCTTCTTCTGGGGCGGGACCTTTGTGGCTGCCCGCGTCGTCTCCGGCACGCTTAATCCGTTGGATGGCGCCGTCCTGCGCTTCCTCGTCGGCGGCGCCGGACTGGCCATCGCACTCAGCCGCAGCGGCCGCTGGATCCGCATCGAGCGCCGCGACTTCTGGCTGCTGCTCGGCATGGGACTCAGTGGCATCGTCTCTTACAATCTCTTCTTCTTTGCCGGTATGCGCTTCACCAGCGCCAGCCGTGCCTCGCTGATCATCGCCAATAATCCGGTCGGCATCATGCTCTGCGCCTGGCTGATTTACGGCGAACGCCTCGGCCGCCGCCAGTTGGGCGGCATCGTCGTTTCGCTCGCTGGAGCCATGCTCGTCGTGCTCGACCGTCATGATCCGGCTGCCGCCACGGGGCGCATTGGCGAGTTGCTGATCTTCGGCTGCGTTGCCAGTTGGGTGACCTACACCATGTTTGCCCGCAAGGTGCTCGTGCGTCTGAGTCCGCTGGTGGCTACCACCTACTCGACGCTGCTGGGCACCGCCATCCTCGTCGTCAGCGCCGCCCCCTTCGCGTCGCTCGACAAGGTGCGCGCCATGCCCCTCGCCGTCTGGGTCGCCGGAGCCTTTCTCGGACTCATGGGCACCGCCATGGCCTTCACCTGGTATCTGAACGGCGTTGCCGCGCTCGGCGCCAGCCGCGCCGGACAGTTCATCAACCTCGTCCCCGTCTTCGCCGTTGCCCTCTCGTTGCTGCTGCTGGGCGAGAGCCCATCCTGGCCGAGCCTCGCCGGCGGTCTGCTGGTCATCTGCGGACTGCTGCTGACCCAGCGCGGCACCGCCGCAGCGCCCCAACCCGTCGAGCCCCTCGGCTAACTCCACCCGCCGAACGCTCCTTAACCCGGGCTAAGCGCGTTTTTCCGTCTCTTTCCCTTCAATGCCATGCGCCGCGCCGGTGATTGCAGTCACAGCTCCGGTGTTCACTCGATATCGCGGCTTGCAACCAAACCGTTAACCATCGCAAGGAGTGGAACTGCAGTCGATCGCATCCGGTCGACCCTGGAGGCCCAATGCGGCGACGCATGACTACAACGGCGAATACCGGCACGGTCCGGGGACATTTCTACGAAGAGTCCCCCGCCGCTCCCCACCCATTGAGCGTGGAGCAACTGGAGCGCGAACTGGAAGTGCTGCGTGGCAAGATTCGCTCCCTCGGTCTCGCGCAGCACCGTATCGAGCGCGCGGCCGAACAGTTGACCACCGCCATCGCCGAAACGCGCCGGCAGCAGTCCGGTCCTCGTCCCAACTGAGCGCAGCGCACCCCGTCGTCGTGCGGCTGACCGCCAGCGAGCAATGAAAAAGGCCACCCAATGCGTTCAGGTGGCCTTTCTTTTGCCTCAGGCTTGCGAGGGTCATGCTGAGCGAAGCGAAGCATCTGCTGTTCGCTCCGTTCAGCCAATTCCCCATTGCCCCACATCTGCCGTGGTGCCCCACATCTGCCGGTTTTAGCAGATGTGGGAAGTAAACCGCCCGGTGACCCTACTTCGTCCCGATCATCAAATTCATCGGGCCGGGCAGCCGCGCGCGCTTCACCTCGGCGAAGCCCGCCTTCGTCAGCCACTGCTCGTACTGCTGTTCGGTGTAGGTCGCTCCGCTCTTGCTCAGGCACAGCATCGTCAGCGCCGCCAGCGCGCCCAACCGTGGTGCCGTGCCGTCGGCTTCGAGAATGAAGTCCTGCACCACCAGCCGCCCCCCGGGAGCCAGCGCCGCATACGCCCGCTGGAACATGCTCAGGTTCTGCTCCGGCGATAACATGTGCGCCACCGACGCCATCAGGATCAAGTCGTACCCGCGTCCAAAGCTGTCCTTGAACATGTCGCCGCAGCGCGCCTTCACCCGCTCGCCGAGGTTGGCCCGGCGGATGTAATCTTCGGTGACGGCGATCATTCCGGGCTGCTCCAGCACCTCCACCTGCACCACCGGATTCGCCCGTGCCAGCGCGATCGAGCTGGCCGCCGAGCCGCCGCCCACGTCGAGCACCTTCTGGAAGCCGGTGCCCAGCGTGCGCGCCAGCAGCGGTGCGCCCATCTTCGCGTTGCGGTCCATATAGGCCACAAACGCGGGACGCAGCTGCGCGTCGGCCGCCCACGGCCTCATCATGTTCGGGTCCGTCGCCGTGCCGTGCCGCACCCGGTCCGTCAGTCCGCTCCACTGGTTCCACAGCGTCACGTTGTGCAGCATCGCCAGCCGCGCGCTGTCGGGCGAGCCCGTCGCCAGGAAGCGCGCGCTCACCGGCGTGTTGCCGTAAACGCCGCCGCTCTTAACCAGCAGCCCGAGCGCCACCAGCGCGTTGAGCAGCTCCTCGGTGCCGCGCGGGTCGGAGCCGGCCTTCGCCGCCACGTCGGCCGCCTTGGCGCCTTCACCCAGCGCGGTAAATACGTCCAGTTCCAGCGCCGTCATCACCGTGCGCGCCGGCATGAAGGCGCGCAGCAGGTCTTGCAGTTCGTCGGGAACCACGCCGCCCTTGTCGCGTCCCGCCATCATGGCGTTGAACTGCTTGCGGTGGTCGAGAATTTCGCCGCGCAACTCGTCCATGCTCTTTACTTGCAAGCGGTCCACGATCTTGCCGCCCTTCAGGTGCGTCGCCACAATCTCGGCCACATCCGTCGGCTTCACCTGTCCATACCAGACCGCCTCCGGATACACCACCACCACCGGGCCCTTCTCGCACGCGCCCAGGCAGCCGGTGGCGCTCACCAGCACCTCGTCGGTCGCGCCGCCCTGCTTGCCCAGTTCTTCGTAGAGTGCGCCCAGCACCGCGCGGCCCGCGCCGCCGCAGCAGGCAACGTTCTCAGCTTTGGGTTGGGTACACACGATCACATGATGACGGAACGGCTCCATTCGGTCCTCCTGACGCTTCTGATGATTGACCCAATATTCTGCCCTGAAGCGGGCATTCTGAGTAGGGGAAAGATAAGCTGCTGGGGGAAAAGACCGGGTGGCCTACCCTGAGTGCAGCGAAGGGTGGGGGGGCGGGTGCCCCAGGTTCCGCGCCCCGCCTTTGGGCGCTAACCTGGGACTCTATGCTACGTCTGCAAAATCACCACCACGCGCCGCGGCCCATGCGCGCCCCGCACCAGCTTCTTCTCGATGTCCGACGTGCGGCTCGTTCCCGTAATCAGCCCCACGTAGGAACTGTAAGGCGCCACCTGCCGGATGCGTTCCAGCGCGGCCTCCAGGTCGTTCACCAGTTGATCGACTCCCGCCAGCACCACGTGGCAAGGCGCCACCACCGAGATGCCGCGTCCGCCGCAGTTGCGGCTGGACACCATGATCGATCCGCTCAGCGCCACCAGCGCCTCGCACAAGCTCACCGTCGCCTGCGACTCCTCGCGCGGCGCGCCCTCGCTCGACCACCGCAGCGTGCGCCCCGCCACACTTGCCGGCGGCGTCAGCTTGCGCAGCGCGGGTGTGTCCTGCAAATAAACCTCGCCCTCGGGCAGGGAATTGAGCACCTGCTGTAACGCCGCCGCCGTCCCCGCCACGCCCGATGCCTGAATGCACTCCGTCGCCGTCGCCTCGCACTCGCTTAGAAATCGTGCCAGCGCATCTTCATTCTCCACGGGCGCAAAGATCGGACCCGCTGCGTTGCCCTCGCGTCGCGGTGCCGTCTCCGCCATCGCACGCCGCACGCGCCCAAGTATCTGCTCGCGGCTGCCCACCTTAGAGCTTGCCATCGGTCCTCCTCCAGCGGTCGTGGAACGATACCGGCGCCAGTGGCGGCGCCTCTCTGGCCTCCGTCCACGCGCGCAGCGGATCGAACTTCGTCTTCTGCGCGCCCGCGCCATAAAGCGTCAGCAGCGCCATGCGTCCCAGCGTGCCCGCCAGCCGGAAGCGGCGTCCGTCCATCATCGTCCAGCTCCACAGCCGCATCGCCAGCCGCTCGTGCCACGGCCGCTCCGTGCGCTCCACCGCGTTGCGCCGGTTCTGCAGCAGGTGATGCGCCAGGTCGATCTTCACCGGACAAACCTCAGTGCAGCAGCCGCACAACGACGACGCATGGGAAAGATGCTGGAACTCCGCGAGCCCGCGCAGATGCGGCGTCAGCACCGATCCGATCGGTCCCTGGTAGGTCGTCCCATACGCATGACCGCCGATGTTGCGATACACCGGACAGGCGTTCAAACACGCGCCGCACCGTATGCAGTGCAGCACCTCGCGCTGCTCGGCGTCGGCCAGCAGGGCGCTCCGCCCGTTGTCGAGCAGCACCACGTGGAACTCGCGCGGCCCGTCCACCTCCTCCGCCGTGCGCGGCCCGCCGATCAGCGTGCAATACGAAGTAAGGAACTGTCCCGTCCCTGCCGTCGTCAGTGTCGGCCACAGCGTCGCCAGGTCCTGCAGCCGCGGGATCACCTTCTCGATCCCTGCCATCACCACGTGAATACCGGGAATGCTGGTGCACAGCCGCCCGTTGCCCTCGTTCGTGCTGATCGCCACCATCCCTGCGTCGGCCACCAGGAAATTAGCGCCGCTGATGCCCATCTCGGCCGAGAAGAACGCCCGCCGCAGCGCCCGCCGCGCCGCCGCCACGATGTCTTCGTGCGTCTCGCCCTCGATGTCGTTGGGAATCTTCTCGCGGAACAGCGTGAGTATTTGTTCACGGGTCAGGTGCATCGCCGGCGTCAGGATGTGGTAGGGCGGCTCGTGACGCAGTTGCACGATGTACTCGCCCAGGTCCGTCTCCCACACCTGCAACCCGCGCGCCTCCAGCGCCGGATTCAGATGGATCTCTTCCGTGACCATCGACTTCGACTTCACGATGGTCTTTACCCCGCGCGCTGCGGCCAGATCGATCACGTACTGCCGTGCCTCTTCGGCGTTGGCCGCCCAGAAGACGTGCCCGCCGCGCCGCTTCACGTTGGCCTCAAACTCCTCCAGGTAACGATCGAGGTGGTTGACGGCCTCCCACTTGATGTCGTGGCAGCGCTGCCGCGCCGCCCCCCAGTCGGCAAACCGCTTCTTGCCGCCCGCCAGCGCAACGTCATAGGTGTCGATGTTGTTTCGTACCGTGAGCCGGTGCCGGTCGTCGGCTGCCTTAACCGCTGCATCATGCTCGAACTTCGCGGCGGCCGTCACTGGAGGTCGCTTCACCCCGGTCGCCTGCTTCTGCGAATCGCGCGCGGCAGTTGTCATCGCGCCACCTCCCCGGCATTCCCTGTCGGGTGCCCCAGGTTCGCGGCCTGCTGTTGGCCGCTAACCTGGGAGGTCCTGCCAGCGCCGCCCGCCGTTACCGACGTTTCCTCTGCCGCCAGGATGCTGGCCAGATGAATAGCCTTGGCCTTCGACTGCTTGCGCCGCAGCACGCCCGAGATGTGCATCAGGCAACTCGGGTCGCAGGCCGTCACGTATTCGGCGCCCGTCTTCTCCACGTTGCGCGCCTTCACCTCGCCCATCGCCGCCGAAATCTCCGGCAGCTTCACCGCAAATCCGCCGCCGAATCCGCAGCACTCCTCGGCATAGGGCAGCTCCACCAGTTCCAGTCCGCGCACGTTTCTTAGCAGCGTCCGCGGCTGCTCCTTAATATTCAATTCGCGCAGCAGGTGGCACGAGTCGTGATACGTCACCCGGTGCGGAAAGTACGCGCCCACGTCGGTCACGCGCGCGTAGTCCACCAAAAACTCCGAGAACTCATACACGCGCTTGCCCAGCGCCACGGCGTCGTCGCGCAGTGCGCTCTTGGCCAGCAGCTCAGGATAAAACTTGCGTACCATTGCCGTGCACGAACCCGAAGGGCAGATCACCACCTCGGCGTGCCGGAACACCCGCACAAACCGCTCGGCCACCGGACGCGCCTCGTCCCAGTAGCCTGTGTTGAATGCGGGCTGCCCGCAGCAGGTCTGCTCCTCGGGATAATCCAGCCGCCACCCGATGCGCCGCAGCACGGCCACCATGTCGAAGGCCACCTGCGGCACCATCTGATCGACGAAGCAAGGTACCAACAACGCTACCTGTTTTGCCATAACCATTCCGCCATGAGCATACCGCAAACCGCCATAGCCTGGTGCCCCACATCTGTTTGCCTTTGGCAGATGTGGGAGCTGCGGGTGCCCCATCCTCACGTGCCCGCCTTTGGCGCGTTAGGGTGGGGATGTTGACTCTCCTCCGAGCCTCCATGGTGGGTCGAGTATTCGCTGGTGCCCCGCATCTTCCTGCCGTCGGCAGAAGTGGGAGCTGCACTGATGCCGCGCTCAGTGCCCCGTTTTCAATTACCCGATTGCCCGATTACCCGATTCCTCAATGCCCGTGATACCTTTCCTTCGTGCCGCCCCCCCGCACCATCTTTCACCTCGATATGGACGCCTTCTTCGTCTCCGTCGAGGAACTCTACGACCCTTCGCTCAAGGGCAAGCCCGTCGTCGTCGGCGGACGTCCCAACGAGCGCGGCGTAGTGGCGGCGGCCAGCTACGCAGCCCGCAAGTTCGGCGTCCACTCCGCGCTGCCGCTGCGCACGGCCTACAAGCTCTGCCCGCAGGCCATCTTCCTCGAAGGCCACCCCGAACGCTATCGCCAGTGCTCCGCGCAGGTTCGCAAGGTGCTCCAGCAGTTCTCGCCCGTCGTCGAGATGGCCTCCATCGACGAAGCCTACCTCGACATGACCGGCACCCGCCGCCTGCTCGGTCCGCCGCTGGCTGCCGGCGACGCTCTCCATCAGGCCGTGAAAGCCGACACCGGGCTCAACTGCTCCATCGGCATCGCCTCTTCGCGTCTGGTCGCCAAGGTCGCCTCCGATCAGGCCAAGCCCAACGGCATGCTCCACGTCCTGCCCGGATGCGAGGCGCGCTTCCTGGCCCCGCTCGAAGTGCGCAAGATTCCCGGTGTCGGCAAGGTCATGGAGCAGAACCTGCACGCGATGGGCATCCGCCTGGTCGGCGACCTCGCCGCGCTCGACGCGCCCACCCTTGAAGCCCGCTTCGGCAAGTGGGGACTCGCGCTCTCCGGCAAAGCCCAGGGACTCGATGCCGGAGGCTGGTTCGACGAAGAGATTGGCGCCGACTCGGGACCGAAGTCCATCGGCCACGAACACACCTTCAGCAGCGACACCGCCGACCCGGCGCGCCTCGACGCCACCCTCGCCCGCCTCTCCGAGATGGTCGGACGCCGCCTGCGCGAAGCTCGCCTCGCCGCCCGCACCGTGCAGCTCAAGCTGCGCTACTCCGACTTCTCCACCATCACCCGCGCCCGCACGCTCGGCGCACACACGCAGGTCGATACCGAAATCCTCGCGGTCGTTCGCCAGCTCTTTACCAATAACTGGAAACCCGGCGCAACCATTCGCCTGCTCGGCGTGCAGACGTCGTCGTTCAGTTCGCCCGCCAGCGCCGGCCAGCTCGACCTGCTCACCGGCGACCGCCATGAACGCTGGCAGCAGGCCCTCTCGGCCGCCGACCGTGTCCGTGACAAGTTCGGCGAAGGGGCCGTCTCGCTCGGCTCAGCCATGCGCGGCACCTTCCGCGAACGCATCCACGAAAACCCCGCCGCCCTCCCCGGCAAAGAGCCGGACAAGAAACCAGACAAAGCCTGAGCTCCAGACGATACTCATGTGCTCATAATCCCCAGGTGGCCCGGGTGTGCGCCGCGCAAGAGCTGCGTCCCGCCACCGCCCGTCTTGGCGCATACCTGGGGGAACCACCTGAAGCCGGGTCATGCTGAGCGCAGCGAAGCATCTGCTGTTTCGCCCGCCCCGTTTGATACAAATAAGAGAGCCCCGAAAGCGCAGTCATCCGGGCCGCCAAGGACCAGACCCATGCCCTTTGATTTCGACGAGCCGGTCGATCGCACGCACAGCGGATCGGTAAAATGGGCGCCGCGCGCCGCCGCCGAACGCCCCCAGCCGCTGCCCATGTGGGTGGCTGACATGGACTTCCCCGCGCCCCGCCCCGTCCTCGACGCCCTGCACTCCGCCGTCGACCACGGCGTCTTCGGCTACGACAAGCCGCTCGCGGGATTCTACGAAGCCGTCATCGACTGGCACCGCCTGCGCCACCACTGGACGCCGCGGCCCGAGTGGATCCTGCTCACCCCCGGCGTGGTCACGGCCCTGTTCCACATCATTCAGACCTTCAGCCGCCCCGGCGACAGCGTCCTCATGCAGATGCCGGTCTACCGCCCGTTTCACGCCGGCACCGAGGCCAATGGACGCCACGTCATCGGCGTGCCGCTCGAGCCCGACTCCGACGGACGCTACCAGTTCGATCCCGACCGCTTCCGCCGCGCCATTCAGCCCAACACGCGGCTGTTCATCCTCTGCAACCCGCACAACCCCGTCGGCAAGGTCTGGAGCGCCGACGAACTGCGCACCATGGGCGAAATCTGTCTCGAGCGCGGCGTACTCATCGTCAGCGACGAAATCCATCAGGATTTCGTGCTCAACCCCGCGATGCGCCACCAGCCCTTCGCCTCGCTGGGCGACGAATTCGCCTCGCGCACGATCGTCTGCTCGGCGCCGTCAAAGACCTTCAACCTGGCCGGACTGCGCCTCTCGCACGTCTTCGTGCCCGACCCGCGCCTGCGCGGCGAACTGCAGCGCACGCTCGACCGCACCGGCGCCCGCAACTCCAACACCTTCGGCTACCTCGCCTGCGAAGCCGCCTACCGCCACGGCGCGTCCTGGCTCGACGCGCTGCTCGACTACCTGCGCGGCAACCACGCCCATCTGGCCGCCGAACTGGCGACGAACATTCCGGAAATCACCGTGGCTCCCCCCGACAGCCTCTACCTGGCCTGGCTCGACTGCCTCGGCCTCGGCCTCAACGCCGACCAGCTGGAACACTTCATGCTCCACGACGCCGGGCTATGGCTCAACCGCGGCGACGAATTCGGACCCGAGGGCGCAGGCTTCATGCGCATGAACCTCGGCTGCCCCCGCCGCACCCTCGACGAAGCCCTCGCGCGCCTCAACCGCGCCGTCGAGCACTGGAGAAAGAAGTAGAGCGTCCTTCTCTTGTCGTCTGCGCGCTTAATTGCCAAGGTGCCCCACCTCTGCCGGGTGCCCCAGGTTCCGCGCCCCGCCTTTGGGCGCTAACCTGGGATTGCGGTGGTCCACCCGCCAGCCTCCGCTTGCCCCC
Organism: uncultured Acidobacteriota bacterium; assembly: GCA_903847195.1. The sequence continues at coordinate 32 of CAINCZ010000153.1, read as the reverse complement.
GCGATTGCCATTGCCCGTAAAGCCGTTTCGCT
>CAINCZ010000152.1 GCA_903847195.1 uncultured Acidobacteriota bacterium | reverse complement strand
CGCCGCCCCGACCTACATGAACTTCGGGCCAAACGTGGCCAACCAGCCCAACACTTACTCGAACCTGATCATCGCCAACGTCGCCGGCTACCCCAATCAAGGCTTAGGCGGCTGTCAGGGCAACAACGAGCCCGCGCCCAGCAGTTCGATCAAGCAATTCGTGCGGCAAAACATCCTGTGCTACTTCGACCTACCTCACAACACCGCCAATAGCGGCTCCGGCCCGCTGGTGGGATCTCCGACCGCTACCCAGCAGTACGTCGAGAACCTGTATTGCTTTGGTGGAACCTCTTGCCCGACGGCCCCCTCGTTCTCGTTGTCGGGACTCAGCGGCAACGTGAACTTCGCGACCTGGCAAGGCACCTACGGCGAGGACACGACGGGCAGCATCACGACCAGCTTTGGCTTCACCGCGCCCGGCCACTGCTCCCAGAACAGCATCTTCGCCTGCCCGTACCCGGCGTTAGGCCAATACGATGACTTCCGTTTCGGCTCGACCGGCACCGGCAGCGGGCCGGGGCATGGCTTTGTGGCCTTTCCCCAGACCTTCGGAGTGACCGATGCGGGGGTGCCCACGCCGCCGTTTGTGCCGGACTACTATCCGGTTGCGGTGCTGCCGTTGAACCAATACTAATCCTTAAAGCTAATTTCCCAGACTCCGCGCCAGACGCCAGTTTCGGCGTGCGATCGCAACTCCTGCAGCAGCTCGCCGGCGGCGCGATCGGAAACGGAAAGCTATATGTCAATTACCTGTTTAGAAGACCAGCTCCGCCGCGACGAAGACGAGCGCCAGTACGCCTACGACGACGCCACAGGCAAGACGCTGGTCAAAGGAACGACACTGCAAGCCAATCTCACCATCGGCGTGGGGCGCAACCTCTCAGCGAAAGGTGTTTCCCAGAAAGAGCGCGACTTCCTGCTCGATAACGACATTCAGGACGCGACGGTCGCACTCGAAGCCAATTTCCCCTGGGCGATGGATCTCGACGAAGTCCGCAAGGGCGCGCTGCTCAACCTGATTTTCAATATGGGCGTGCGAGGGTTGTCAGGATTCCAGCAGTTTCTTGCCGCTATCCAGGCAAAGGACTGGCAAACCGCGAAGGCAGAGTTGCTCGACTCCGCCGCCGATCACGAAGAGCCGCAAAGAATTTCCCGGCTCGCACTGCAAATCGAAAATGGAGAATGGCAATGATTCGAAAACTTAAAGCTCTGAAAGCCTCTGCCCTCGCACTCTGGGCTTCCCTGCCCTTGTGGGCGAAACCGGTTCTCAAGACGGCGGGCATGGCCTTTCTGGGCGCGGCCTCTGGAGTGCTGCACCATGCCTGGCAAAACCGTGCAGGCTGCCAGACGGCGCATTGCTGGCTGGGATACTTCGTGGCCGCATTTCACGCCGGAGCACTCGCGGTGGGCGCGTACCTGATGAAGTCGCCGCTGGCGAAAGACGCGCTCGCTCAATTGAATCAGGTGCAGGCGCAGACTCCGTTGCCGAAATTCTGTTTGCTGGCCGCGTTCCTTGTTCTCGCGTCCTCACCTTCGCGCGCACAGCTCCCCAACCCGAAACTCACTCCGGGCGCAGTCCGCACCACGAACACGAAGGAAGTCTGCTCGACGACGACGAAGCAATTCCGCAACACCACCGAAGCGATGAAGAAACAAGCCTGCGCGGAATACAAGATCGCCGACTGTCCCAAAGAGAAAGTGATGGAGATCGATCACCTGATCTCGCTTGAGCTCGGCGGCGCGGACGAAATCGCAAATCTGTGGCCGCAGCTCGCCACCTACCCCGACGGCTCGCCCGGCTTCCACGTGAAAGACAAACTAGAGAACGATCTGCACCGCCTGGTCTGCGCCGGCAAGATGAAACTCACCGACGCGCAGGAGTGCATCCGCACGGATTGGATCGCGTGCGCGAAGAAAGTGGCGGCACAATGAAACGCTACTTTGTCATCGCCGCAGTTGTCGGCATCGCGGTGGGCAGATTGTTTATCACACCCCGCCTGACCCACATCCCCACTCCCGAACTGACCTACGAAGCCTGCGCGCATTTGCTGTGCGGCGGCTTG
>CAINCZ010000151.1 GCA_903847195.1 uncultured Acidobacteriota bacterium | reverse complement strand
TCTTGGACATGGCAGACCTCCGAACGATGGTTGGAAGGTCAGAAAGCGCCGAAATTTATGTTAGGTCAACGGCCTGCAAATGCCACGCGCTATCTCTGGTGCCCACTGGTGCCGCAACATAAATCTTGGCGCAACATAACCGCCATAGGCATCGGCCTGCACGATGCCTTTGAACGCCTTCAGATGCGATTGCGGATGTTCGCCCCGCCGATTCGGCGAGTAGGCAAACCACACCGCCGGAGGGTCCGCTGCGCCGGCCGGTCGATCATCCCGGACATAAGTCCACAGGCGACCGGTCTTGGTCTTCCCGTCGCCCGGCGCCAGGACCGGTACCGGCGTGTCATCGGCATGGACCTTCGGTCCCGACAGCACATAGCCGTTGAGCGCGGCCACCAGCGGTCGCAGCAGCGCGCTGCACTGACCCACCCAGCCGGCCAGTGTCGAACGCTCCAGTTCGACGCCCTCGCGGGCATACATCTCACTTTGCCGATACAGCGGCAGGTGATCGCAATACTTCGCCACCAGGACATGCGCGAGCAGACCGGGGCCGGCCATGCCGCCAGCAATCGGCCGGCTCGGTGCAGCCGCCTGAACAATACAGTCACAGGTCGCGCACGCCAGCTTCGGACGGACATGCCGAATGACCCGGAAACTCGCAGGCACGTACTCGAGAACTTCGGAGACGTCCTCGCCAAGTGTCTTCAAGGTGCCGCCACAGTCCGGACAGCAACTCGCCGAGGGCAGATGCTCGACCGAATCCCGCGGCAAATGCGCGGGCAAACGCCGGCGCTTGGGTTGGGTCGGGGTCGTCTCTTCCGCCTCGGCGCAAGGCGTCGTCGGTTCGTCGCCACCCGCCTGCTCAGCATGCCCGCATTCGAGCTCTTCGAGGGCGAGTTCGAGCTGTGCGATCGTTCCGTCCAGTTGCTCGGAACGGCGACCGAACTGCATCCGACGGAATTTGGCAATGATGAACTTGAGGTGTTCGATCTCGGCCTGCTGCGCGCTGACCAGCGCCTTGAGCAGAGCGGGATTGTCGGGCAGCGTGTCGGTCGAGAACATGGCCAAAGTCTACGCGATTAGGGGCGCAGTGAACAGCCCTGTTTACAAAGGTTTACAACTTCGTTACGCCGCGCGTTGCGGCGACCCGGTGCGCGTCGGCCGACGCCAGTCAATGCCTTCGAGGAGCATGGAAAGTTGCGCCGCGCTCAGGTGCACTACGCCGTCAGCGGCTTGTGGCCAGACGAAGCGGCCGCGCTCCAGCCGCTTGGCGAACAGGCACAGTCCGTCTCCGTCCCACCAGAGCAGTTTGACCAGGTCACCGCGTCGGCCACGGAAGACAAAGACATGACCACCGAAAGGATCGGCACCCAGTTTCTCCTGGGCCAGGCTCGCCAGCCCATCGAAGCCGCGACGCAGGTCGGTCAGTCCGGCCGCGAGCCAGATGCGTGTGCCCGTCGGAATCATCACGAGCGCCGCAGTTCCGCCAGAACGATACGCAAGGTCTCGGGGTCCGGCCGTCCTTCGATCCGCAGCTTGATTCTATCCGCTTCGATTAGCAGGGCGCCGGATGCCTGTGCCGTACTCGGTCGATCCGCCGCCGCGCCCTGTTCAATCGTGACCGGCAGCAGCACCGGCGAAGCTTCGCCCAACAGTCCTTCGCGGTAAGCCTTGCGCCACAGGAAGACCTGATTGGCATTGACCCCGTGTTCGCGCGCAATCCGTGCCACCGAAGCGCCCGGCCGCAACGTTTCTTCGACAACGGCTTGCTTGAATACCAGCGGGTGGCG
>CAINCZ010000150.1 GCA_903847195.1 uncultured Acidobacteriota bacterium | reverse complement strand
GCCCAGGAGGGACCGGCCGCGCCACCCACGCCACCGGCTCCCGGACATCGGGCCAATCACCGCGAACCGGGTGGGCCGCAGAACTATTCCATCGAGCAGGCGATCTCTGATCACGCGCAGCTCCACACCATCGCGTTTGATGGCCTGGCGTTCCTCACGGGCAATTTCGGCGGCGATACCTTTCTGCCACCGGGCAAGGTGTCCGATTTCTTCGGCTTCCAGTACCTGCGCGATATCGACGCCGCGCGCCTCGGGCACAACACGTCATTTCTCACCCGCATCGCGGACAATACTCTGGGCATCCTCAACGACGCCCAGAAAGCGCAGTTGGTGGCACTGGGTGAAGCGCAGGAAGCGCCGCTCCGCGAACTCGCGCTCCGGCGCCTGCCGCTCATCCAGGCGTTCCGGTGCAACCTCGAGGGCAAGTTCCCTGCCAGGAGCCAGGGGCTTGATCGCGCCGCCGTCATGAAATACTCCGCGGGCATCTTCGAGCTGGGCGGCGCCCTGGCGTATCAGCGCGCGGAAACCGACGGCCGGATCGCGCGTTCACTGACCGAGCCGCAGAAGGCCGCGCTGGCCCGGCTCAAATTCGGCGACTCCCGCACCTGGCCGGATGTGCCCGAAGCCTTTGACAAGCGCAGCGTGTCCCACGGCGTCCATGTCGCGGTGATGACCTATGCGAGCGAATTTTTCAGCTGGTATGCCGGCTCGGTGGAGGCTGACACCTACTTCTGCCCCGAGGGCCACGGCACCTACTTCGGTGCGTTCTACGTGAAGGATGCGCCAGCAGTTCACCAGCGAAACTATTCGATCAGCACCTCGTTGACCGGCGCCAGCGGCGAGGCCTTTCTCGCCCTTCTCAACCCGGTGCAGCGCGCGCAGATCACCAGCCTGGTCGACCTGCAGCGCGACGATCTGCAGGGCATCGTGCAGACCCGCCGCGCCATCGCTACGGAGCTGCGTCATCTTCTGACTGGTGACGCCGCCAGCCGGGAAAGGGTACTCGAACTGAGCCGTCATTACGGTGAACTCGACGGAGAGTTGTCCTATTATTATGCGACGCACTTTGCCGCGGTGGACAAGACGCTGACGCCGGCGCAGCGCGCGGACCTGGCCAAACTCCGCAATCTCGACGGTTACCCCGGAAAGGGCGCTTACCTGTATGCCGAGCCCGTGGAGTCACCGGAAATCCGAAACACGGATTTCTTGTTTGGTGGTTCGGGCAAATAACGCGCCAACGGGGAGACTGAAGCCCATGGCTTTGCGGACCACGCGGAGAGGATTCCTTGGCCTGATTGCCTCCGCCGTCGGCGGGCTGGTCGTGGCCGCCTTCGCCCAACAACCGGGGGCAGACCGGCACGGTGGCCGGGACGGGCGCCGGAGAAAACCGGGCGACGACTATGTGCTGCCGCACGAGCTGGCGGAATATGCGCGACTGTCGCTCGTGCTGGGCCGGGTCAGTGACCGGTCGGTGACCATGAGCGCCTTGGCGCAGGAACCGGCCGAAGGATTCTTCGACTATAGCATGGCCTCCGGTGGTGATGGGCGCAAAACGGACGTCCTGGTTTTCCCGGCCGGCGAACCGGTGGAAACGGTGTTCGATCACCTGCAGCCCGACACCCTTTATTTCTACCGCCTCCAATGGCGCCGATCGGGTGAGGCCGCG
>CAINCZ010000149.1 GCA_903847195.1 uncultured Acidobacteriota bacterium | reverse complement strand
GGGCAAAGTATGCTTCGACGCCTGGGCTGCGAGCGTATGGGCTGGGGCGCAGGCCGATCGCTCGGTTGGGGGTATTTCGGTCCATATCTTCCTCCGGTTTCAGCGCGGGTCTGTTTCGGTGGGCGTCAGACCACCCAGCGCCGCCTCGGTCACCACAATCAGCCCCTCCAGAGCCGCATGATGGCCGCCCTGATCCGCCAGCGCTTGCCTTGCGCGGCGCAGCTCCTCGGTCCATGCGGCGCGGGTTATGGCGCGGAGGGGATGGGGGATTGCGGCGATACCCAGCGCCTTCATCAGCGCGCGGGTGATGTTGCGGCCCGTCTCGATGGCGGTTACGAAGTTAATGCGTTTATCTCCACGCGGGCCTTCGCAACACGCGAACAGGACCGACTTATCGACCTCGATCAGTAATGCCTTCTCATCGAAGTAGTTTTCGAACCACCACCCGACATGCCGACCGGCGCCGCAGTCTTCCATGCGGTTTGTGATTGGCGCTTTCTGCACCCCACCCCGTACCCTCGTCGCCTCGTCGGCTGGCGGAGAGACGTGGGGTGCGCTGTGTGGGAACGAGGGCGCGTGGGGGTTGTTGTCGCTCATGGCTTCCGAGCCTCCTGTTCAACTGCCGCCAACAACCGCCCGATCTTCGCGTGAACCGCGCCGAGCATGATCGCCATGAATGCCGGTCTCGCGCGGCAATGCGCCGCGATCTCATCGTGCATACCGCGGACAATCATCGAGGCGCGCTCGTCGATCTTCTTCGATAGCGCGATGGCTTTGTCTACGTCGCTCACCCCACCAACCCCCTAACCACCGCTTCCTGCGCCTCGAACAACCGCAGCGCCTCCGTCAATCCCGCGATCACGGACGGCAGCGCGGCGGGGTCGATGTCCATGACCGTGCCGGCGAATTGCGCGTCGGCGTCGGTCTGGTGGAGATAGTAGCCGCCGGTGTCGGTGGTGACTGCGTATTCGGTGCCGTCGGTGGTGAAGCGGGATAGGTGGATCATGATTGGGTTTCCAGAACAACAAGCGCACGCCGGCAAAACCACCACAGGATAAGTGTCGCGGTGGTGTCGTCCCACGCTTCGACCGTGGCTTTTACCCAGTCGTGATGTATTATGACCTGGTAGGAATAGTCGGCGGCGCAGAAGCCGAGCCATACGTATAGGCAGGTCAGTCCGATCTTCGCCCGAGCCTTGCGCAGCAGCGCGGCGGTTTCAGTGGTCATCACACATTCTCCCCAGGATTAGCAGCCCGCCACCGCACCCGCTCCGCCTCCCACCGCCGATCCCGGTCCAGCAGCCACATCGCGCGGCCCAGGTGAAACTCGGCCACTTCCTCCGGCGTCGCAACGCAGGGATCGCTCGCGAGATAGACCGCGCGAGGGGGTGCCGGATCGTGAGCCTGGAGCATGGCCAGTTCGCCGGCCAGCCAGATCGGGGTGGGGGTGCCGAGGTCGGTGTTGTATTTGCGGTATAGGGGGTCCATTAGTCAGGCTCTCCAGCACGTCGCAAACAG
>CAINCZ010000148.1 GCA_903847195.1 uncultured Acidobacteriota bacterium | reverse complement strand
TGCTGCTCGCGCCGCGCGACTACCTGAGCACCTACATGAAGATCGGCGTGGTCGGCATCCTGGTGGTTGGCCTGTTCATCGTGCACCCGACGATCGAGATGGGGTTTGTCACCAAGTTCTGCCAGGGCGGCGGCCCGATCGTCGCCGGCCCTTGGTGGCCGTACGTCTTCATCACCATCGCCTGCGGCGCGATCAGCGGCTTCCACGCGCTGATCAGCTCCGGCACGACGCCGAAGATGATCGAGCACGAAAGCCAGATCCCGATGATCGGCTACGGCGCGATGCTGACCGAGGCGTTCGTCGCGCTGACCGCGCTGCTGGCCGCGACGTGCCTGGCGCCGGGCGATTATTTCGCGATCAATTCCAAGTCGGATGCGGTCTTCCAGGCGCTCGGCGTGCCGGTGCGCGACCTCGCGGAGCTGAGCAAGATGGTCGGACTGGACGTGGCGCACCGGCCCGACGGCGCGGTCTCGCTGGCCGTGGGCATGGCGCATATCTTCGGCGGCGTCGGCGAGTGGCTGCGCGGCCTTATGAAATATTTCTTCCAGTTCTTCATCATGTTCGAGGCGCTCTTCATCCTGACGACGATCGACGCCGGCACGCGCGTCGCCCGCTACATCCTGCAGGACACGCTCGGTTATGCATGGCCGAAGTTCCGCGAGGTCAACTGGCAGCCCGGCATGCTGTTCACCAGCGCGCTCGTCTCCGTGACGTGGGGCTATCTGGTCTACACCGGCGACATCTCCAGCATCTGGCCGATGTTCGGCGCGACGAACCAGACCCTCTCCGCGCTCGCCCTCGCGATCGGCACGACGCTGATCCTGCGCATCGCACGCAAGAAGCGCTACGCGCTCATCACGCTGCTGCCCTGCCTCTTCCTGACGGTGGTCACCTATAGCGCCGGCTATCTGAACGTGATCTACTTCTCCCAGCAGCAGAACTGGGTCAGTGTCGGCTTGAGCGTGGCGATCCTGGTGCTGGTGACCGTGGTCCTGGTCGACAACGCCCGCGTCTGGCTCAAGCTGCTGAAGACCCGCGAGCCGGTCGGACTGAACAACGGCCCCGAGCGGGCCGAGCCGAGCCTCGACGTCCAAGATTGAGCCGGCTTTCCGGATGCCATGGCGTGACGGAGCGACACGCGTCAAGCTCGCAGGGGCGACGGCCGGTTCATCATGAATTTTGGAAAACTTGCGCCGCTCCGGCCGGCCCGCTATCATGCCGCCGCGTTTTTTTGGGGACGGGAAATCAGCATGGTCAAAAAAGTCAGCGTGGTCATTCCGGCGCGCAACGAGCAGGACACGATTGTGCCCGTGCTCCAGGCGCTCAACGGCGCGATCCAACTCGATGGCGGCCAGCACGCCTTCGAGATCGTCGTCGTCGTGGACAGCCCCGAGGATCTGACGATTCCTGTCGCCGAGGCGCAGGGCGCGCGCTGCTTGATCAACGACCAGGGCCGCGGCAAGGGCAACGCGCTGTACCACGGCTTCCGCAACTGCACGGGCGACGCGATCGTCATCATCGATTCCGACGGCTCGCACAACGGCGCGGACCTGACGCACTTTGTCGCAGCGCTGGACCAGGGCTTCGGCATGGTCATCGGCTCGCGCGTGCTCGGCGGCAGCAGCGACCACAACGTCATCCGCCTCTTTGCCAACGCGCTGTTCACCGTGACGGTTTCCATCATGTTCGGCGTCTCGCTGATGGATACGCTCGATGGCTACAAGGGTTTCGTCAAGGACGTGGTCACCGGCTACCGCCCGCGCGCCAAGGGCTTCGACATCGAGATCGAACTGGTCGCGCGCGCCATCCGCAAGGGCTACCGCATCGTCGAGATCCCGACGCACGAGAACAAGCGTGCCGGCGGCCAGATGAAGAGCCACGCGATCCGTGACGGTTTTGCGCTCATGGTCGCCTGCTTCCGCGAAGGCCTTAGCTACCGCTTCTGCCGGCTGTTCGGCCGTTGCCCGAAGCCCTACTCGGTGGACGTCCAGGAAGCGTGACGTTTCTTCTGTAGCGGCGGTCTGCTTGTCCCGGTGGAGTGCTTTGACAGAGCCGGATGACCGCCGACGGCGACCACAGGTCGCCGCTACAGTTTTGGATCGAGGACCCGCCTTCGCGAGGACGCTATGGCGGGGCAAGCGATGAAAGAGATCGAGGTCGAAGAAGCCCTGTTCACCACACCCACGGGATGAACCGTCGCGTGGTTGCGCGATAGGCGGCGTAGTCGGAAAATTTCTGCCCCAGCAGCCGCTCTTCCCTGACCGCCTTGCACGCGAACACCAGAATCAAGGCCGCCCAGCACGCCAGCCGCGTCCACGAAAAATCGCAGAGCAGCCAGCCCAGCGCGGCGAGGAGCACCGCGGAATACATCGGATGGCGGATCAGGCGATAGGGGCCGCGCCGCAGCAGCGGCGCATCGGGGGCCGGTTCCGGCATGATGCGCAGGTGCCGGCCCATCACCCGCAACGCCCAGCCCCCCAGCGTTGCACCGAGCGCAACGAGGGCGCCGCCTGCGGGATCCCCGTGGAACTGCCGGTCAGGAATCGCAATAGCGACGAGCAGTGCCAACTGCGCCCCGACCAAAAGCCGAGATAAAAGGTTCGATCTCATCCTGTTTTTCCAGTGACAACAGCCTTGGACGATAGCTAAACCGAGAGTGATCTCGCGGCGTCCATCTTGCAGCGGCTGGAAAGCCGCCGCTCCCAGCTAGACCAGCAGCCGATGCCGACCGTTTTGGACTACGACCCATCGTTTGCCCACTCGCGCACGAATATGCATCCATTCGAATCGAGGACGTTGGGCCTCTCCTGTTGGTCATCAAGGGGACGGCCTGCTTTCCCTTCACCCTTCACCCTTTAACATCCACCTTCATCTTGCCTCGCCCCTCGACACTCGTCCCTCGTCCCTTCCTTTGTCATTCTTCTCGCTCTTCGGCACCGGTTCGAGTGTGATGCCCTCGGCCTCGAGTTGGCGGATGAACTTCTTGGGGTTCGCTTTGACTACATCGAGGCTGTGCGTGCAGCAGACGTAGATGCGCTTGCCCTCATAATCCACGTAGAGTTGGGGGTTGATCGGCTCGTTCAGCACCGGGCAGAGCTTCTGGGCGTTGGGCAACCTGGGGTCTTCGGCGCGCGTAGCAGCCGGCAGCGCCAGCAGCGCGCAACCGACCAGCAGCAGCATCCAGCGTTTCATGGCGAGTCCTTTCGGCGCGTCACTTTACACCAAGTGGCCGGTTTGCCAAGGCGGCTTTGCAGGGCGCAGCGTGCTGCGCCCGATCAAAACCGCAGAATTCACCACCGTGTGCTCTGTGTGATCCGTGGTTATTGTCCGGTTTTCATTCTGCTGTCATGCCTCGGAAATCTGTGGATGCTTTTTAGGCCCGGATAGTGAACCGCGAATTACGCCAGTTACGCGAATGGCAGGCG
>CAINCZ010000147.1 GCA_903847195.1 uncultured Acidobacteriota bacterium | reverse complement strand
AGGTAAAGACGGGCGATCTTATCGCCGTTCTGGACCCCGAGGAACTCGAGGCCTCGCGTCGTGCCGCCGAGTCCACGCTGCACAGCCTCAACTCTCAGGTTTCGGCCAGCCGCTACACCGAGCAGGTGACCAGGGGCGCCACCTCCAGCGACGTGCTCAATGCCGCTGCCCGCCTGCAAGCCGCGCAAGCGACGCTTGCCGAGGTCGAGGCGACGCTCGCGCAGACTCGCCTCGATACCGACCGCACGGTCAAACTCGCGGACCAGGGGGTTGCCTCGCAGCAGGACCGTGATCGGGCTCTTTCCGTGCTGCAATCGCAGCAGGCGCATGTTGCGGCCTTACGCCAGCAGGTGCAGGCCGCCGAACAGGACCTTGCCGCGGCGCGTGCCCGCACCTTCCAGGCCGGCGCAGCCGAGAGCACCGTGGCCTCCATGCGTGCGCAAATGCTCACTGCCCAGGCGCAAAAGTCGCAGGCTGAGACCCGCCTCGGCTACACCAGGATTTACGCCCCGGTCTCCGGATTCGTCTCCGTGCGCGCCGCCCGTCAGGGCGAAGTCGTCAACCCCGGCACGCCCATCATCACCATCGTGGACTTGAGCTACACCTGGGCATACGCCGCGATGCCGGAGACCTACGCCGACCGCATCCGCCTCGGCGACCTGCTAAGCGTCCGCCTGCCGAGCGGCAATGTCTTACAGGGCGCGGTGATCCTCAAAGCGGCCGAAGGTGATTTCGCGACGCAGCGCGACGTCAGCCGCCGCAAGCGCGACATCAAAACCGTGTCGCTCAAGGTCAAGCTGGACAACTCCCAGCGCAATCTCGTCCCGGGCATGACCGCCGAGGTCCTGATTCCGCAGGCCGTGATCCAGGGCAGGCAGTTCGCACCCAGCGCCGTCGGCACCACGGTTCAACCGCAACCGGCACAACCGGCGCCGGCCTCCTCCGGCCCGCAGGGAGCACGCTGATGTCGGCGCTTTTTAAACATAAGGCGCACGCCGCGAGCGGCCGCGACGCGATTGAAGTCGACCACATCGTCAAGAAGTTCGGCGATTTCACGGCGGTCGACGATGTCTCGTTTCACGTCCGCGAAGGCGAAATCTTCGGCCTGCTCGGCCCCAACGGCGCCGGCAAGTCCACGCTGATCCGCATGATGACGACGCTGATCCCGATCACCGCCGGGTCGGCGCACATCATGGGCTACGACGTGGCCCGCCACCCGGACGAAGTCCGCCGCTCCATCGGCGTCGTGCCCCAGGCCATGACCAGTGACCTCGACCTCACCGTGGAAGAAAACCTCAGCATCTACGCCAAACTCTACGATGTGCCGAAAAATGAGCGGCAGAAGAATATTGCCGGCCTGCTGGAATCGGTTGATCTGACCAAGTGGAAGGACGCGCAGACCAAGACGCTCTCCGGCGGCATGCGCCGCCGCCTTGAGATCGCCCGCGGCCTTGTGCACAGCCCCCGGATGTTCTTTCTCGACGAGCCCACCACCGGCCTCGATCCCGTCTCGCGCGTGGCCGTCTGGGAGATGCTCACCAGCATCAAGCAGCGCAGCCAGTTGACGGTCTTGATCACCACCCACTACATGGACGAAGCCGACCGCCTCTGCGATCGCATCGCCATTGTCGATCACGGCAAACTGGTCGCCCTCGACTCGCCCATGGCGCTTAAGGCCAGCGTCCCGGGAACCAACGTGATCGAGGCCCAGTTCACCAACGCGCCTGCCGATTGGGAGAGCCGCCTCGAACGCCTCGATGACGTGCAGACGGTCCGCTCGCAGAGCGGAGGCATGTACCGCCTGCTCTCCAACAACGGCTCGCGCACCACCACGCAACTGGTGCAACTGGCCGCCGAAACGGGCGCCGAAATCAAGTCGCTATCTGTGCAGAACACTACGCTGGACGATGTTTTCGTCCATTACACCGGCCGCCAGCTGCGCGACGAGCAGGTGAAAGCTTACGCCTACGTTTCGCCGGTCAGGATGTGATTGTCCGGCCGTGAGGCGCGCCCGGGTCGCGCCGAAGTGAGGATCCGATGAACCGAATGCTGGCCATTGTCGAACGTGAATTACGCAAGTTCGTGCGCTCGCCCGCGCTGATGATGGCGTCCCTCATCTTTCCCCTCGTGCAACTGATCGTGCTCGGCAACGCCTTTGGCGGCAAGATTCACGACGCCCGTGTCGCCATCGTCGACCAGGACCACGGCACGCAGGCCATGCGCATTCGCGAGGCCTTCGATGCTGTGCGCGCCAATAAGCGTACGATCGAACCGGTCGATTACACCAGCGACAAGCAGGCGATGGAGGACGTGCGCAACGGACGCCTCGACGGCGCCCTCGTCATTCCGCCGCAGTTCTCGGCCCGCTTCTACACGCAGAACCGTCCGCGCCTCGGTCTGATTGTCGATAACAGCGACAACTTCATGAGTTCCACGATTGAGTCCACGCTCAACGAACTCACCCTGGCGCTCAACCAGCCGGTCGTCGAGCCGCGCCTGGTGCAGAACGTCGTCCTGCAGATCGTGGAGCTGTATCCCTACATTGAGTATATGAAGTACCTGCTGCCCGGCTCCATCACCCTTGCCATGTTCGTTTCGGTGATGATCGGCGGCGGCATGCTCTACATCGACGACAAGGCCCGTGGCGTGCACGAAGGCTACCTGGTAACGCCCATCACCCGCACCGAACTCGTGCTGGGCCTGAATCTCGCCGGCGCCATCAAGGCCACGCTGACCGGGCTGGTCACCACCGTGCTCGGCGCCCTCATGGCCGGCGTGAATGCCATCTTTGACCCGTGGAAGATGCTCGGTCTGCTGGTGATGATCGTGCTCACTTCGGCTGCGTTCAATGCCATGATGTTCCTGCTCATGGTGCGCGTCGAAGACCCGCTCGTCCCGCGCGCCATCTTTGGCATTCTCAATACGCTGCTGTTTTTCCCCAGTGGTTCGATCTACCCGGTCAAGGCCTTTCCCCCGTGGCTGCGCGCCATTGCCCGCGTGGACCCCTTCACCTACGCCGTCCATGGCTTCAAGTCGCTGCTGTTGAAAGACGCCGGATTTTCCGCCGTCTGGTTCGATATGGCCCTGCTCGCCGGATTCGCCATCGTCATGCTGGCCGTCGCCACGCCCCTCTTCCGGCGCACGCTATAGAAATCTAAGGGCCGGGTGCCCCAGGTTCCGCGCCGTGCCTTTCGGCGCTAACCTGGGAACGCGAATATCACGTGTCCATCCCGAGCCAACCTTGGAAGCATCCCGTCCCCTCAAAGCAAAACCCGGAGGCACTTGCCCTCCGGGTTTTTCGACTCTTGCTTCTTGCGTGAACCCGTCTACTTCGGCGGAGCTGGCGGTGCGGGCGGAGTCGGCGGTGCGTCGTGATGATGGTGCTCTTCCGTCTTCCCGTGCTGATGTTCCCCTGCGCCCTGCGCTCCGTGCGGGTGCATCATTCCCCCCGGCATCATGCTGCCGTGCATCTGGCGCATCTGCTTCAGGTGTCCTTCCATGTGGCTCAGGAAGGTCTCCCACAACTGCGCGTTCAGCTTCATCGCCGCCTGGTCCTTGGCGCTCATGCCCGCAATGCTGTCCTGCATCTGCTTCAGCAGGCCGCGCATCTGCTCAATCTCTTTCTGCATCTGCTGCACCTGCTTCATGTGCTGCATATGCATCTCGTGCATGCCCTGCATGCCACCTTTGCCATGCATCATGCCGTGCTGCATGGGTTGCTGGGGCGCGGGGTTGGGCGCCGCCGCAGTTTGTGCGGTCATCGTAACCGCCAGGCACAACATCAGAGCTGCACACGCCAGAAACAACTTCGTCTTCATCGCAATCTCCTCAAATTCAAAAAAACCAATTGCCTGACTCTTGGATGCACGCCTGAGTTGCCGGATGCGCAGACAGCGCCCTCGCGCACAAATAGAAGAAGGCCGGCATTCCCGCCGGCCTTAACCAACATCGTAGTGGTCGTTATTTCTTCGCAGGGGCGATGGAGTCCTTCACGACTTTGGCGAGGTAGAACTTCGCCACCGTCTTGGCCGGGATCTTGAGCGGCTCGCCGGTCTGCGGATTGCGTCCCACGCGGGCCTTGCGCTGCGACTTCTTCAGCCGGCCCAGGCCGGGCACAACGAATACGCCGTTCTTCTTCGTCTCTTTCACCGCCAGTTCACTGAGGCTGGTCAGAAACGCAGCGGCGGTCTTGTTGGTGGTCTCCACCTTTTCAGCCAGAATCTTTACCAACTGGGTCTTCGTCATGGTAGCTGCCATCGGAACAATTCCTCCTTGTAAACGGATTGCGCTTGAGCCCCCCGTTTCGAGAGTGGATTCTATATCAGGCGTGGGCGGAACGGAAGCGGGAATGCCGCAATTTTACAGGTTATATTCATGGTGCAGCGCCGCCGAGGCGCATGGTTGGCGGTTTTGCGGGTCGTCCCGTCCGATTCCCTCTGTTTTGCCCTTGTTGTGGGGCAAAATCGAGGGAGCTGCCTGCTAGTCGGCTCCCTTGCAGAGTCCCAGCCGCCGCTTGTCATCCAGCACGCGCTGCAGGTCGGCAGCGGCGCCCTTGGGCAGGTGGTACGACTCGGCGTCGCCCGGAAATGCTCCCTGCTCAACGTCTTTCTTATAGGCCGTCAGCGCCTCGCGGATCAGCCCGCCCACATCGGCGTATTGCCGCACAAACTTGGCGGTCTGTCCCAGGTTAAGCCCCAGCAGGTCGTGGTACACCAGCACCTGTCCGTCGCAGTCCGGACCTGCGCCTATGCCGATCGTCGGCACCGATACCTCGTCCGTGATCAGCTGGGCTACTTCGCGCGGAATGCCTTCCAGAACGATCGAAAACACTCCGGCGTGATCCAGCGCCGTGGCGTCCTTCATCAACTGCTCAATTTCCGCCAGCGAACGGCCCTGTACCTTGTAGCCGCCCATGGCGTGAATCGACTGCGGAGTCAGCCCGATGTGCCCCATCACTGGGATTTCGGCCTCCACCACCTTGCGGATGACCTCGTAACGCTTCTGCCCGCCTTCCATCTTCACCGCTTCGGCGCCGCCTTCTTTCAGGAAGCGCGCGGCGTTCAGGATGGCCCGGTCGCACGAAGAGTGATAGGTGCCAAACGGCATGTCGGCTACCAGCAAGGCCCGCCGCAGTCCGCGCCGGACGGCTTTGGTGTGGTGCAGCATCTCGTCCATGGTCACGGGCAGCGTGTTTTCGTATCCAAGCACTGCCTGCGCCAGGGAATCGCCCACCAGCACGATGTCGATGCCGGCCTCGTCAACCAGACGGGCGGCCACGTAATCGTAGGCGGTAAGGCAAGTGATCGGCTGGCGGTTGCGCTTCTTTTCGAGGAGGGTAGAAACGGTAACTTTTGCAGAATCAGACGGGGTATGTATGCTCACAAATTCCTCCAGTGCCCTTTCGGCGTGGCCGAATAGAGCCTGTCGCGATAATTGTATACAGATGGTGCCCAAAGCAAAAGGGCAAATCCCCCGCCCGCCGCCGGATGCCATCATATCCCATCAAGGGACTATCGTTTAAGATGAACCCAGTCTTGCTGACCACAATCCACGCTGAGGGTGAACATGCGGCTTGCACGGTTTGCGTACGTTGGAATCTTGCTGATCGTGTTGTCGGTGGCTGCCGCGCTGGCGCAGCAAACGCCTCCGCCCCCGCCGCCCGCCGCCGAGTCAAAGTCTGAGGCCCCGGTCAACGAAGGTCGCGAGCGCGTCCTGGGCATCATTCCCGCCTTCGGAATTACCAACCGCCGCGATGCACCGCCGTTGACGAGCGGCCAGAAATTTACGCTCTTTGCCCGCGAGGCGGTCGATCCGGTTACCTTCGCCGGCGCCGGACTCAGCGCCGCGATCGGACAAGCCCGCAACGACGACCGTGAATACGGGCAGGGCGCCGCCGGTTACGGCAAACGCTTTGGCGTCGCCTATCTGGGCGAGACCAGCAACAGCTTCTTCTCGAACTTCGCCTACCCGGTGCTGTTCCGGCAGGACCCGCGCTATTTCCGTCTGGGCACTGGTCCGGTGAAGCGCCGGATCGGCTACGCCCTGACCCGCGAATTTGTGACCACGTCGGACGCTGCCGACCGGCACCGCGTCTTCAACTGGTCCAGCGTGCTGGGCGCATTCTCCGCGGCCGCCCTCGCCAATGCCTACCTGCCAACCCGCAATCAGGGCTGGGGACCGACCATGACCCGCTCCGCTTCCAGCATTGGCTTCGGTTCAGCCAGTGGACTGGTTGCCGAGTTCTGGCCCGATATCCGTCGGAAGTTCTTTACCCGGAAAAAGAAAGCCGCCGCGCCGGCCGCGCCGGCCCCCGCTGGCTCGTAGCCCAGCCACCATAGCTTCATAAGGCGATTTTTTTTGACCGCGATGCGGGAGCCGGCTTATTCGTCGGGCGAATCGCTGTCGGTCATCAACGGCAGGAAGTACTGCGTTCCGCGAATCGGCTCCGACAGCCGCTTCAGCAGCTCCTGAAGGTCGCGGTTGTGCTCCACGAAGTCGATCTCCGACGTATTGACAATCAGCAGGTCGGAAGCCGTGTAGTGAAAGAAGAAATGCTCGTACGCCTTAACGACCGCTTCCAGGTAATCGTCGCTGACCGAGCTTTCCGCCGGTGACCCCTTCTTCTTAAGCCGCTTCTTCAGCACATCGGGCGTGGCGTGCAGGTAGATCACCAGGTCCGGCGCGGCCAGCTGCTGCTGGAAGACGGAGTAGTAGCGGTTATAGACCTCCAACTCCACGTCGCTCAGGTTCAGACAGGCGAACAGCTTGTCCTTCTCGAAGATGTAGTCGGCCACGATCGTCTTGTTGGACTTGGGACCGATGTCGAGCGCCTTCAGTTGTTCGAAGCGCCGCACCAGGAACGCCATTTGCGTCTGGAAGGCCGCTCCCGGTTCGCCCTCGTAAAACTCGCGCAGAAAGACGTTGTCCTCCGGCTCGGTCACAATCTGGGCGCTCATCCGCTGCGCGATAATCCGCGCCAGCGTGGACTTGCCCACCCGGATCGGGCCTTCTACCGCGATATAACGAGGCAGCTCAAACAGGTTCGCCATGTGAGCCGAGGATAGCGTGCGACGGCACCAGAATCAATTGCGGATTCAGTAAACATTTCCGGTACCCCACCTTTGCGGCCTGCTTTTGGCCGCTAAGGTGGGGGCTTTGACCTTTCTTGTTCTTTGCCTTTGCCGGTGCCCCATATCTGCCCGGTCCTGGCAGTTGTCCGAGACTGCGCTGGTCCGCGTCCTGTCCCGAACTCCCCCCGCCCCGGCTCCGGTTCCATATACAATCGGATTGCGCATGATTGGCTACCTGCTTGCCACCGCCGCGGCCACCCTGGGCGTCGCCACCGGGCTAGGATATTGCTCGATGGCTCCCCGCTCCCAGCTATTCGGGGCCTGTTTCACCAACGGCGACCCCTCGGGGCGGCAACTCGCTCTTACCTTCGACGATGGTCCCCACCCGCGGTGGACGCCCCAGTTGCTGGAGGTGCTCGACCGTCATCAGGTGCGCGCCACGTTTTTCATGATCGGACGCTACGCCACCCGCGAACCCCGCGTGGCCCGCGCCGTCGCCGAAGCCGGCCATGCCATCGGCAACCACACGTTTACCCATCCAAATCTGATTCTCTCCACCCGGCCGCAGATAGCCGTGCAACTCGCCGAGTGCAACCGCGCGCTGGAGGAAACCGTCGGCCCCCACACCCGGCTCTTCCGCCCTCCCCATGGAGGCCGCCTGCCCCACGTGCTCCGCACCGCGCGCGGCCTGGGCTACGAGCCCGTCATGTGGTCCGTTACCTCATACGACTGGCGCCCGCTGGAGCCGTCCGCGATCGCCCAGAATGTCACCCGTCGCCTGCGCGGCGGCGACGTCATCCTGCTGCACGACGGCGGACACCTGCCCAGCACGGTTGACCGTGCCGCCAGCGTGGCCGCCACCGACGCCATCATCCGCCGCTGCCACGACGACGGCTTTCAATTTGTGACCCTGCCTGAGATGATGGAAGCCGCCCAGCCCGCCACGCAACCGCAGGCGGGATAAGGCCTCACACTCATGCTCAGCAAGACCATCTATCTTTCTCTGGGATCCAACCTCGGCGACCGTGCCGCCAACCTGCGCGCCGCTCTCGCACGCCTCGCGGAACTGGGCGAAGTCCGCTCCGTATCGGACGTGTACGAAACCGAACCGGTCGACGTCCGCGAACAGCCCTGGTTCCTCAACTGCGTGGTGGAAGTCATCACCACCCTGATGCCCATGCAGTTGCTCGCGCGCCTGCAGCAGATCGAACTCGACCTTGGCCGCCGCCGCCTTCGCGCCAAGGGACCGCGCACCCTCGATATCGACATCCTGCTCTTTGGCCGCTTTGTCGTTGATTCGCCCAAGCTCGTCATTCCCCACCCAGCGATGCACCAGCGCCGCTTCGTCCTGATGCCGCTGATGGACATCGCCCCCGACCTGCGCCACCCCGTCCTGCGCCGCAGCATGCGCGAACTGATCGGTGCGCTCCCGCCCACCGGACAGAAGGTCCGCCGCCTGGGCCCGCTCCATGATGATGTTGTAGATTCCGGTCAGTAGTAGGGAATCATCTAGTCGTTTCAGCCCGCGCACCTTGCGTCATAAAATAGTGTCAGTTTTTCGCCAATCGCTCCTCTTGGTGGCCCACATTGAGCGCGCAGCGCTTTATTTGGGGTGTCTCTTCGCTCCAGAGGCGGTTGGCCCTGCTCGCGGAAACGGCCCCGCCGTAGCGCCACGAGCGGGCGCTGCTGTGGGCTATCACCCGCATACTTGTTCGACTTGGAAAGGTACCAATGAGAAAGCTCTGGATTCTTGCATTTCTGTTGGCTGGCGTAACGGCACTTGCGGCAAGCTTCGACTGCGCCAAGGCTGCAACCGCACAAGAGAAGGCAATCTGTGCATCGCCGAAGTTGAGTGCGGCGGACGACCAGATGGCAGCGGCGTACAAAGCAGCTCTTGCCCAAACCCCGGCAGAGATGGCGGCTGGTGTGCGGGACGATCAGCGAGCGTGGGTGCGCAACACCGCCCGCAGTTGCCCGGCGGTTGGCAAACCTCGAGTGAACCAGAGTGAATGTCTGGGCTCCTATTACGAGGACCGGATCAAGCAGTTGAAAAGCCTGGTCGTGAGCCGGGAAGGCGTCACATTTGTCTGGCGCACGATCGCCGTGAGCGTTAAGGACCCCGTGCCTGACCCCGATATTCCTGTCCCCCCGCAGACCTTCCCCGGCTATTCGGCGCTGACCGTTGCCTGGCCTCAATCCAGCAGCAACACGCCGGAATGGAAGGCGTGGAACCTTGCTCTGGAAGCGGCGGTGCGCAAGCTAAGCCAAAGCGACCCGAGCGCTCCAGCCGCCACCACTTGGGATCAGGCGCTCGGAGGGAGCCAGGACGCCGACAACGACGTGAAGGTGACCCTCCGCTCCGTCGGCAAGCAGATGGTTGCCGCCTCGATCGAGGGCTTCCAAATGGGCCACGGCGCTGCCCATCCCAACAACCTGGCGAGCCAATTCAACTGGCTGCTGGCCGAACAACGCGAGGTGCAGGCGAAAGATGTGTTTCGCGCCGGCTCCGGCTGGGAGCAGGCACTGGTGACGGCCTGCCGCGAGGTGCTGATTCCGCAGATTCGCAAGCGCGGGGAAAAAGTCGAGGGAGACGGCGTGCTCAAGGCGCTGCGCAAGCTCGTGGCCGATCCCCACAACTGGCAGATCGACGCCAAGGGCCTGACCATTGTCTTCGGGGATTCGGATGATCTCAGTCACGCCGAGGTTCCCGATCCGATCACGATTCCCTGGGCGAAGTTGAAGCCGGTATTGCTGGCGAGCTTCGCGCAGCCACAATAGCAACCCCTGCGCTGAATGTGGGGGCGTTTCTGCGGCATCGAGCCGGTTGGTGGCTCGCGGAAACGGCCCCATATCAGCGCCAAAGGCGGGCGCAAGTGTGGGCCATCTGCGTATCTATGCAGTTCTGCTGGTTCGAGCAAATCCAATGCCTGCCAGCGCTATCCCACCGGCGATCAGCACGCCGGTAATGATTGGCGACACGCGCTCATTGTGAGTAGTCTGCACTCCGATGCTCAAATCCCCTGCCTTAATACCGTGTCTCTCGGAGTGAGGAATCGGCACGACCAGGGAAGCAATGCCAAGTACAATCAGGAGCAAGCCCAGAATCAGTAAGGGTTTCATAAACGGTTTCTCCTTTTTCCTTTTTCCTTATCATCGTGGAACGGCCAGCCGTCCACTTCTTTAGAGATCCGGGCGACCGCCGAAGAGACCCTGCGCGGGAAAGTCGGCGAAGGCTCCACGGTCGGCCACGGTTTCTCCGCGGACAACTGCGTGCGCTTGCAGCCTGACCCTATGTGGTACCGTCCCGCTGCTGGCTTTTCCTGATGTTCGACCCTGGACCGACGTTGGCAGAACATTGGCTGGATTCAGAGAGAAAGTTATAAGGCTGAGCCTCGCTGCTTGATCCCCATACCCGCCGCCGATCCTCTGACACTGTT
>CAINCZ010000146.1 GCA_903847195.1 uncultured Acidobacteriota bacterium | reverse complement strand
CAATCCAGATAAAATTTCTCAGGAGTTGGCATAGTAGTTTCCCTCCACGAGGTATAATTAAATCAGTAAGTAAAACCAAACAGACCCGGCCCAATCCGCCGGGCCTTCGCATTTAACTGGCCCGTGGCCCTCAACCGTTGCAACGAAGTCCAGACCAAGTCCAGACCAAGTCCAGAAAAGTCCAGACTTAACATGCCTTTTTTGAAGACTTTAGTACTTTTCGCACACAAAA
Organism: uncultured Acidobacteriota bacterium; assembly: GCA_903847195.1. The sequence goes on along the minus strand of CAINCZ010000146.1, from coordinate 1,299 downwards.
CGCAGAACCCGCGGCACCGAAACCGTCGCAACCAGCCGGGTCTTCGCCTTTAATACGTCTCACGCGCTTAGCGCGAGCTTAACCTGCATATTTTGAACACTTTACGCTATATACCGGGGGAGGGGGACGGAGGGGTTACTTCATGATTAACGTTTCCGCGATTGCTCCGCCTTTGCCTTCGATCGCACCCTCGCGCCCACGCTACACTAGACCCATGCTTGACGAAGCCACCTTCCGCCGCGAATCCGACCGCGCCCTCGAAGCGCTGAAGCAGGCGCTGATCGCCGCCGAGGACGCCTCCGGCAGCTTCGAGTTCGACGACAACAACGGCGCGAGCAACATTCTCTTCGAGGACGGATCGAGCAAGTTCGTCATCACGCCCAACACGCCCGTCCGCCAGATCTGGATCTCCGCGCTCTCCACCAGCTTCAAGCTGGACTGGGACGAAGCTGCGGGAGTCTTCGTGTTTCCCAAGACCGGCGAGGCCCTGATGCCGCTCATCGAGCGCCTGCTGCGCGAGCATCTCGGCGACCCCTCGATCACGCTCGGCTGATCCGGTATAGACTGCTCTCAATCGCATCCTCTTGAAGCGCAAAGACGGGGAGGGATTCAACCACAATGCAGCAGACGCTCTCCGTAGCCATCATCACCAAGAATGAGGAGGCAAACCTGGCGCGCACCCTGGCCAGCGTGCGGTTCGCCGGCCAGATCGTCGTCGTGGACTCCGGCTCGACCGACCGCACCATCGAGATCGCCCGCGCCGCCAACGCCACGGTCTACCAGGAGCCCTGGCGGGGATTCGCCGCGGCCAAAAACTCGGCCATCGCAAAATGCACCGGCGCATGGGTCCTCTCGCTCGACGCCGACGAGGAGCTCACCCCGGAGTTGCAAACGGAGATTCAGTCGCTGCTCTCCTCGAATCCTCCCGTAGACGCGTACCGCATCCGCCGCCGCAACCTCTTCCTCGGCCGCTGGATCAGGCACGGCGGCTTCTACCCGGACCCGAAGCTGCGCCTCTTCCGCCGCGCCGCCGCCAACCTTACAATGACGCCGCAGTTTGAAGACCGCCCCGTGCATGAGACCATCGCCTTCGACGGCAGCACCAGTACGCTCGACCACGACCTCATCCACCACGCGTACCCGACGCTGGAGAACTACATCGAGCACATGGACCGATACAGCACGCTGGGCAGCGAACTGCTGGTCGCCTCCGGCAAGGTCAGCCGCTCGTGGCCCGCGTTCGTCTGCAATGTCGTGCTGGTTCCGAAGCTCACATTTCTGTGGAACTACGTCTTTCGT
>CAINCZ010000145.1 GCA_903847195.1 uncultured Acidobacteriota bacterium | reverse complement strand
GCTTGAACTCAAGCGTGTAACGACCACGCGTTGCCTTCGTCATCTTCGTGTCCCTTTCGCCATTAGAACAGCTTGCTAAGGGATACGTTTTGCGGGGGCAAGGTCACTATCGCTTTTTTCACCTTAATTGCACTGCCCCGAAAGGGGCAATTGCTATACCCGTCCTTATGGTGACTCAGGTAATTGGCACGGTTCCAGGCGGGCGGAAATTAAGGAGGCAAGGCAGAAAAGACCACGCCCGCTCGCGGAGCGGGCGTGGTCTCTCAATTGGTCTGAAGGCAGTGGCGCGACGACGGAGATGGCGCCGCGCGGAAGACGCTAAACGCGCCCAGCGAACTCGCGGGTTTCGGTCGAGACCTTCACCCGTTCCCCTTGCTTGACGAAGAGCGGCACGCGAATCTCGATGCCGGTCTCCAGGGTGGCCAGCTTGGTCACGCTGCCGCTGGCGGTGTCGCCGCGCGTAGCGGGCTCGGTGTAGGTCACTTCCAGCTCCACATGGATCGGCAGTTGCAATCCGATGGGGTTGCCGTTGAAGCGATGCAGTTGGAGCATGGCGCCCTCGACGAGGAAATCCAGCGCGTCGCCGATCATCTCTTCGGAAAGGGTGATGGACTCGAAGCTCACCTGGTCCATGAAGTGCGAGCCGGAGCCGTCGCTGTACAGATAGGAGGCCTCAGCCATCTCCAGATCGGGCTCTTTGAACTTGTCGCTGGCCTTGAAGGTCTTGTCAAAAACCGCCCGGGTGATCAGGTTGCGCATCTTGAGCCGAACCAGCGTCTGCGCTCCGCGCGCGCTCGGGGAGGAAACCTCGACGTCGAGGCATAGAAAGGGAGCGTTCTCGAACTCGAAGAACATCTTGCGCTTCACATCAATGGCGTCGATCAATGCAGCCATGCTTCTTCCTTAAATGGCGAATACGCACGGAACCTGCGTCCCCGCCGGATGCAGCCGACTCTCGCTCCGGGGCAGACCCTGATTCGAATTCCTTACGTGCAGCCTCAATCATAATCGCCAATTTCATTCCGCATCGACCTCGATTCCGAAACGGCCGCGGATTGCTCGGCGAAACAGCGCCGCCGATGCGAGACCGGCGGCCGCAGCGAGCGGGGCGCCACTGCCGCAACCCGGACCATGTCCGCCGGCGCCCATTGCCTTACCGGGCGGCCTCGGCAGTCTTGTGCTGATTTTCTTACGGGCACAGCCTACAATGTTGCCCACCACTCTCCTGCTTGCCGGACGCACCGGCCCAGGCGAAACCAGCGTGGAGGATACAACATGCGTGCCGCAAAGATCGCCATTGAAGAACACGTCAACCCCCCGGAACTCGCCGACGCCGCGTCGCACTTCTATCCGCCACAGACCTGGGCCAAGTTGCGCGAACCCCTGCTGGACATCCACGGGCGCCTGCTGAATGCCATGGATGCCGGCGGCGTGGAGACGACCATCCTTTCGCTCAACGCCCCCGGCATTCAAGCCATGCCGTCCAGACGCGAGGCGATCGCAACGGCCCGCCAGGCCAACGACTACTTCGCCGAGCAGGTGGCCCGGAATCCGCAACGCTTTCAAGCCTGGGCCGCCCTGCCGATGCAGGACCCCGAGGCCGCCGCCCAGGAACTCATCCGCTGCGTGCGCGAACTGGGATTCAAAGGGGCGATGGTGAACGGGTTCTCGCAAACCGACGGCCCGGAAGGGATTCTCTATTACGACCTGCCCCAGTACCGCGCCTTCTGGGCGGTGGTCGAGCAGTTGGATGTGCCCTTTTATATGCATCCCCGGCAACTGGCCGACGAGCGCTCCGATGTGAAGGGCTACCCCTGGCTTCAGGGATCGGCCTGGTCGTTCGGAGTCGAGGTGGCGACCCATGCGCTGCGCCTCATGACCAGCGGACTCTTTGACGCCTATCCGAAACTTGCGATCATCCTGGGGCACCTGGGCGAAAACCTGCCGCACGCCATGTGGCGCATCGACCATCGCATCCAGGCGATTGCCCGGGGCACACCGGCAAAGAAGACCGTGACGGAGTATCTGCGCAGCAACTTCTACTACAGCACCAGCGGCAACTTCTCCACCCTGGCGCTGATGAACACCATTCTGGCCGTCGGCGCCGAGCGCGTGATGTTCGCCGTGGATTATCCCTACGAAACCATCGCCGAGGCAGCCGCCTGGTTCGACTCCCTCGTCATCAGCGAGGCCGACTGGCACAGGATCGCGCGGGGCAATGCCGAAAAGCTGTTGAAGCTGGGCCAGACAAAGCAGTCCGGCGCTTCGGCTTAAACGGGCAGCGCCAGCGTTGAAGCGAGAATTCGGGGCAATAAAAGAGGGCGGGCCAGCAGGCCCGCCCTCTTGCTTGTGCAGCAGCTACGCCGGCAAACTCGCGCCCATCAATGCGCGCCCGCTGCCGAAGCCTTCTCGTCTCCCTTCGGTATGCCCAGCAGCGCCATCACCAGCATCGCCACGGATGCGATCAGCATGGGCACAGCGAACGGCACAACGAATGCCGGGAGGGAGGACCAGTGCTCGTGCAACACCACGCCGCCGATCGCCGGACCTACAAACCTTCCCACTCCGCCCAGTCCGAACGCCCAGGCGACGCCCGTCGCCCGCACCTTGGTCGGATAGAGACTGGCGCTCAGCGCGTGCAGGCCGCCCTGCCCGCCGAGCACGCAGACGCCCACCCAAAACACCGCGAAGTAGACCCACCCGGACAGCAGGTTCATCACTCCCAGTGAGGTGAGGGCGACAGCAGCGCCGAAGTAGGTAACCGCCAGCAGCCGCGGCGCACCGAACCGGTCGATAAACGAACCGAAGAACAGCATGGCGACAATTCCGGCGATGGAATAGAAGGAGGCGATACCAGCGGCGCGCTCCAGCGACATGCCGCTGAAATTGCGGATGTAGGTGAGAAAGAACGAGCCCATCACGCTGATTACGAGCAGGTTTGCCAGGTAACCGAGCCAGAGCAGCAGCGTGTGAGCCGCCCGGCCATCACGAAACAGCGCAGCCACGGCAACGCCGGTAGCCGCCGGCTCGCCCAGCACAAACCGCTCGCTGCCATCCAGCTTCAGGCTCTTGTCGATCTTGCACAGCAGCCCCGGAATGCGCGGGTCTCTGCCATCCCGATTGACGCAGTAGCGGATTGACTCCGGCAGCAGCGCCCAGAGCAGCCCGGCCATGGCGATCGGCACCAGCCCACCGACCCAGAATGCGCTCTGCCATCCATAGCCGCGCACCAGGAAGGTCGCGATCGCGCCACCCGAGGCCGCGCCCGCCACATACCCCACGAACATCAGATTGATCAGGGTGCCCCGAAGCCGGTTGGGAGAGAACTCGCTGGTAAGCGCAATCGCATTGGGAATGGCAGCCGAAAAGAACAGGCCGGCGACGAAACGCAGCATCCCGAGCTGGAATACCGAAGTGGCCAGCACGGCCGCCAGCGTCGTCAGCCCGAACAGGACCGCCGAAATGATCAGTACCCGCCGCCGGCCCACGCGATCGGCGACGGGGCCGATAATGTAGGTTCCCAGCGTCAACCCAACGGCCTGCATCAGAAACACAAACGTGAGCGCTGCCGGAGCAACGCGGAAAGCCTTGGCCAGTGTGGGCACCAGGAATCCCATAACCAATACGTCATAGCCATCGGCAAACATGATCATCGCGCATAACAGCATTACGACGATCTGATAGCCGCCCACGGGTCGCCGGTTGATAAATTCGCCGACGTCAAAAGTCGAGTCCTTCATTAAACTGCCCTCCGGGTTTTGTCCGCTTGCCACGCGCTCCCGGGTTGCCCGAAGGCCATCGCTCGCCCCGACGGCTATGCTCACGCCCCGGTTGCCTTGCGAATGCCCGCGGCCACCCGCTTGCTACCAGGCGCTGCCTCATTGGCCTAATTTTGAAATGGCAAAAATGTTAACCGCGAGTAGCGCCGCCGTCAATAAGTTCCTTGGATAATCGCGGTCGGCTGCCCAACCGTCGCGATGGGACCAGCCACCGGAGCCGCCGGATCAAGGTTGCGCCGCCACCGCACGCCTCCCGCCAGAGAGGTTTTCCTGCTTGCATTGCTGGATTGGGCGAGATAAAAGAATATGAACCCAAAGAACGGTTGAGAGGCCGGACCTCGAGAGGTTTCCCCTGCGCGTTTGCAGGTAAGTGACCGGTCTCAGCACGGAGACGCGCCCGCCCGCCCGCAAATTCTGAGGCCGTTCGTTCACCGGGTTGACGGCAGGGACGAGAGCTTTTTTGTGGCAAACACGGAAGGATACAGACAATGGTTTCCTTGAAACAAACAGTCGCGGGATTGACCTACGAAAGTCCCTTGATCGTGGGCTCCAGCCCGCTGACCGACAGCGTCGAGCTGATTAAGCGGGCCGAGGACAACGGCGCCGGGGCGGTATCCACCAAGCTCAGCCTGCTGCACCAGGAGAAACAGGGGATCCGGCAGATGTACGCCGAACGGGGCCTGTTCGGCTTCATCGCCTCGGACAAGCGCAACGATCTGGAGCCGGGCCTCAAGCTGGTGCGCGACACCAAGGAAGCCACCAACCTGGTGATCTGGGCCAATATCACCGGTTTCGGCGGCGACCTCGAAAGCTGGGCGAAGATCGCCCGGGAGTTTGAACAGGCCGGGGCCGACGCGCTCGAGTTGAACCTGATGTGTCCCAATTTCGCCGCCGAAAAATGCGGCCCGGGCGCAGGCGCCCCGAAGGGCGGCGGCGGGATCGTCGGCAAGGACCCGGTGGCGGTCGAGCAGATCGTGCGCACCGTCAAAGCAACCGTCAAGATTCCCGTCTGGTGCAAGCCGGCGACCGAAGTGCTGGATTACTCGCAGACGGTGCGCGCGGTGCTGAATGGCGGAGCTGACGGAATCGTAAGCAGCGCCACTCCGCTGGTTGCGCCGCCCATCGACATCTTCCGCGGCGGCAGGCCGAAGCTGGGCACGACCAGCCTGTGCAGCTTTGGCGGCATGCAGGGTCCAGCCATACGTCAGTCTTCCTACCGCCTGATCGCCACGGCCGCCAAGGTCGCGCCCGGCCTGCCCATCGCCGGCGGCGGCGGCCTGGAGAAGTGGGAGCACGCGATCGAGGCGATCATGTTCGGCTCCAGCCTCGTCTCCTTCTGCACCAAGCTGCTCTGGGATGGATTCGGGGTGCTCAAGGACGTTCGCAAGGGCATGATCTGCTACATGGAGCAGTACGGATACGAGACCATCGACCAGATGCGGGGCCAGGCTCTGCAATACCTCGTCACCAACGACAAGATCGCCTACGCGCCGAGCTACGCCGTCATCGACCACGAGAAGTGCGGCGGCTGCGGCATGTGCGAGCGCGTCGGCAGCTGCACGGCCATCACGATCCGGGACAAGCAGGCCTACGTCGACAAGGAACAATGCTGCGGTTGCACGCTGTGCGGGTGCCTGTGCCCGAGCCGGGCCATCAGCTTCGATCCTGTCGCCTCCCACGCCGGGTAGTTGCAGGTTGCAGATTAAAAGATGAATCACGATACGCAGGATACGACCGCCGAGATCGAACTGACGCTGGATCACTGGGGCATCAGCGTGCCGAACCTGGACGAGTCCATCGCCTGGTACCGGGACATGCTGGGCTTCCACGAAGAGCGGCGCTTCGCCATTCCCGTTGCCCGGGCACGCGCCGCCATTATCCGGCGCGGCAGCCTGGCGATAGAAATTTTTGAGGTCGAGGGCGCCAGCCCGCTCCCGCCCGGCCGACGAATTCCCAACGAGGACATCAGGACACACGGCGTCAAGCATGTTGCGCTGGCGGTGGACCGGCGTCAGCTGCTGCTCGATTTTCTCAGCACCCGTGGCGTGAATGTGGTTTACCGCGGCATCAAGGGCGCGTTCATCCTCGATAATGCAGGCAACATTATCGAACTCATGGAGCGCGAGTAGAACCGGCAACGATCAGTGGCACCATCTCATGCGGCTTTGGAAGGGACGATTGCTATGAGCAAGTTCGATCTGTTAATCAAGAACGGTCACGTTTATACCGAAGACGGCTTCAAAGACCTCGACGTAGGCGTTATCGGCGAGAAGATCGCCTGCCTCGCTCTGCCCGGCACCATCACCGACGCCGTCGAGACCATCGACGCCAAGGGTCAGCACATCATCCCGGGCATCGTCGACTGGCATTGCCACCTGCGCGAGCCGGGCTTCACGCAAAAGGAAGACTTCGAAACCGGGACCAAGTCGGCGGCCGCCGGCGGCATCACCATGCTGTTCCCGCAGCCTAACACCGATCCGGTACCCAACACGCTTGAGAATTACATGCTGCAGGTGAAGTTGGGCGAAGAGAAGTCGGTCGTCGACTTTCATCCCATCGCCAGTCCGCTGGCTCATGCCGGCGGCCATGTAAAGCAGATGGCGGATGCCGGCGTGGCGTGGTTCAAGATCTTCCAGAAGGTGGACAAATACCCTTATTCCACCGCGGCTGCGACCTGCAACAGCGCCGAGATTCTGGCGGCCTTCAAGGCCTGCGCCGAGGTCGGCAAGTTCTGCTCGGTTCATCCGTGGGACAAGTACTTCCACGAAGAAGCTCTCGAGAAGGTGCGCAAGGCCGGCCTGCCCTGCATCACCGAGCACGTTCGTCCGCTCTGGTACACCAACGAGGAAATGGCCGCCGCCGGCTATGGACTCTATTACCTGGCGAAAAAGGCCAAGATGAAGTGGTATGCCATGCACGCCTGGATGCCCGACTTCATCGACCTCGTCAAGCTGGCCAAGCAGGAAGGCAAGATCGACGTGGTCTCCAGCTTTGAGCTGATGCCCAGCATGGAGCCGGTGCAGAAGCTATACGATCCTAAGGCTGGCAAGTGGGGTGAATTCGATCTGGCGCATGATGCCTCGCCCGACGAAGCCTACATGTGGCAGTCGGTCATGGACGGAACGATCGACTTCATCGGCTCCGACCACGCCCCGCACGCGCGCAAGGATTACGAAGGCCTGCTCGGTCCCAAGCCGGCCGACTACACTCCACCCTCGCTCGGCTACCCGCTGCTCGAGTGGTACGGACACGTGCTGCTCAACAAGGTGAACCAGGGCTGTATCACGCTCGAGAAAATGGTCGAGGTCACCTCGGTCAACGGCGCCAAGATCTTTGGCTTCTATCCGCAGAAGGGCTCGAACCAGGTCGGCACCGATGCCGACTTCACCCTGTGCGACATGAAGCGCGAGTGGGTCGCCGATTCCGCCCGCATCTATGCCAAGAGCGGTTTCAGCAGCTACCACGGGAAGAAGTTCAAGGGGAAGGTGACGCACACCGTTGTCCGCGGCAAGGTTGTCATGAAGGAAGGCGAGGTCACCGCCAAGCCCGGCTGGGGCAAGTTCATCAAGCCCGCCCGGTAGCAGCGCCAGTTAAGCAACGACAAAGCCCGGATGATTCCGGGCTTTGTTCCATCTGTGCAAGGTACATGGAACCAGAAGGGGAGGCACGACCGTGAGCGAGACTCCGAGGCAGGCAATGGACCTGCTGTTTACGGATAAGGGGCGATTCCAGCGCTGGCTCGACATTGAAGCCAGCCTGGCCCGGGCGCAGGCGAAGGTGGGACTCATCCCCCAGGATGTGGCCGACCAGATCAGCAGCAAGGCCGACGTCGAACTGCTGGATCTCGACCAGTACCAGGAGATGTATCGCCAGACCCAGCATCCGCTGGTGGCGATGCTGCGGCTCTTCCACCCGGTCATCGGACCCGCGGGCCAGTATATTCACATCGGCCCGACCACGCACGACATCGTCGATACCGGCACGATGCTCGGGCTGAAGCAGGCCTACACGATCATCCGCCGCAGCCTGCTGCGCATCGAATTGGATTTGCTGAAGCTGGCGGAGAAGCACGCCGATACGATCATGGCGGCGCGCACGCACAACATTCAGGCCGTCCCCATCACGTTCGGTTTCAAGGTAGCCATGTGGGCACGCGAGCTTCGCCGCAACATCGAGCGGCTCGAAGACAGCCGTAAGCGCGTGCTTGCCCTCCAGCTTTCCGGCGCCGGAGGCATCATGGCCGCCTTTGGCCCCAAGGGTCCCGAGATTCAGGCGCTGGTGGCCAAGGACCTGGGACTGGAAGTTCCCGAGATCGCGTGGCACTCCGCGCGCGACCGCCAGATCGAGTTTGCCAACCTGCTCACGCTGATCGCCTTGAACCTCGGGCGCATCGGGCAGGAAGTGTATTTACTCATGCAGACGGAGGTCGGCGAGCTCAGCGAACCGTGGCGTCCCGGCATCGTCGGATCATCCTGCATGCCGCACAAGATCAACCCGGTGGTGGCGCAGCACATGATCTCGGTGGCGCGCAACGTTCGCTACAACGTCGCCCTGCTGGCCGAGGCGGCCATGATCGACCACGAGTGGAACCTCGAACACTTCCTCAGCGGCCGCGAAAAGCTGGAGGAGACCTGCCGCCTGATCGGCGAGTTGCTGACCTACGGCGAAGAGATGGCGGCCGGCATGATCGTCTACCCCGAGAGAATGCGCGCCAACCTCGACGTACTGAAGGGGCTGATGCAGTCGGAATCGGTGATGATCGAGCTGGGCAAGAAGGTCGGCAAGATGTCGGCCCACACCATCGTCAACGAAGATTCCGTACGGGTGCTGAAGGAAGGCGTCGACTTCCGCCAGGTGCTCAGCGAAGATCCGCGGGTCAATCAGCACCTGAGCGCAGACCAGATCGAGCGGTTGCTCGACCCGGCCGCGCATATCGGATTTGCTCCCCAGATGACCCGGTCCGCCGTGGCGCTCAGCCACCGCGAACGCGAGTCGGCCGGCACCGACTAGGTACTACGTTCTGCTGCGTACGATGGAGCGGCGGTTACCGCGTAACCGCCGCCTCAGTCTTGGGCGCTGCTGCCCGACGCATTGCCGGATACTTGTACGGTCCCAACCGCGCGATGAGCACCACCGCGACCACCAAGAACACCTCAAACACCACGAATACCGGTGTATATGTGTGCTTAATCTGGAAGCACCATCCCATCAGGTTCGACCCGGCAGCGTTGGCAAAGACCGCAAACGTAAACATCAACCCATGCAGCGCGCCGAAGGCCCTGATGCCGAAGTAACGGCCCGTCAAAAACGCCATCAGGTCAACTTCCCCGCCGACTCCGATTCCGAGGAAAACCGTGCCCACGATCGGCCACGGGCCAGCCCATCCGCTTGCCAGCAGCGCCACCCCGACCATCGGACAGGCCAGGAAGAAGATCGCGATGTAGGAAGCGAAGATACGATCGAGCAGGTAGCCGGCCACCAGCCGTCCGGCGATCAGCGCCAGGCCCGAGATGGAGAGCGCCGCCGTCGCCGTGCTGATCGGCAAGCCCCGGTCGGTGAGCAGCGGCACCAGGTGAATCAGCGATCCATTCACGGCGGCGAAGCCGAGAAAGAAGGCGATGGTAATGGCCCAGAATTTCGTGGTCCTCACCGCTTCGGAAAAACTCATACCCGGCACGGTGCCCCGCACCTTCGCCTGCTGCCGCGCCTGCTTCTCCTCGGACGTTTCTCCGAAGAGCAGGGCAACCGGAACAAAAGCCAGCACGAAGATGGCGCAACCCAGGCCCATGTAGGTGATCCGCCAACCGTAGCCCTGCAGCAGCAACCGGGCTATCTGCGGAATCACCGCCGTGCCCAGTCCCACTCCAGCAAGGGCGATCCCGAGGGCCAGTCCGCGTTGGTTGTCGAAGCGGGTGGTGATCATCTTGGAATAACCGGTTGGGGTCTGCCCCGTACCGAGCAAGCCCTGTATCGCAAACATGGTGAGCAGCAGCACGACCGACGAGTTCAGCAACGAGAGCGAAGCGGTGCTGACCGCAAACAGCGCGATGGCGGGCAGCAGCACCGGCCGAACGCCCCAGCGGTCGACCAACTGACCGAAGAACGGGGAACCGAGGCCGGTCACAATGCTGGCCAACCCGATCGCCGACGAGATAACGCCGCGCCCAAGCTTAAGTTCCGCCGCGATAGGCTTCATCAGCACACCGGGCACGAACACGTTGATCGCTCCCGTGCCGACAATCAGTCCCAGCACCGATGCCGCCACTGTCCACCATGGACTCCGAGGTTTACTCACAGTTTTGTCCTCTCCTCAAACCGTTACCACCTGGCGCTTCGGCTCCATTGAGCCCGCGAAGAGCCTTCCCAATCCCGCAATTCTATCGTTGACTTCGAGCGCGCGCAGACAGGCCCACAGCGTCACTTGATTGCTCGTGATCACCGGTTTTCCCAGGTCCGCTTCCAGCATTTCTATAATATCGATCACATGCAAGCCGGTACAGCTGATGAACACCGCGTCGGCCTCGTCCGAATTGGCCTGGCGGGCCAGACGGTACATCTCCGCGGCCGGAATCTGCGGCACCAGCTTCGGGTCCGAAAGCAGGGGACCGATGATGGAAGTGACCGCAAATCCCGAGCCCTCCAGAAACGCCTTCTCCGCCCGGTTGACCTCGGCGGAGTATGGCGTGGCAACCGCCACCTTCTTAACCCGCAAAAACTCCAGCGCCCGCAGCACGCCGGTTGAAGTCGTGGTGACCTTTCGTCCGGTCACGCTCCCCAGCTTCTGGATAATCTCGCGGTCATAACCAGGCCCCAGCAGCAGGCTGCCCGCCGTGCAACCGAAGACGATAACGTCGGCATCCGCCCCGGCCAGCAACCGTGCGGCTTCTTCGGCATAGGCGGTCATCTGGATCAGGCCCTGGGCGGATATCTCCTTCAGGGGCATCCTGGTCGTGAGCACCGCCACTCCCTCGGGACGGTAGCGGTTAAGTTCGGCCTCCGTTGAACTGCCCGGCGCCGGAGTAATTAAGCCAATCCGGCCTCTCCATCCATCGACGTAAGTCACGGCTCTCTCCTTTCACCAGCTGACAAGGGGTTGGCCTCCGAACGATGCAACGGCTGCAGTGTATTCCGAAGTGCGCCCCCCGGACGCAGCCATTCGCGCAGCGCCCGGGGGGAGGATTGACCCGAGCGGCAGCCTGCAAACGTCGCGTCGCACGCTGCCGCATTGTTCTATTCGCAGTACTACGGCGCCAACTCCTCCAGCACCTTGTTCTTGGTTTCGATCACCAGGGTCAGGCTGACCACCACGCCGATTACCGCAATGATGGCGAAGATGGCGAAGACCGCCCGGACCGAAGCGGCAGCGTAAATGATGCCGACCATCATCGGGCCGAGGAAGGCGGCAATGCGCATCCACGCGGTTCCGATGCTGAAGCCAAGCGCCCGGACGCGCGTCGGATAAATCTCAGTGGCGTAGAGCAGGCTCAGGATGGCGACCGGCGACATGACCGCCACGAACGCGCAGTAAAGAACCGCCAGCATCCACGCCTCGGGCACACCTGTGATCCACATCAGGCCCAGCGCCACGAACATGCCCGAGAACAGAATCGCGAACCATGCCCGGCGCCCGATCCAGTCTGCCGCCATGGCAAAGATCAACTGCCCAATCAGGCCGCAGATCTGCCCGTAGGTACCATACTTGATGGCCACCGACAACGGCAGGTGGTAAACCCTGGTGAACAGCGTCGGCACCCAGAGCTGCAATCCGTAAACGAGGAAATAGCTGAGGAAGAAAACGACCCACAGCACGAGCGTGCGCTTCAGGTACATGCCCTGGAACAGTTCGCGCCAATCGGTCGCCTTGGAGACCACCTTCACCTGCTTCGACAGATCCAGCTCCGGCAGTTTCTTCTGTCCGTTGTTGGTAGTAATGCGTTCGAGGTCGGTCACCACGGCCTCTGCCTGGTCCAGCCGGCCCTTGCTGCCCAGCCAGCGGGGAGATTCGGGAATTCTGCGCAGGTAAAACGGAGTGGCCAGCGCCGGCAGTGCACCGATGATGAACATCGCCTTCCAGCCCAAGGCGGGGATGACGAAGTAAGCCATAACGCCAGCGCCGATCAGGCCGACGGTGAAGAGCAGTTCAAACAGGCCAAAGAACCTTCCGCGGCCCTTTGCCTGCGCAACCTCGTTGATATAGGTTGCCGCCACCGGGATCTCGCCGCCCAGTCCGAGCCCTTGAAATAGGCGGAACACTAAGAGCGAGGTGTAGCTCCAGGAAAAGGCGCAGGCCAGTGAGCCGATTGCCAGGACCAGAACGCTCGCACTCAGCGACTTGATGCGGCCATACTTCTCGGCATACCAGCCGAAGAAGACCGCTCCGATCAGCTGTCCGAGATATCCGGTGGAGATCAACAGGCCGATCTTGGTCGGCGGAATATGCCACTGACCCAGCAGAACCGGCATGATGTAGGCAAGCATCATGGCGTCAACGCCGTCGAAAAACGTGGCTAACCCGACGATGAGCCGGATCTTAACGTGCCAGAAATGAAACGGCAGCCGCTCCATCCTTGCCACCAGTGATTGCTGCCGCACACTCGCGGTTTGCTCGACCAAAACCGTGTTGCCCATGCTGTTGCTCTCCTCGGCCTTGAACAGAAAGGGACCCGGGCGAACGCCCAGGTAAGACCCCGGCAAGGCTTTTTGATTTGGAAGGAGTTTGTAGCAATAACGGCCTAATGTCAACGGTGACATGCAGCTGGCGACCTTGCAAACTCAACAATTTCTGCAAAGCCTGGGGCGGCGCGAGACAGTGCCGGCCTGCCGAATCTCGCAATGGAAATGAGGCTGTGCGTGGCCTCGGGCCGGCTATCGGGCCAAGCAAAAACGAAGGCGCTCCGGGGAGCGCCCAAGCCTTCTGAAATCCACAGCCGACGGTCAGAGCAGAACTGGCGCCTGCCGATTACGCATCAGCATGCGCCAGTTCTAAGTAGCAACGAAATAAACCATTTTCACGATAGGTGACGGCGCAAACCTCGAAAGACCACCTGCGGGCGTTGCCGGCCCACAAAAGTCCCCCGGTGCCTCTTCTACGCGCTGGCGGCTTTCGCCGCAGACAGGCCAAATAGCTTCTCCGCGTTTCCGCGGGCGATCTTGCGCCAGTCGGCCCGGCTGATGACGTCTACTTTATCGAACCAGTCGGCGGCCTCCTGCATGCGTTCAAACGGGTAATCCGCCGAAAACAGGATGCGGTCCACGCCCAGTTCGGCAATCGTATCCTGCAGCGTGTGCGTGCAGAAGTTGCCACTCGTGGTGACGTAGAAATTCTCCCGCAGGTAATCCGCCATTTTCTTTTTCGCCGGATAGCCAGGCGGAATACGGCTGATGCGGTGGTCGATCCGCCAGATGGTCGTCGGCAGGGTCTCGCCCAAATGCCCGAGAATGATGGTGAGCTTCGGAAACTTGTCGAACAGGCCGCTGCCGATCAAACGTAATGCGTGCGTAGCCGTCTCCACTCCAAAGGCCCACGTCGATCCCTGCAGCCACGGATGCCCCGCGTAGATTTGCCGCCGCGAAAACAGCGTGTCGCGGGGATGCAGGTAAAAGGGAACTCCCAGCGCCTCCACCGTCTGCCAGAAGGGCCAGTATTGCGGAAGGTCGTAATAGACGGCCGAATCTTCCACGTCAATCTGCGAAAAGCCGTTGACCAGGCAGCCCTTGAACCCCAACTGCTTCACGCATCGGATCAGCTCTGCCGCCGCTGCCTCCGGGTCCTGCATCGGCAGCGCGGCAAACGCCTGAAACCGCGCCGGGTTCTTCGCCACCTGCTCCGCCAGATAATCGTTGGCCCGCCGCGCTACCTCGATCGCCTGCTGCTTCTGCGTGATGGCCTGCACGGCCGGGGAATTCAGCGACAGGATCGACATACCTACGCCGCTCGCATCCATGTCCCGCAAGAGTTGCCCGTGCAAGTCGGTGAGGTAATGACTGATTTCCTCCCAGTCATGCGAGTGCACCCACCGGCAACCTTCCAGCGTGTCGGGCGATGCAAAGTGCTCTTCGATTGCGATCTTCTCTATTTGCATTGCGTCATCAACTCCGGCTGCGAATCAACTCCGGCTCGCGGCCGCCAACTGCGGGCCGCAGATACCGCTCAGCATTGTATGCCAAGCGCCGTCGAAGGCCGGGTGCTTTTTCGCCGCGGCGCTGCGGAGAGGCCCAAATCGTTGGACTGATTGCGAGCACGCGGGCGGCGGGGACACGAACTTATCTAGCGCCCGAGGACAAAGGCAACGATGGTGTCTCCACGTTTGCCCGTAGCGGCCTCGACACGGGCGAGGAGCCTTGCTTCAAGGTCATCGGTGTCCAGGTGGAGTTCGCAGGCGGCGATCTGATCGGTGGTTGCACCCCTGAAACAAAGCTCGCAGACGCCGAGGCCTTCCTCGGAGCGTATGGGCGGCCCGAATACGCGGCAGGTCATCGGGCGCGCCGCGTACAGATCGCATCTGCCGGTCTCTGGATCAAGCACGGGGCACGGCTCGTCATTGGCATATTCTTCGAACTCGTCGCCGTTCGGGGAGAGGATTCCCGTGGACGCGTCGCCCGGAAAATCAGCGCGTAAGCTGCGGGCCGCGGCACGGGCGCGCCGACGTACCCGCCCGGCCCGCTCGGGATCAAGCTGCTCCAGTTCGGCGAGGCCTTCCTGCAACCGGACCGCGTCCAACTGGCTGATCGCGAACACCCCGATGCAGCACTGCGTACACCCCGGACGACATACCAGCCAGGCTCCGCATCTGCGGGCAGAGTCCTCCAGTGCGGCGTCTACGATCTGCACCAACTCACGATCCGTGGGACGCTTTGACTTTGAACTGCGCATACAAAAATAGTACGCCAATCGCTTCGAGCGGGCCGGTTGGCCGCCTTAGTCGCGCTGGCGGCGCAGGGCGTCGAGGACGGTCTCAGGAGTGATCGGGAGGCTTTGCAGCCGGACTCCGACGGCATCGAAGATGGCGTTCGCAATGGCCGGGGCGGTGGGGGCGGCGGCGGGTTCACCCACGCCTTTGGCGCCGTAGGGCCCCTCTTCATGCATCGACTCAACCATGATCGAGTCGATCTTCGGAAAGTCCATCGTCGAGGCCAGCTTGTAATCGGCCAGCGTATCGTTGAGCACGCGGCCTCTTTCCATCTTGAACTCTTCGAACAAGGTGTTGGACAGCCCCATGATGACCGCCCCTTCGATCTGCTGCTCACAGAGTGCCGGGTTGATTGCCTTGCCGACATCGTGAGCCGCCGCCACACGAAGCACCTTGACCTGGCCGGTTTCCGTGTCCACTTCGACCTCGGCCGCATGGGTGGCAAACAGCCAGAAGATGCTGCTCATCGCGGTCTGGCCGGGCGATGCCGCCAGCAGCGGAGAGCCTTCGGGAGAGTATTGGCCCTCACCGAGAATGGACCCGCCACGGGGCACGACCTTGCGCAGCAGCTCTTTTAGCGTCAGGCGCTCAGTGCCGCTCGCGTCGGTGATGCTGCCTTCGCGCAGCGTCAGGACGCTGGCTTCGGTCGAGAGGATACGGGCCGCGTGGTTGAGAATCTTGTCGCGCACTTCCCTTCCAGCCATGCGGATGGCGTTGCCCATGTGATAGGTCGTGCGGCTGGAGCCAACGGCGTCGTCAAAGGGTGTGTAGTTCGTGTCGGGGCTGGGGATCGAGACCGAACCCAGCGGTACGCCGACCGACTCGGCTGCCATCTGGCAGAGCACGGTCTTCTGGCCGCCGCCGACTTCCGGAGACCCGCAGAGCAGCACCAGGCTGGCATCGTCGTTCACGCGCAGGAAGCAGTAGGAAGTGGTCGGCGTAGCGGTCGGCTTGATGGTGCAGGCCAGACCAATTCCCCGGCGCTTGCTTCCCGAAGGCTGTGGCCGGGGGGAGTTCCAGCCTATCTTCCCGGCGGCCTGGCGGAGGGTGTCGATGAGTCCCACAGTCCGCATGACCTGGCCGTTGAGGTAGGTGTCGCCGTCGATGTAGGCGTTCTTCAGGCGCAGCTCAAGCGGGTCCATCTTGAGCCGGGCGGCGATGATGTCCATCTGCGACTCGCAGGCCCATGTCGCCTGCGTGGTGCCGAAGCCGCGATAGGCGCCCGCCACCTGCTTGTTGGTGTAAACGAGGCGCGAGATTAACTCGATGTTGGGAATGCGATACGGGCCGAATATGGTGAGCACTCCGCGATAGGCGACATCCGGGCCGAGCGCGGCATAGGCGCCGTTATCCCAGACCACGTCCGCGCGCCGCGCCGTTAGCGTGCCGTCGCGCTTTATGCCGGTCTTCAGCCGCAGGAAGGCGGCGTGACGAGTCTGCGAGGCGGTCAGTTCCTCCTCGCGGGAACAGACCACCTTGACGGGTCTTCCGGAAGTAAATCGAGCGAGCGCGACGGCGATCGCCTCGGCAACCAGCGCGGCTTTGCCGCCGAATCCGCCGCCGGAGTACATGCTGAGGAAGCGAACCTGGTTGAGCGAGATGCCGAGCGCCTCAGCGAGCACCGCAGCCAGACGGTAGGGCCGATCCGTGGAGGACCACACCGTGTACTCGTGACTCGCCGGGGAGTACTGCGCCGCCGCCGCGTGAGTCTCCATCGGGGTATGCGCTACCGCGTGGATGTAGAACTCGTCGTCGAACACCTCATCGGCTTCGGCAAAGCCGCGCGCGATATCGCCCGCAAAGTAGTTGCGAACCGTGCAGACGTTCGTGCCGGGAATGATCTCGTACTGCGGAGCCCGCCGGTAGGTGTGCAGTTCGGGATGAATCACCGCGGCGTCGCTGCGCAGGCCGTCGCGCGGGTCGAACACGGCGGGCAACTCCTCATACTCGACGGCAACCTTGCGGACGGCAGCCTGTGCTTCCGCCTCGCTTTCGGCGGCAACCGCGGCAACCGGCTCGCCGACGTAGCGGACGCGGTCGGTGGCGAGGAAGGGCTGGTCTTTCAAGGGGCCGCCGAAGGTGAAAGGAAAATCGCGGCTGGTGACAACCGCACGCACCCCCGGCATCTTGCGGGCTGCTTCCGCATCGATCCGCACGATGCGGGCATGCGGCAAGGGGCTTCGCAGTACTGCGCCATGCAGCATGCCGGGCAGATCGACATCGGCGGTGTAGCGCGCCTGGCCGGTGACTTTTTCGAGACCATCGATGCGGGGCACCGATCTGCCGATGTAGGAGGCGGTCATGGCTGCGACCTCATCTTCTGCCCGGCGGCCGAGACCGCTTCCACGATCTTCTTGTAAGAACCGCAGCGGCAGAGCACCCCGGAGAGCGCTTGCTTGATTTCGAGTTCGCCGGCTGCCGGATTGCCGTCGAGCAGCGCCTTGGAAGTGAGCAGCATCGCCGGCGAGCAGAAGCCGCACTGCAGGGCGTTGTGATCGAGGAAGCTCTGCTGCAACGGATGCAGTCCGGAGGCAGAGGCCAAACCCTCAATCGTGGTGACTTCCCGGCCATCGACATCAACCGCAAGTACGAGACAGGAGTTGACTGCTACACCTTCCAACAGCACGATGCATCCGCCGCAATCGCCGGTGCCGCATCCTTCCTTGGTTCCGGTCAGACGCAACTGCTCACGCAACAGTTCGAGCAGTGTGACCTGGGGGGAAACCTCCAGCCGGTGGCGCTCACCATTGACCGTAAGGTCGATCGCAATCCTCATGCCTGCACTCCCCGGGCCATGGCCAGCGCCTTGCGGAGGGCGCGAAGCGTCAGTACCCGCACCATTTCCCGGCGATAGGCGGCACTTGCCCTGACGTCGGAGATCGGCATGCACTCGGCAGCTGCGGCCTGTGCGGCCAATTCGAGCTGGAACTCAGTCGGCGAACCCGCGAGCAAGACCGCTTCCGCCTGCTGCGCGCGCAGGGGAACCGGAGCCACCGACGCCAATGCCACTCTCGCAGCGCTAATGCTCTTGCCGTTCGCGGTCAATGTCAGGCAGCAGGCGACGCCAACCAGCGCGCATTCCGCGCCCGCGGTGCGTCCCAGCCGCTCGTAAACGGCCGCTGCGTGCTCGGGCAATGCGGGCACGAGAAAGCTGGTAATGATTTCGCCCGGAGCCAGGACGGTTACTCCGGGGCCGCGGAACAAGTGTTCCAGCGCGACGACTCGGGAGCCCTGCGGCCCCGCGACGGCAACTGTGGCCGAAAGGGCGATGAGAGCGGGGGCCATGTCGGAGGCAGGCGAAGCTCGTCCGATATTTCCGCCGAGCGTCGCGAGACTGCGGATGGTTGGAGGTCCCAGCCGGGCGGCCGTTTGCGCCAGCACCGGGTAACGCTCGTTGATCAGAGGCAATGACTGCATCTCGGCAATCGTGGTTAACGCCCCGAGGCGGAGTCCGCTAGAACACTGCTGAATCCCTGCCAACTCGCCGATGCGCTTCAGATTAACGAGCACCCTGGGCAATTCGCCCCTGCGCTTTCCGCGGACCAGCAGGTCGGTTCCCCCAGCATAGGGAATGGCGGCGGAACCCTCGCGCTGCAGAATATCGATGGCCTCGGCGAGCGAGTGCGGACTGGCATAGGCAAACGCAGGCAACCTGTTCACTACTGCTCCCCTTGAAGGCGCGGCTACAACTTATCTCCGAAGAATCCCATGGGCTTCACCAGCAAAATCACCGCCATCAGCACGAACACTACGACATTGCTTAAGCCGGCGCTGATCAGGGCCGTGAAGGCCGTAACCACGCCTATGATCGGTCCGGCCACCATGGCACCGCGGATGCTGCCCAGTCCGCCCATCACTACTACGACGAAGCACGAGACCAGCATCTGCCCTCCGACATCGGGGAAGAGTCCGAAGATCGGCGCGCCGATGACGCCGCAGGCTCCAGCAATACCGCTGCCCAGCCCAAAGACGATGGTAAGCACGGTCGCCGAGCGGATGCCGAAGGCATTGACCATGTCTTTGTTGTCCAGCGTGGCCCGCACAATCAGCCCAATGTTGGTCTTGCTGATGAAGAGCCACATGGCGCCCATGATCACCAGTCCGGCCAGAATCGCAAACAGTCGGTAACTCGACACCGGAACCGCGCCGAAGTAAATGACCTTCATCAGGTAGGCCGGCTGCGGCGAGAGTTGGTTGCCCGGTCCCCAGATCATGCGGATGGCCTGGGTCAGACCCATCATCAAGGCAAATGTAACCAGGAAGCCGAGCACGGGATCGTCATACACGCGGCTGATGCAGACGCGTTCAAAGATGACGCCGACCACCCCGGCAATCAGCGCGCCGAGCGCGATGGCGAGCCAGAAGTTGCCGCAGTAGCGGAAGGTGGCAAGACCGATGTAGCCGCCCAGGGTGAAGATGGCCGCATGCGAAAGGTTGACCACCTTCAGCAGGCCGAAGGTCAGCGCGATGCCAATGGCAATGAGGCTTAACAGCACGCCTGACGTTAGCCCGCTGATGAGTTGGGTCACGATCAGAAGTCCCATCTTCTACCCCGGTTAAGCTTGCACGCAGCCTGTGCTTACTTCTTGCCTGCGCGGAAAAGCCGGGAGGGCAGCGACGCAAAGGTCGGGCCGAGCCCCGCCGGCAGATAGAGCACCGAAATAATGAGTACGAGTGCCAGCACCAGCGCCCATGAAGCGGTGTAGGCGCTGATCACATCCTTGAGAATCATGAAAATCACGGTGCCGACCAACGGACCAAAGAACGTGTTCCGTCCGCCGAGCAGACAGATGACCACCAGCTCGGAGGTGAAGTTGAAATCGAAGACGTCGACGCTGATGAATCCCGAGCGCAGCAGGTAAAGAGCGCCGGCCAGGGAGGCGACGAATCCGGAAAGCGTATAGACCAGCAACTTGAAGCGGAAGGTGTTGTAACCGAGAAAGCCGACGCGAATCTCGTTCTCGCGAATGGAACGCATGATGAGACCGGCCGGCGAATTTGCGATCCGGTGCAACGCCCCGATGGCCAACAGCGCCACCACCCCGACGATCATGTAAATCTGCCGGTGCGCCTTCAGGTCCAATTGCCATGATCCGGCGACGTGCAACGGCTGATTGACGAAGCCGAGCAATCCCATGTCGCCGCCACTGTAGGCGGCCAGCGGACTGAGGAAGATGTACATCGCGATGTATGAGGCGGCGATGGAGATCAGCACGAGGTAGGCGATGCGCAGCGCTTTATGCACATCCACGCGTGCCCGCTTGAGCGAGACATAGCCGACGACGTACGCCGTGAGGGTGCCGACGAGCACGCCGATCGGCAGCGTGATGATGTGCGGCGTCCAGAACATGGCGAGGATGCCGGCGGTGAAAGCGCTGACGCCGAAGAACACGCCATGTCCGAGCGACACCATGCCGGTGAAGCCAAAGGCCAGGTTAAAGCCCATGGCAAACAGGCTCCAGACAATGATGTCTTCCACCAGTGTGTCGTATGCCGTCAGGTAGGGGAGGACTAGGAAAAGAAAGGCGAGCACGACGTAGCCGATTACCATCGGCACTCGCGACTGCCTCTTGAACAGTGGCCCTTCGGGCGCAGCAACCGGCTCAACCGCCCGGGCCGACGCCATTCCCCCTGTTTCCGTCACCATGGGTCCCTGACTCCCGTTCTATATCGAAATGTACTTCTCGATGGCCCGCTGCTCGTGAACCTCGGGCACCGTTCCGTGGAAGGCGACCGCGCCGTTGAGCATGACATAGACGCGGTCAGAGACGGCCAAGGCCGCTCTGACGTCCTGCTCGGCGATCAGGATCGCCGTCCTTGACTTGATGGCGCGAAACGCATCGCAGCAGCGCAAGATGATCTCGGGCGCCAGTCCTTCGGAGATCTCATCCAGCAGCAGCAGGCGCGGTTCGACCACCAGACCGCGTGCGATGGTAAGCATCTGCTGTTCGCCGCCGCTCAGCGTGCCGGCTTTCTGCTTCCAACGCTCCTTGAGGATGGGGAACAACTCGAAGACCATGTCGAGGTTCCCGTCTGTCCTCTTCTTGTGGCCAATGAGCGGAACGCGCATGTTCTCGGCGGTCGTCATGTTGACAAAAATGCCGCGATCGTCGGGAACGAAGGAGATTCCCAGGCGGCCGCGCTTGTAGGTGGGCAACCCGGAAATCGGTTTGCCCTCCAGCTCAATCGTTCCCGAACTGGCGGAGATAAGGCCCATGATGGCCTTCAGGGTGCTCGTCTTGCCCACGCCATTGCGGCCGATGATGCTTACAATTTCGTTTCGCCCGACATGCAACGAGAGGTCGAACAGCACCTGGCTGGGGCCGTATCCGGCGTTCAGATGCTTCAGCTCCAGCATTCAGCAGACCTCTCGCAGATAGACCTTCTGGACCAGTTCGCTCTGGCGCACCTGCGCCACCGTGCCATCGGCGATCACCTCGCCCCTCGCCATCACGATGACGCGATCGGCGATCCGCATGATCACGTCGAGCCGGTGTTCCACCAGCAGCACGGTGCTTCGCTTTGCCATGGCCGCGACGAGGCGACCAAGTTCGTCGATTTGGTCCGAAGCGAGGCTGGCGAATGGTTCATCCAGCAGCAGCAGCTTGGGCGCCTGCACGAGCATGACCGCGAAGTCGAGCTTCTTCTGGTCGGGGACGGTCAGTTCCTTGCCCCGCACATCGCGCAGGTGCCACAGGCCGACATCCTTGAGAACTTCGCGCACCCGCTGCTCGGCGGCCTGCGTCAGTCTCCAGATTGACTGGCGCGATGCCGCAACCACCAGGTGTTCGGCCACGGTGAGTTGCGGGAACAGATTGGTGATCTGGAAGCTCCTGCCCATGGAGCGACGGACCCGTTCATGGGTGGGCATCCGCGTGATATCCACTCCGTCCAGCAGAATCTTGCCCTCGCTGGGGGCGTAAAAACCGCTGATGAGATTGAACAGCGTTGTCTTGCCCGCGCCATTGGGTCCGATTACCGCGGTAATCGTGTTGGGCGCAAGCTCAAAGCTGACCTTGTTGACGGCCTGCACGCCAGCGAAATTGATGGAGATGGATTCGAGTCGCAGCATCGCTTGCGCCAACTATTGGAGAAGCCTCGCCGGGCAGGCAAGGCTTCTCCGGGTTCTGCCGCACGTTGTGCCCTGAGACCGACCTCTACCAGCCCTTTTCCTGGGGCGTGTAGAAGTAGTTCTCACCGCTGTATACCTTCACGATCTCCTGCGTATCGAACGGGTCCTTCATTTCTTTCGGACCCTTGCCGCGCGCTATCAGCACGGACTGCACGCTCGTGTGGTCGCCGGTGGTCCGAATGCTCACCGGACCCTTGCCGTAGTCGCCCTTGAAGCCGACGAGTCCGGCCGCGACCGCGCGCGGCTCGAAGGTCTTCACTTTCCTGACGACATCGGCCCACATCATCGTGCTCGAATAATGCAGGAAGGTGCGCATCGAAGGCCGCGCCTTGTTGCCGTTCTTCTGGTAATAGAGCTCCAGGAACGCCTTGTTCTTTGGGCTCTGCAGATTCCAGAAGTAGTCGGTGACCAGCACTACGTCCTTGATGACTTCCGGCCCGGCCGCATTGACCTCTTCGATGTTCACATGGAAGGTGACGAACTTCATCTTGTCCTTCATGCCCATCGCATAGGCCTGCTTGATGCAGTTGACGAACATCATGCCGTTGACGATGCAGGTCACGTAGTCCGGGTTCTTGGCCATCACCTGCGTCAGGAACGGCTGGAAGTCCGTCGTACCCGGGGGAATGGCCAGCGAGCCGAGGATCTGCGCGCCGTTGGCGTTGGCCGCACGAATGAACGCGTCGCGGATGACCCATCCCCAGCCGGCGTAGTCGGCGTAGAGAATAAACGTCTTCTTGCCGAAATTCTTGGCCATGTGCTCGCCGCCGGCGAGGCCAAAGGCCTCCAGCGAACTGCCGGCGAAGAAGAGGTTCGGCTGCATGCTCTTGGGGTTCTGCTCCAGGATGTTGGTTGTCACCTGGAACAGTACGACCCCCTTGTCGCCCATCTGCTTGTTGGCTTGCTGGATTGCGCTGGACACCGGCGCGAATACCACGCCGTTGTGCATCACGATGTTCTGCGTCTTCACCAGTTCTTCAAAGCGCCGCACGCCGACCGGCGGCTTCATCTCATCGTCACGCACCAACACCTTGATGTTCCTGCCCAGAAGCCCGCCCTTGCGATTGATTTCATCGACGGCGAGTTCCACGCCCTGCACCACGTTCTGCGCCTGGTCGGACAGATAGCCCGTCAGGGAAGCAATGACCCCGATGTTGACGGGATCGGCGGCGTGGGCAAACCGCGTGAAAATGGCCGGAGCGGCCGCGGTCACAACCGCAGCAGCAGCCGTCTTTTTGATAAATTGCCGACGCGAAGGATTGGCCAGATCCGCACCCGAATGAACCTGGTCGCTTGGTTTGTCGCTCATACCCGCCTCCTGGCATTCACTGCTTCGAGTGATCTTGCACGCACCCATACAACTGCGCGAACCGCGAGGCCCTGTGGTCTATTACTGTTCCAACGATTACCGTGTGTACCTGCGCGGCAGACGCCTCACGCCGAAGTGCACGGAGTGAGGCGTTGCCGCTCAACGAGTCTCTACCCGGCGATTCCTCCCGATGAGGAAATGCGCATCAGAGGCCAATCACCATGATGTCTTCGTACGGCCATGCGTTCAGAATTTCGCAACCCGACTTGGTGATGCGATAGGTGTTCTCGACCGCCACGCCGCCCGCCGGACCGTCTACCTGGAAGAGCGCGTGATAAGCGAAGGTCATGTTCGGCTCGAGGATGAACTCAGGATCGTCTTCGGTGTACATGTACGGCGAGGAATCCCACGCGATGCCCATGCCGCCGAAGTGGTTCTTCCACGTGCCGCGCCACTGCCGTATGCGCTCCGAGGTGGTCAGGTTCTCACCCGGCATCGGCCGCAGACGGGCCACATCGCGGGTGCTCAAACCGGCCTTCAGCAGGTCCTTCACCCGTTCGCACATCTCCACGACCGTGGCATAGACTTCCTTCTGCAACTCGGTCGGTCTTGCTCCCACCAGGAAGGTGCGGTCGTAGCAGACCTTGTAGCCGCAGTAAGTGATGTGGCAGAACTCGGCGGAGAGGAACTCGCCCGGCCGGATCGGCTTGTCCGCCCAGTTGAAACTGCGCGGATTGCCGCGGTCGCCCGAGTTGAGCACCCAGCCTTCCTGGTACTCGGCCCCGGCGCCGTAGATTACCCCGGCGACGATGTTCTGAACCTCGTTCTCCCGCATGCCGATGCGGAAGTCCTTGATGAGGGCGCCGTAGCCGCGCTCGTGAATCGTGGCGGCCATCTTCATCAGCACGATCTCTTCGTCGAACTTCACCATGCCGGCTTCGTCGATCCAGCCGTTGCCGTCCACGATCTTCAGCCCGACATCTTCCAGCGCCTGGTACATGTAGGGGTTGCAATAGTCGATCGAAACCGGCATGTCGGCCACGCCGTGCTTGACGAGCAGGGCCTTGAGTTGCTTGGCCATCGTGCCCCATGCCACCTTGGCTTCGTTGGGCGGCATGAACTTGTATGGCTTCGGCTGCAGCAACTCGTGCTCGTCGAGGATGCGATCCTTGAGCCACGGGCAATCCTCGACAACGCGGGGACCGTCCACCTTCGACTCTACCGGCACGAAGGGGAACCCGGCTCCGCGGATCATCACCACGAAGTTGTAGGGCAGATGCTTGCCGTACGGGTGGGTCCAGACGCTGGAGAGATAGCGCCTGCGATCATGGTTGTATACGATGGCGGCGCCGATGCCCCACTTGGCCATGAACTGCTGGGCGCGCTCCATCCGCTTGCGGCGAAGCGCATCCCAGTCGATACGCTGCTGCCAGTCCACATTCCCCATTCCAAACCGTAAGGGGATTCTCTCTTCGGGTGTCGCCTCGGGCATGGTGAAATCTCCTCCTGCTATTGAATGAACAAATCTCTGAGTACCGCCACCCATGGATGGCGTTGCGCTGAAGGTCGGTCCGGGAGTGAAACGGCAGGCAGAGGGTGCCCGACCGGCCGGGATGCCCGATGGGGCATCGGCCGCCGCAAGAAAGCTCGCATTGAAGGGCCCTGACTATCCCGGTTCACTCTGGTATATCCCCGGTTGAGACGTTGCCGACTTCGCGCAGTTTTAGCGAGGGATGATTTTTATCCCACGGCAAAACGCCTGTCAAGGTGAAAATCGATGGCCGCGTAAAATGTCGATATTTTGAATTGCTGCGTCAAGAGGCCGGACAAACGGGACTCGCGTGGGGTCAACCGGGCGAGGAGTCCGTCAGCGGCGGCTACTTTCGCGCTGCGGATTTGGCCTTGGCGGACTTAGGTTGCGGACCGTTGCCAACGACCGCAACGGACGAGAGTCCTTGCGCCTGGATGGCAAGATTGGCGGTGCGGGAGAAGTGGAGTTCAATGGCCTTGGAGGCGCGCTCTACATCGCGGGCAAGCGCAGATTCAAGCAGTTCCTTGTGCTCTGCCGCAATATCACGGTGCTTACGCACCGAAGGAAGAATCGCCAGCCTGCGGTACCGCTCCGACTCGGAGTAGACAATCTCACGAAAATACTGGAGCCAGTGCGAGCCGCAGGCCGCAACCAGGGCATCGTGAAACTTGCGGTGAAATTGCGCGCCCGGATCGTCGGCGTCAGAACTGCCACGGGTCGGCGGAGCGGAGCGGGACATCTGATGATAGGCGCCAAGCAGGCTGGCCTCCCACGCGATATCGCCGGAGCGGAGCGACTCAGCCAGCGCCAGCAGTTCGATCTGGATACGGACGCGGGTGAGGTCGACGAGGTCTTCCTTGGATACGGGACTGACGCGGAAGCCGCGCTGATCTTCGGCAACCACCAGACCTTCGGCGGCAAGCCGCGAGAGAGCCTCGCGGATGGCGCTCATGCTTACCCCGAGGCGCTGCTGCAATACCACCAGGCGCAGCTTTTCATTGGGTTTCAGCTGGCACCCGATGATTTCGCTGCGCAGTTGGCCGTAAACCTGGGAGGTGAGCGTAGTCGATCCGTTGCCCTCCTGCCGGGAACTGCCAGCCAGCCTTGCCTTCGCGTGTTTCATTAAAACGGGTCCCATACTCTCCTGGAAGAACTCTCTCGGTCGTGCCACTTCCATTTAACGCAACCTGACCCACGGGCGCAATCCAAATATGCAGCGGTATATCGATAATCAAAGGAAAAATCGAAAAAAGTCTTGACATGCAAAGTGCGACGAAATAAGGTGCGGCTCTCCCGTAATCGGCTAACCCTCGGGCAGCGGAAACCATGAAGCGGCAGGAATGGGAAGGAACGAGATTATGAAGATTGTACGTTACTCATACCAGGGAGAGGTCGCGTGGGGGATCCTCGAAGGCAGCGTGATCGCCAAGTTGGCCGGCGACATCTTTGATGGTCCCAAGCCCACTAACCAGACTGTTGAACTGCAACAGGTCAAGATACTGCCCCCGATTCAGCCGCCGAAAATCCTCGGCATCGGGCTCAACTACAAGCTCCACATCAAGGAATCGCCGTTCCCGGCGCCGGAAGTGCCCATGATCTTCCTGAAGGCGCCGACCTCGGTCATCGGCCACCTGGACACGATCATCCTGCCGGAGTCGCAGCGCGTGGACTACGAAGGCGAGATGGCGGTGATCATCGGCAAGCGCGCCAAGAACGTGAGCGAGAGCGAGGCGCTGAGCTGCGTGTTCGGATGCAGCGTCGTCAACGACGTCTCCGCCCGCGACTATCACCAGCAGGACAAGTCGTTTGCGCGGTCGAAAGGCGTGGATACGTTCTGCCCGTTCGGCCCGGCGATTGTGACCGGCCTCAACCCTGACAAGTTGAACGTCATGACGCGTTTGAACGGGAAGGTGGTGCAGTCGGGGAACAGCGACGACCTGCTGTTCAACGTCAGCCAACTCATCAGTTTCGCGTCGAAATACATGACGCTGATGCCGGGAGACATGATTGCCACCGGCACTCCGGCCGGGGTCGGACCGCTGAAGCGTGGCGACGAGATCGAGGTCGAAGTCGAGGGCGTCGGCGTTCTGAAGAACTTCGTTTACTAAACGACATGGACACACCACAACTGTTTTCGCCCCGTGCGCTGAAGGGCACGGTGTCACTGCTGACCGGGGCCGGCCGTGGCCTCGGAAGGACTTTGGCGCGGGCACTGGCCGAGGTGGGCAGCGACCTGGTGCTGGTGGCGCGGAACCTACAGGAACTCGAGGCAACGGCTGCGGGACTTGCGGGTTTCGACGTCGAGGTGCAAGTCCTGCAAGCCGATGTCACCTGCCGGGTCGCCATCGCCGGGATGGTACAGAAGGCAATGGCTCGCTTCGGAAAGCTCGATGTGCTGGTGAACAACGCCGGACAGAACGCGGCTTTCTGTCACCACAAGTTCGAGGACATACCCGAGGACGAGTGGGTCAGCATGATGCGCACCAACGTGACCGGCATGTTCCTGGTAACGCAGGCGGTGGGGAAGACGATGCTGGCGCGCGGCTCCGGCAAAGTCGTCAATATCGCTTCTGCGATGGCCGTCAGGGCGACGCCGGAACGCCTGTGCTATAGCGTCACCAAGGCGGCGGTCATCCAGATGACTCGTGCGTTGGCAGTGGAATGGGCGTCACAAGGCATCAGCGTCAACTGCCTGGCGCCGGGTTCGCTGGACTTGTTTCCGGAACGCAAGGACGAAGCCTACGTGCAGCTCAACGAGGGTCGCAAGAAGCGCATACCGATGAATCGCATCGGGAGCCTGAACGACGTTGGCCCGGCGCTGGTGTATCTCGCATCGCCTGCCTCCGATTACGTCACCGGCACCACGCTGTTCATCGACGGAGGCATGGCTTTGGGGTAAGGCGAAGGGCGTAAAGGCCCATGACTGTTCAGCGGCGAGGATCGATAGCGTGAGCGGCAGGTTCGACTTGACCGGGAAGATCGCGCTGGTCACCGGCGGAACGCGTGGCATCGGTCTCGCCATTGCGCGCGCGCTCCGGGAGTGCGGAGCGACGGTTGCGGTCGCCGACATCGCCGAGCGCGATATTGACGGCGAGCTGACGTTCCTGCGCTGCGACCTGCGGCGCCCGGAACAGATTACGGCCATGATGGCTGAGGTGGGTGCCATCTTCGGCCGGCTCGATGTACTGGTGAATAATGCCGCGATCGGGCTCAAGAAGCCCGCGCTGGAGACCTCGGTTGAGGAATGGGAAGAGGTGCTGCGGATCAATGTTACGGCACCTTTCCTGCTTTGCTGCGAGGCGGCAAAGCTGATGCGGCGGCAGAAGCGGGGCCGCATCATCAACTTCGGCTCGAACTTCGGCTCGGTGGGGGTGAGTGAGTTTGCCGCCTATAGCGTCAGCAAGGCGGCGGTCATCCAGCTCAGCCGATCACTAGCGGTCGAGTGGGCCAGGGACGGCATTACGGTGAACACCATCAGCCCGTCGGCTACGCGCACCGAGCGCACGCGGGAGCGACTCGATGATCCGGCGCTCACGGCGCACTACGAGCGCTTGTTCCCGGTTGGACGGGTATTGGAGGTTGAGGACCTCGTCGGGGCTGCGATCTTTCTGGCCTCAGATGCATCATCCATGGTGACTGGACACAATTTGAACGTGGATGGAGGATACCTCTCCCGAGGCGAGTTTTAACTGATTCTATTCAGCACGGACATAGGAGCTGGAACCGATGAAAGCTGTCATTACCGATCATCCCTTTCCTTCCCTCGAACTGACCAAGGACATTTTCAGCCGCAACGGTATCGAGTTGGAGGTACTGCAAACGAAGGACCAGGACGTGATCATCGCCGCGGCGAAGTCAGCCGAAGCGGTCATCGTTGGCATGGCGCGCTTTGACGAGAAGGTGATCAACGCTCTCGATCGCTGCAAGGTCATCGTCCGCCTGGGCGTTGGATTCGACAACGTCGATCTGGCGGCGGCCACGGCGCGCAAGATCATCGTCGTCAACATCCCCGACTTCTGCACCGAAGAGGTCTCTGACCACGCGATCGCCGTGATTCTGCTGGTGTCGCGGCGGCTGCGCCAGGGCCAGCAGGCGGTTCGCGACGGCAAGTGGGGACCGATGGCAATCGACTTTACGTCCTTCCGCCGGGTCAACCAGCTGACGGTCGGCCTGTTCGGCTTCGGCCGGATTGCCCGCTGCCTGGCGGAGAAGGCGCGCGGCCTCAAGATGAACTGCGTCGCCTTCGATCCGTTTGTCACGAAAGAAGCCATGGCTGCCGTCGGCGTGACGAAGGTTGAGTTGCCGGAGTTGCTGGCAAAGTCCGACTTTCTTTCGCTGCATTCGCCGCTTACGCCGGAGACGGAGAATTCGTTTGGCCTGGAGCAGTTCCGCGCCATGAAGCGTACGGCGTGGCTGATCAACACGGCTCGCGGGCCGGTGGTGCGCGAGGCGGAACTCGTCCAGGCGCTGGACGAAGGGCTCATTGCAGGAGCGGCGCTCGACGTAATGGCGAAAGAGCCGCCCGACAAGAGCCATCCGCTGCTCGGCCGCGAGAACGTGATTATCACGCCGCACATGGGCTGCTGGACGCTGGACGCGCGCGACGACCTGCAACGCAAGGGAGCCGAAGAGGTCGTACGCGCCGTCAAGGGTCAGACGCCGATCAATGTGGTGAACCGCGCCGTTCTGGCGAAACTCGGCACCGGCGCGAACTAGTCCTTCAACAGCGGACTTCGCTGGCTGCGCGTGCGCGGCCACGAAGCGGGGAGGGTCGATGCGCTGCATGGTGCTGGAGAAATACAACGCTCCTCTCGCTGCCCGCGAGCGGCCGATTCCCGCCGCGGGTTCCGATGACGCCATCGTCAAGGTCGGCGCGTGCGGTCTGTGCGGCACCGACTTGAAGATATGGCACGGCATGCATCCTGCGCTGAAGCAACTGCCGCTGGTGCCGGGTCACGAGATCGCCGGGGAAGTGGTTGAGGTCGGAAAGCTGGTGGACCGCGCGCTGCTCGGCCGGCGCGCGGTTGTCTATTGCTACCTGTCCTGCGGTGAGTGCCGCTTTTGCAAGGCCGGAAGTGAAATCCTCTGCACGCAAATCAAAGGGCAGATCGGCTTCAATCTCGATGGCGGTTTTGCCGAGTATGTCAAAGTGCCCGTGCAGAACCTGTTCTTTGTCCCTCCCGATCTGCCTTTCGAGGAGGCGGCGATCATCACCGACGCAATCGCCACCCCATATCGCGCCCTGACAACGAAGGCCGCGCTCCAGGCGGGCGAAACGCTGGTGGTGATCGGATCCGGCGGCCTCGGAGTCCACGCGGTGCAGATCGCGCGGGCATTGGGCGCGACCGTATTCGCGGTGGACATCAACGACGCGGCGCTCGCGCTGGCGCAGCAGGCTGGCGCCCACGCGGTGTTCAACAGCGGCAGCGGCGACGTGGGCGCGACAATTCTGGAGCTGACCCGGGGCGGCGCGGATGTCGTGATGGACTTCGTGGCCCGCCCCGCTACCCAGCAGCTTGGGATCAGGCTGCTGCGCGCCGGAGGGAAGTTCGTTTCCATTGCGTATGGAGCCGACAATTTGCTCGAGATCAATTCGCAGCAGTTGGTCTCTCGCGAATTGCAGGTATTCGGCTCACGCTCCTGCGCGAGGAAAGATCTGCAGGAGACCATCGACCTGATCTGCCAACGAAAGATCCGCTCGATCATCGCTCAGCGCTACCCGCTCGCGGAAGCGAATCTCGCCATGGCGAAGCTCGCCCAAGGGGAGTGCGTAGGCAGAATGGTGCTGATTCCCTGATGGCGCGGGTGCGGCGCGGTCGGCCGGGGTTGGCGGCACAAAACGGCGACTGTCAAGCCAGCAAGAGCTACGGCGCGACGGACCCGAGCCCGCTGACGACGGGCAGCGGCGCGGGCTTCGTGGCCAACGACAACGTAACGGCCACCCACTCGCGTACTTCGGGCGAAACTGCTGCGGCAGTCCGTACCGCATCACCCCCGCGCTGAGTCCGGCGGGCGTGCTGGACAACTAAAACATCACTTACCCCGCACCGAGCGGAGCTAATTCATTGAAATCGTGGAGCTAATGATCGGACTTGAACCGATGGCTTGTCGCTGGCGAACAGATGGTCGGTCCTCAGATTAATTGTTATCCATAAATGACTTACTCGCACGTCGCCGCCAGCGTGGCGGGAAGATCGATTCTTTGTGTCGGCAAAGTCTTAGGCCAATGTTGGTGGGCGTTGGGCCGATTTTCCCATTCCGCACTGTTCCGGTCTCCACCATCTTCGGAGTTCACGATGTGACTTGTTCAGTACACTCCATGCGCTCTGGTCGCGTTCACCCAGGCGGTGATCAGTTCAGGCTTGCAGCCCGCTAAATCCGGGATATCGGTGGACGTGATGTAACCGCCTCCCTTGCCCAAGGTTTTGCAGAGGAACTTCGTGTGGTTGACGACTTCCTCCACCGACCCGAGTTGCAGTTTGTTCACAGGCATGCCACCCACGAGGCACATGACCTGACCGGCAATCTCCTTGATCTCCTCCATATTTCCGTTCTGAAAGGCGCCGATGCTCTTTGCCCGGGGAAGCTCAAGTAGGAGTTCGAGCCGTGCCCGGTCCCAGATGCCTTCATAGAAGACATACGGCGTAAGGCCGGCATCGATCAGCCCCATCATCATGCGCTTGAATTGCGGCCAATAAAACCGCTGGTACTACTGTATGTCCATGAAGCCGTCGGAACCTCGGTGCAGCGGGATGAAGACATACTTAAAGCCGTTGGCGCGGTTGTACTCGATGGCGTATCAAACCTGGAAGTTGCAGGCGATATCTTCGGCACGCAGAAGCTTGTCGGAGCGGCGGAACATGTCCATGAAGACTCCGTGCATGCCACGCAGCGTATCGGACATGAAATCAAAAGGCGCGGCAAGCTGCGCGCCCATAACGAAGGGAGTCGAGGGAAAGCCGAGCGCGCGCAGGTGAGCAGCGATCGTACGCTGCCCGGCCAGCCAGCGCTGGTGGAACTCGCCGCACTCCGCCAACTTCCGGAAGGCGTGGACAACCTCCGGGTCGGACATCAGGCCCGCCAAGGGGAGCATGCCGTAGTAGCCCGCGGCCAGCATGCCAAAATGAGGAAAGCGGGCAAGGCCCTTGAGTTCACTGAAGAGACGCGGGGTGTAGGAGCGGATCGCCCAGTCAGCCGGGTCGTTGATGAAGGCGTCGTATTCCTCAGCCTTCATATACTCACGCTCGTCATACTGAAATGACCCGGTATCGGGAAGGCCGTAGCCAGGCCACTTCGTCATCTGATCGCCGAGGATCCGGCTATGTCCGGGATTGCCGCGCGTGGCGCCATAGTAGTCCAGCTGGAACAGGAGGCAGGCTTTCTCGAGCGCGGCCTTCATGTTCTCTGCGCTGTACATCTCAAGGTGCGTGCAACCAAGAATGTCGGCCATGAAATAGCCGTAGGGCAGACACACCGGTATGCGGTCCGGCTGTTTCATCTCGACCGCGTCTTGGATGCGCTTCAACCGCCCGGCAAGCAACTGTTCGGCCGATTGGAGGATTTCGCCCGACACAGCAGAACCTGTTTCCGTCATGCAGTTCGCTCCCGCTGGAGAAGGACCTAGTCTTGTGTTCGCTGATTGGAACGCGTCGATACTCACCGAACCGCATTGACGGTTCCTCAGCGACAGAAATAGTATCCCGCCCGCGCAAGGCGGGCGGGATACTATTTGCCTCACTGCCGCAACCAGCGCGACCGGAGGAAGCTAGAAGTTCAGCAGCAGGTTGATCGACATCACGTACTGATGGTTATGCGCCAGGTAATTCTGGCTGAGTGCTTTGTTCGGTGCCAGCGCGGTGCTGGTCACCACCCCGTTGGTGATCACGTTGGTGACGTCCAGGTTGGTCACGCCAAAGGCATTGAGGCCGTGGCTGTGGTCCTGGAAGTCATAGCGCAGCTCCGGCGCGATCTGGACGAACTTGTTCAGATCGTAGTGCACGCCGAAGGTGACTTCATTGAGGTTGCTCTTGCACAGGGCGCCCTGCCCGCCGGGGGCCGCGCTGCCGATCCAGCCGCAGGCCGGCGTAGCGCCGATGCCGTCGCGGTTGATGAAGTGTTCGGCGCGGATACCGGCCGACCACTTGGACTTGATCTGGTACGTCACCTGGCTCATGATGTCGCCCCAGTGCCCCCCGGTGAAGCCAGACTGATAGTGGTTCGGACCCAGCATGAGAACGGTGTCCGACCGCCCGTCGCCCCACTGCTTGCCGTACTGCAGATCGACCACCCAGCGCCACTTCGGACCGAAGTTGTGGTACATGCTCAGCGAACTGGAGAGCCGGTCCTGCGCCCGCGGCGAGATGACCTTGAAGAGCGGATAGTACTGGTTGTTGGAACCCCAGCCGGCTACTCCCGCCGGCAGCACGCCGCCCACGAAGCTGATCGGCGCCAGCGCCGGTCCCTGCAGGTTGGAAGCGCACAGGCCGCTCGCGTTGGTACAGGGCGCGCCCGGCAGGATGTTGTCAGGTCCCCAGACCGCTGCGGCCTTGATTCCCGTCTGCATCTTCGGCGTGCGGTAATGCAGGAAGGCGGTGAAGTTCTTCTTGCCGCTCTTCGGGTGGTAGCTCATCGGCCCTTGGTTCACGCCGAACTCGCCCATCAGGTAGCCAAGCTTCGGGTCGCGCATCAGGTTGGCCGACAGCAGCGCGCCGAAGATCTGGTTGAACTGCCCCGGCGTGGCGTACACCTTGCTGTAGAAGAAGTTCGGACCGGGACGAACCATGGGCGGAATTTCATAGCCGAGCCCGGCGGGCATGCGGCCAAAAGTCAACTCCATGCCCAGGAAAACCGGGATGTAGAGCTGCACCCGCGAAACCGGCAGCGACAGGTAATTCTGCTTCAACTGCGCACCCAGAGTCGGGTTGTAGGAGCCGGGATCGTTAACCGACCAGTTCGCTTCGATGCCAGCCATGCGGGACGACGTGCCGTTGCGCCCGTAAGAGACCGCCTGGTTGAAGCCCCAGGAAAACTTCTTCGGCACCGGGCCGGGCACCGGGCCAATCTGCGGGTTCAGGTTGCTGACCAAGTCGCGGTGAATGGCCATGCTGATGTCGTAGAACGAGCATCCCGGGTCGGTAACCACCGGATCGTTGAGGCCGTTGCCCCATTTCGAAGCCGTGGAGTCCAGCGCGCTCGAGCGGGCGCAGCTGATCTGAATGTAGTTCTCGACAATCACGCCGGTCTTCTTCTGCACTCTGTCGCCGACGAGCGAGCGGAAGAGGAACCCGCCGGCCTCGCCCGCGACGGTTTGGGGTACGCGGCGCGGTTTGGCTGCGCCTTCTGCCGCCGGCTTGGCCTGATCGGAGGCCGAGGCCGTGGCGCTCACGTCGGTGGTGGGCTGCGGCGCCGTTGCATCGGCGGCCAGCAGCGGCATTGCCAAGAGCCCAACAATGATGAAAAGGACTGCTATGTGACGCATCTTCCGTCTCCTCGCAAATGAACTCGGTGCAGCATCAATCGAAGTTCAACCAGCAAATCTGTGGTCCGCGGACACTTCGCCTGTACCCCTCGATGCGGGGGTTTCTTCGTCCTGTGTTTTCGTGTGGCATTTGCTCAGTGCGCTCAGCAAACCATGCACTGAGCGGATGTCAGTGGGCAGCCAGTTGCGGCTTGCCCGCGCTAATCTCCTCCAGCGCCCTTCCTCGCGGGTCAACCTTGAGCACGAAGAAGGTGATGACCGCGATGACGAATAGCGGCACCGCCAGCAAATAGACGACGTGGCTGAGTTGCGCTCTCCAGTGAAGCGCCATGCCGACGATGAACGGCCCGAAGGCGGCGCCAAAGCGCCCGACCCCGCCGACCAGTCCTACGCCCACTCCTCGCACCTGCGTCGGGAATATCTCGGCACTGATGGTAAAGACAACCGAAACCACGCCCTGCGAGAACAGCGCCTGCAGCACCTGCGATCCCACGATCATGTAGATGGGCCACTTGTAGGCGAACGACAGGCCGAAGAGGATGAAGAAGAACGACGCAACCGTCGTCATCAGCAGCGCCGCCGCCTGCCGCTTCATTCTCGCCATCAGCCACATGCCGATCAGGTGAGAAAAAGGAGCCATCGCCATGATCATCAGCATGTAGCCGAAGCTGCGCGTCAGGGTGAACCCCTGGCGCACAAACCGCGCCGGCAGCCAAGCGGTCACGCCGAAGGTCTGAATGAACGAGCAAAAGAGATAGATGACTAGCAGCAGCGTGGGCACCCAGACCGGCCTAAGCAGCGCCAGCTGCTGGAGGATGCCCGGCTTGGCTTCCGCCTTGACCAGCGGAGGCGGAACGAGTTCCAGGTCCGTTATGCCCGCTCGTTCGGCCATCCCGCGGGTGATCGCGCCCGCTTCTTCTATCCTGCCCTTCGACAGCAGGAAGCGAACCGACTCCGGCATGTACCGCCGCACATAGGTAATCATCAGCGCCGGCACCACGCCCGCATAGAACACCGCCCGCCATCCATAGGCCGGAATCAGCCAGATGGAAATCAGCGCCGCCAAAATGAAACCCACACCAAAGGCGATTGACGGCGCCGGGAGGAGAAGGTGTCGCAGGCGCCGGGGGGAGTATTCCGTGATCATCGCCAGGCAGACGGGATTCTCCGCGCCCAGTCCGAGGCCAGTCACGAAACGCGCCGCCATCAGCGTCTGGTAGTTGGGGGCAATGGCGCTCAGCAAGCTGCCGAGCGCAAACGTCAGCAGCACCCATTGAAAGATGGGCTTGCGCCCGATGCGATCCGCCGCAATCGGAATGAGTATGGCACCCACGGCCAACCCGACGTTGGCAGCCGAGAGAACGCCGCCCGCCAGCGCGGGATTCAATTTGAACTCCCGGATGATCCCCGGCATGGCGAACGAGGCTACCATTAGGTCCATGCCGTCCAGCGCCGTCGCCAGGATCAAGCCGAACAGCAGGAGCCAAAGCGTGGAGTTCATCGGCGAATTGTCGAGGAAATCCGTATAGGTCTGCTGGCGCTTCACGGCGACGGATTGCATTGCACCTGCCTGTTCGCTCACCGGTCGTCTCCTTTCGGTCACGCTTTGGCCTGGGCTTTCACCATCTCTTGCGTCCCGATCTTCTTCAGCAGCCACGCGCGCACGATCTCGATCACGCGCCAGTGCTCGTCGCCCCAGTGCTGCCGCTCCCAGAAGTGACCGAGGCCTTCGAGCAGTTCGACGGTGACGTCGTTGTGCCCGTGGCGGCGCAGTTCGCGCTCCATGTAGATGGACATCTCGGCGGGCGCGTGCAGGTCGAAGAGGCCATGCACCATCAGCACCGGAACCTTGATGCGGTCCGCGTAGCTGATGGCCTGCACGCGTTCGTAAAGGTGCGGCACTTCATCCGGCTCGCCGCCCATCATTACAATCTGCGTCTGGTGACGCATCGGCGCGTACAGCATGGTGCCGCGCACGTTGTGCTTCATGTCGCAAGGCGGGGCAAGGCCGACTACGGCCTTGACGCGCTTGTCCACCGCCGCGGTGCGCAGGGCGCTCATGCCGCCGCGTGAATCACCGACCAGGGCAATGCGCTCCTGGTCTACGTTGGCTTCTTTCTGCAGCACATCGAGTCCGAGCCCGAAATCGCGATCGTCATCCCCGGGGTAGGCGGCACGGTAGCTGATGCTGACCACCATGAAGCCGGCTTCGACCAGCGGCGTCCCCAGCCAGTCCATTTCATGAATGTTGCCTTGGCCGAGCCCCCCCGCACCGAGAACGATCCCCGGCCACGGACCAGGCCGCTCCGGCCGGCGCACGACTGCCGGAAGCGTCACACTGCCATCCACCAGTTGAATGTCTTCAGATCGCATGCTCTTCCTTTCGTAACGGCGCCAACATTACCTCAATGTGACCCTCCACGTTTCTTTCATTCACTAACAGTCGCTAACAAACACTTCCCTGCCCGCGGCAGATTCTGCCACGCCTGCGTGATTGCCGTATTGCCATACCGATGAACGGGCCGGTCAGGCCGGAGGATCGCGTGCATCGGCGCCCTGCAGCGCAAGATTGTGAGTGGGGACAGACGCCGGAAGAAACGCTACTTGCGCGGCTTGTGCACGATGACCGGCCTGGTAAAACCCACCCGCTGCAGCAGGCGGGTGAATCTCTCGTCCTTGCGAAGATGGTCCAGCATGGGTTCCACGGGCAGGAACAGCACCGAGTGCGAATGCTCGTCGCAAGCCTTCTCCAGCCAGTTGAACGCCTGGTCCCGCTCACCGAGCCCCGCATGAACGAGCGCGATGGCTTGCGGCAGCACGTAGTCGCGGGTGCGTCGTTCCATCAACTCCTGTAACACGGCCTGGGCTTTCTTCTTATCTCCGCTTACGCCATGGGCGTATCCGAGAAAGCCCAGCACCACCGGTCCGTTGCCGGAGAGTTCATAGGCGCGCTGGAAGTGCTGGATTGCTCTGGGTGAGTCGCCCAACTGCAGATAGCTCAGGGCTAGACATTCGTTCGCCAGCGAGGAACCTTCGTTGCAGAGCAGGGCGCGCCGGGCGTGTTCCGCAGCTTCAGAGAACCTTCTCGCCCGGTAATAGACGATGCCGGACAGAGCGCTCAGGGTCGGCGAATCGGCATCGAAGGTCCATGCCTTCCGCATGGTCTCAATCGCTTCTTCCGCGCGCCCGGTGGCGCACATCAGCATGGAGAGACCGTTCCAGGCCCGCGGATATTCCGGCCGTTCCCGCACGACTTCCGTGAATGCCCGATGGGCGCCTTCCCAGTCCCTGTCCAGGCAGAGCTTCACCCACGCCTCGGAACACTTGGCTTCCGTCAACTCGGGTTCGATCCGCAGGGCGCGCGCCGCCGCCGATCTCGCCCGCAGGAAACACTCACCCGGGTGAAGCACGCCATACATCGCCGACACGATGAAGGCATCGGCCAGCCCCGCATAGGCGAGCGCGTGCGTCGGAAGCTCCGCAATGGCGCGCCGGAACTCCTGAAAGCTCTTCTTCAGGCTCTCCTCGGTCCGGACCTCAACCAGGTGCATACCCATCTGCAGGTGGAAATCGGCGGCATCGGCATTCTCGGCGGTCTGCTCCTCGGCGACGTGCACCGGATGGATGAAGCAGTACCCGCGGCGTCCGACCGTCTTGATGAATCTGGGGTTGGCGGGCTCCTCGGCCAGGAGCTTTCGCGCGCGGCTGGCAACTACGTTGAGACTATTGAGTCCGATCGCCTGGTTCGGCCACAACCGGGCCTCCATTTCCGCGCGGGAAACGAATTGGCCCGATGCTTCCAGCAAGGTTGCGAGAAATACCGCCTCCTGCGCTCCGATCCGCAATTTGCGCTTCGCCTTGTAGAACTCCCCACTCTCGGGGTAAAGCGCAAAGGCATCAAAATGAAAGCACTTCCCCATTTTTCGTGCGGCCTCGAATCGGCAGCTTAGCACCGAATCACGGGTATCTCAAGACAAGCGAGCGGTTCCGCACGCGGAAGTCTGAGCGCAAACTCCACCCCGAAAACACCGCTATGGACGCTCCCATCAACGCCAAAGCGTCTTGGCGGCTGCGGCACGAATGCCGAAATGTCGTCAAATCTGACCGCGCCTTCAACATAACTGACGAAGACTTGTCCCGAAATAGAAATCGTGGAGGCTCGGGCGCTGGCGTGGCGGACTGACGCGGAGGCTCTGGTGGCGAGATAAGTCCGAATAACAGCGGCAAATTGGCGTGCGGGGTGCAGAGGAAGCGAGGAATTGCGGTTCAGGCGAGAGGCTCGGGGAGACAAAGTGTGCGCCGTGGCAGTGGAACGCCGAATGCACATTAAAACCGTGGATAATTCCGCCAATCAGTGCTTTGCCCGTTTCCGGAACGCGCTTGGAGCGAGCCGGGGAGGGAGATGCGAGCAACGCGAAGCTGAGTTCGGAGGCATGAACAGATGGATACGAGCACAAATAAAATAAACGTGACACGACGCAGCTTTCTAAAAACCGCAGGCATAACCGCCGGAGTAACGGGGGCGCTGGCGGTATTGGGCACCGGAGTGCTCGGGCCGAGAGACTCACCCCTGGTATCGAAGGCGACGGCCGCCGCCAAACCGCAGGACGGGGAATGGCATTACAGCTACTGCCGCATGTGCATGCGGGGCGACTGCGGAGTGCAGTACAAGTTGACGAACGGCGTGGTGACGGAAGTGAAGGGCAACCCGGATGCGCCGACCAACAAAGGTACGCTCTGTCCGCGCGGACTCTCGCTCATCCAGAACCTGTACAACCCTTACCGCGTGAAGGCGCCGCTGAAGCGCACCAACCCGAAGAAAGGCTACGACCAGGACCCGGGCTGGGTGGAAATCTCGTGGGACGAGGCGCTGGACACGGCCGCCAAGAAGTTCAAGGCCGTGAAGGAAAAAGACCCGCGCCGCAACATGGTCAACATCGGCTTCGGCGGCATGGATATCTTCTGCAGCTTCATGCCCTATGTGGCGGCAGCCTTCGGCACGCCGAACATCACGACCACCAACGGGCCGCTCTGCACGGTTCACTACGCGACGGAGCTGGTGCAGGCCGCCTTTCCGACCTCGGTCACCGACGGGGTGTACGGCAAGTATCACCTCAGCATCGGGCGTACGATCGCGTTCAACATCGGGGTGGCCAACGGCGAGACCCGCGGTCTGGCCGATGCGATAGCCAACGGGTTGAAACTGGTGACGGTCGATCCGCGCTGCTCGCCGGAGGCGGCCAAGGGCGAGTGGGTGCCGATCCGTCCGGGCGGCGACCACAGCTTTGTGCTGGGGCTGATCCACACCATCCTGTACGAGATCAAGAAACTCGACGTTGATTTCCTGACCAACCGCACCAATGGCCCGTACCTGATCGGCTCCGATGGCGGCTACCTGCGAAGCGCAGCGGGCAAGCCGCAGATGTTCGATACCAAGAGCAAGCGGATTGTGCCGTTTGACGCGCCGAACATTGAGCCGCTGCTGGAAGGCGAAGTCGATTCGCCGGGCGGCAAGGTGAAGACAGGCTTCACGCTGATGAAAGAGGCGATGAAGCAGTACACGCCGGAGTGGGCGGAGAAACAGTCCACCGTTCCGGCGAAGACGATACGGCGCATTGCCAGGGAGTACATCGACAACGCGCGCATCGGCGAGACGATCAACATCAACGGCGTAGTGATGCCGATTCGCGGGTCGTCGGTCTCGACCTACCGCGGCGCGGGCAATCATCAGGACGGCACGGTGATGGACCTGGGCACCAAGATCCTGAACGAACTGGTCGGCGCGATGGATGTGCCGGGCGGCAACCTGGGCTGCATTATCGGGCCGATCCTGCAGCCGGACGAGAACGGCACGGTCACGCCGTTCTTCGAGGCGGTGGGCCAGCCCTTCACCTATCCGCCGCAGGCGGCCGACCTGTCGTCCTATTTCCCGTTCCGCCACGCCATGCCCTTCCAGGCGTATGCGTCGATGCTGGACCCGCAGAAGTACGGCGTACCGTACCAGCTCGAGGCGGCGCTGCTGCTGGGCGGCAACACGCTCAACAGCTGCGTGGATCCGGCGATGATGACGCAGGCGCTCAACAAGCTGCAATTCGTCGCCAGTATCGCCTACAACTATGACGAGAACGTGGCGATGTCGGACATCGTCTTCCCCGACCACTCGATCCTGGAACGGCTCGAGGTGCGGGCCTACATCGGCAGCTTCAACATCATGACGCAGGACACGATGGGCCTGCGCATGGTGATGATGCGCGACCCGGTGAAGCCCATCTACAACACGCGGCAGGGGCAGGACATCCTGATGCAAATGCTGATCCGCATGGGCGCGGCGGGGCCGATGTTCGGGGTGATGAACAAGGCCGGCATCATGATGGGCGAAGTACGCGGCATGGTGATGGCCAAGCTGCCGGAAGAGCTGCAACTCGTGCCAGGGCAGAAATACACCTGGAGCGACATCGAAGACCGCGGCCTCAAGGCTTACGTCGGGCCCGACAAGGGCGTGGAGTGGTTCAAGAAGAACGGCGTGTGGTCGGACAAGATGGCCCCGGAGAAGATGTTCAACTACGCCCACTTCCCCATGGGCAAGACGCGCTACCAGATCTACTTCGAAGGGCTGCGCGCCGGCGGCGAGAAGCTGCGCAAGAACCTGGAGGCGAACAACGTCAAGCTGCCGGGCGTGGACTGGCAGCAACTGTTCGCCTACTACGATCCGATTCCGCGCTGGAACGAAACCGCGTTGATGAAGGAGATGAGGACGGGGCCGAAGGAATTCGACCTGTTGTCGTTCAACTTCAAGATCGCGGTTTCGATGCTGCGGCTGGGCGGTCAGGACCAACTGCCGTGGCTGGTGGAGGCCGGCGAGAAGCTGGACCCGATGTACAACACGGTCTGCATGAACGTCAAGACCGCCGCCGCCAAGGGCCTGAAGGAAGGGCAGATGGTGTGGGTGGAGTCGCGCTATGGCAAGACGAAGGGCCGGCTGCACGTCTCCGAGCTGTTCCATCCCGAGTCGCTGGGTGTGGGCGGGGCGTTGGGGCGGCAGGTGAACACGCTCGGCAAGGGCACGAACGAGCGCACACACTATAACCAGTTGCTGGCTGGACCGCTGAACACCATCGACCCGGTTGCAGGCGGCATAGAGAACACGGTGCGCGTAAAGGTATACGCGGCGTAAGGAGCAGAAGCGATGAGACTAGGGATGGTAATCGATCTGAACCGTTGCGTGGGCTGCCAGGCGTGCACGGTGGCCTGCAAGCAGAAGAACGGG
>CAINCZ010000144.1 GCA_903847195.1 uncultured Acidobacteriota bacterium | reverse complement strand
GTGCTCGGCGTTTTCGGTTGCAGGCCAGTTGTGGTACACCTCAGGCATGGCCCCAGCGACTTTAGGCCGGAATCGAGCGTCAGCCCGGAAAGACAGCCTCGCCGAGCTGAACCGCGAGTTGGAAGCCTGCCGGCGCTGCCCGCGGCTGGCGGAGTTCCGCGAACAGGTTGGGCGGGAAAAGCGCCGGGCCTACCGCGAGTGCGACTACTGGGCGCGTCCGGTGCCCGGATTCGGCGATCCGCAGGCGCGGGTGCTGCTGCTCGGGCTGGCGCCCGGGGCGCACGGATCCAATCGGACCGGGCGCATGTTTACCGGCGACTCGTCGGGCAAATTTCTCTTTGACGTGCTGCACGCTACCGGCTTTGCTTCGCAGCCGGTGGCCACCGACCGCAACGACGGCCTGCAACTGACCGGCTGCTACATCACGGCGGCGGCCCGCTGTGTGCCTCCGGGCAACAAGCCTCTGCCGGAGGAGTTGGCCGCCTGCGCGACCTTCCTCGACCGCGAGTTTGCCCTGCTCGGGCAGGTACGGGTGGTGGTAGCGCTGGGCAGGATCGGGTTCGAGGCCTATCTGAAATATCTGCAGCGCCGCGGGACGATCACCGCCAAGGCGGCGTTCCTCTTTGCCCACGGCGCCGAATACCGGCTGCCGGACGGACGCACGCTGCTGGCGTCCTATCATCCTTCCAATCAGAACACGCAAACCGGCAAGCTGACGCACGCCATGATGATGCTGGTCTTCACCCGCGCGCGACAGCTCGCCGCCGAAGCCTAGTTCACCGGCCCCATCATCGCCATCTGCGGGTCGAGCGTGATCTCGCCGAACGCCTTTTCATAGCTGGCAACGTTTTGTCCCAGGATCATCAGCAGCGCCTTGGCCTGCTGCGGGCTTAGGTAGACGCCCTGGAAGTTCCTGATGTCCACGGCTTCCTCGGTCTGCTGCTGAAACGTGCCGAAAACCAGAAAGAAATCCCATACGCTCCAGCGCACCTGCACACTGTTGGCATAGCCTTCGCGGAAATCTTCACCATTGATGAGATTGATCTTGGGTTGTGGGGGCATCGTTCTCTCCTCGGGAAAAGAACATTGTACGTGAGCCGTCAGACAGTGCCGGCTGCGGGGGCCAGCGAACCCGGCCTGCGCCGCAAAGAGCAGTGGATGCAGAAGTTTCAGCAAAGAAGGAATGGTGCGGGAGAGGGGACTTGAACCCCTACGGGCTTTCGCCCAACAGCTCCTAAGGCTGCCGCGTCTGCCATTTCGCCACTCCCGCCCGCTGGCGGCTTCGGCCCGCGCCGGTCGGGCGCGGGGCGGCGACTCCGCCCGCACCAGTCTAGAGGTAAAAGGCGGAGCGGGGCAATGGCGGATTGCTCTCCCGCAGCGGCCGCTCCGGAATCGCCGGAATATGGGCGGCGGGAAAAACCGTTGCCGAAACGGCCGGTTTCGATATTCTGTTGCGGGATGGCGATGCCTCGCCCATGAGACCAACAGAAAATCTGGGAAGCGGAGGGGTCCAAAATGTCGAGATTTGGCGCGCTCCTGTTGGGCGCGATGATGGTATTCCTGGCTTTGCCGGCGCGGGCCGGCGACATTTC
Organism: uncultured Acidobacteriota bacterium; assembly: GCA_903847195.1. Next base: position 2,546 of record CAINCZ010000144.1, on the reverse strand, counting down.
CGAGCGTTTGCTGATGTCGAACGCCTGGTGCACCTTCAAGTACAACAAGATCACCGGCTATTCGAACACCACGCGCTACGTTTTCAACTCCAACGGGACTTACTCGATGGGCGGCCGCGCGGAAGGCTATTCGAGCGGCTCCGGCGGGTCCATGGCCAGCCAGCGGAATTCGCGGGCGGCGGGCCGGTGGAGAGTCGTCAACGGCGAGCTTTACCTCGGCCCGGGAGCGGCCCAGCCGTCGCCGGTCAGGACCGTGGTGAAGCGCAACAACAATGGGTATCCGATCATCGTGGCCGATGGCGTCGAATACTCGGCCTGCAAGTGAGTGTTGCTGGTGCCCCACATCTGCCAGCCTTCGGCAGATGTGGGGGAACTAGGGCGGTTCCCGAGAAGGTAGATTCCATTCAAGACGGGGTCATCCTGAGCCCGGTGCCCCATCCTCACGCGCCCGTTTTTGGCGCGTTAGGGTGGGGATGTTTCCTGCCGTACCCATGCCGCTCCCGCACGCACAATATCCCGACCGCAGTAATAATGCTCGGCACCGCCAGCGCCGTCACCGTCGCCTGGTACGAGAACTGCATCGACATCAGCACCCCGACCGCCGTCGGACCCACGATGCTCCCCAGCCGCCCGAACCCGAAGTTGTACGCCATTGCCGTCGACCGCATCGACGGCGGATAATAGGCCGGAATGTAGCTGTTAATCGTGTTCTGCGCGCCGTTGAACCCGATGCCCGCCAGCCCCACCAGCACCATCAGCAGCCCCGCGTTGCGCGTCTGCGCGATCAGCGAGATCGAGGCGAACGCCGTCAGATACAGCGCCACCAGCACCCAGCGCGCGCCCACGCGGTCCGCGGTCCGCCCCACCACGAAACTCCCAAAGATCGACGCCACCGACAGCGTCATCATGAACGTCAGCCCCGACGTCAGCGAGAACCCCTGATTCATCATCAGCTTCGGCAGCCAGATCGTAAAGCCGTACATCACGTACAGGTTCACCCCGTACACCACCCACAGGACCAGCGTGCTCGCCAGCCGCCCCTCGTGGAAGACTTCCTTCAGCGGGACCTTGTCGGTGCCCTTGTCGACCTCCAGCACCGCGTCCTCGGGCAGCGACTCGCCGGGCCGCGCCTTACTCAAATACTCTCTCAGTTCGCCCAGCCGGTTCTTCCTCGCCAGGTAGCCTGTCGCCTCCGGCAGCCACTTCGCGCAGATCGGTGCCAGCACGATCGGCGCCGCCGCCACAAAGAACACCGGACGCCACCCGTAGCGCGGAAACATCACGATCCCCAGCAGCGCGCCCAGCATCCCGCCAAACGACACCCCGGCCGAAATGCACGCCACCGCCGTCGCCCGCCGCCGCCGCGGAAAGTACTCGCTGGCCAGCGCCATGATGCTCGGCACCATCCCGCCGTTCCCCAGCCCGAACATAAATCGCCAGAACGCGAACCCGCTGATGCTCTCCGTCAGCCCCGCGCCTGCCATCGACGCACAGCAGAGCACCGTCGTCCCGAGAATCGCATTCTTGCGCCCGATCTTGTCCGCCAGCGGCCCAAACACCAGGGCCCCCACCAGCGTCCCCGCCGAGGCCGCGCTGCCGATCACCCCCGCGTGCGCCGCCGAGATGCCGAACGACCGCATCAGCAGCGGAATCGCCGCCCCATAGACGTACAGATCGTAGCCGTCCATCGTAATCAGCACGCAAAGCAGCGCGAACAGCCGCAGATGAAAGCGGTTGAAGGTCCCCGCCTCCAGCCACTGGTTCACGCGAATCGTCTCGCCCGCCTCGGTCTGCATCGGCCACCTGTTCGGATTCACTGCTGTCTCGGGAGTCTCTGTCGGGGTTATATAGTGCGGGTCCGCCATGAAGCCAATCGATAATGCCCGCCCGCTCCATCCATTTTATCTATCCGGCCGCGTACGCAACGGGTGGCCCAGGTCCCGCGCTGCGCCTTTCGGCGCTGACCTGGGGAAGTTCCGGCCGGTGCCCCACATCTGCCGCCTTTGGCAGATGTGGGCTTCCCACCCTCACCGCTTCTTAACACTCACCGCCAACCCCTCTCCCTGCATATACAAAATCGTCTCCAACTCCGCATTCCCCTTCACCGCCTTCACATAATCCGGCACCATGTTCACGTTGTGCGCCAGGATCAGCCCACCCGGACGCACCATCGGCAGCAGCCGCCGCAGGTACGCCGTGTACCCTTCCTTCTCCGCATCGATAAAGACGTAATCGATCGGACCCCGCACCTTCGCCAGTTGCTCGTGCGCATCACCCTCCACCACGGTCACCAGCGACTCGACGCCCGCCTCGCGAAAATGCTGCCGCGCCTCGACCGCCCGCTCGTGGTCGATCTCAAACGTCGTCAGATGACCGCCCGTCCCCAGCATCCCCAGGCAGATCCACAGTCCCGAATACCCGGTCGAAGTCCCGATCTCCACCGCGTTCTTCGCCCCCGATGTCTCGGCCAGCACCCGCAGAGCCTTCCCATCCTCCACCGGAACGCTGAGATAAGTCTGGTGCGACCGCGTCATCCGCTCAATCAC
>CAINCZ010000143.1 GCA_903847195.1 uncultured Acidobacteriota bacterium | reverse complement strand
GCGGCGATCGCCAGGTCGGCGAGGCCGGGATCTTGACCCTGTCCGCGGGCGCGGTCGGTCAGGATGCCGATCTGGCGGGCGATCGCGCGGTCGATCGGCAGGATTCGATCGGCGTAGAGATGCAGCAGCGTGTCCAGCCATTCCGCGAGCCGCGCCGCCTTGGCGTGCGCCCCGGTGCGGCGGCTGCGACAGATGCCATCCTCGATCTCGGCCACGGTAATGACCGACAGGAAGAGGGCGTGACTGTTCCTGTCCATCCAGTCGCGGAGGGCAGGCTGCGGAACGGCCTTGGTTGGAGCCGAGGCCGACAGGATGTTGGTGTCGACCAGATACACGGCGTCAGAGGTCGGTGGAGCGGAGACCGCTCTTGCGTTCCGGCAGGTCCTCGTCGCGCAAGGGGGCTTCCATGAGCAGGCGGCCGAACGAGGGCACCCGGGAAAGGCGCTGCCATTCCTCGAAGCTCAGCACCACGGCTTGCGGGCGGCCGTGACGGGTGATCACCGACGGTTCGCCCTGGAGGGCCTGATCGACCACCGCGGACAGGGTCGCCTTGGCGTCCCGCAACTGGATCTGGTGCATGCGCGACTCCCTGTGACTACAGTGGTTCTATATGATGTGGGGGCTGGTTCGCAACGCCAAGGTGAGCGTCGTCGGCAGCGTTGCCGTTTTCGGCGACCAGTTTGCCGACGGCCGAGCGACTCACGCGTGTGCGCTATCGTCTGGCACCGTCTATCGCGGCGACGCGCCTCCAAGCTGCAAAGCGGTGAGCGCCTGCCTCACGCTGTTGGCGCGCCAACAGGGCGGCTCCGATGACCAGCATGGCATAGGAACGTCACCGATCAGAGGATACTGGTGATCGGGCCAGGGCTGGCCTCGCTGTACCGGCATGCGAAATTTGGTGACTGACCCACGTCGCACCACCGCAACAATTTTCTTGGCGCTTGTCTTGAAAAGCCGCTAGGGTTCATATCTTGGCTTCAAGAAGCGCGGTCCATGGCAAGCCGTGCGATTGTCGAACAGGAAAGAACCCATGACCACGAAGTTGCGCATCGACCTCTCCCAAGGTCTCATAGACATTGAGGGCGATCCCGAGCTGGTCCGCGAAATCTACGCCGACTTCAAGGCCCAAATCTTGCCAAGAGTGAAGTTAGCTCAGCCCGTGCCTCCTAGTCCGCAAGGCGTGTCTCCAAGGGCAAACACTGATGAGCAGATCGCACCTGCACCCAAGTCGAGGGGGAAGCGTCGTCCCGCTGCGAAGAAGAAGACCAACGGCGACGAGACCGGCAGCGGTGTGGTCACAGACTCACCCAAGCTCGATAAGAATTTGGACACGTCTCGCCTCGGCGCTTTCTACGGCCAGTTCATGCCGAAGAATAACGCGGAGAAGATTCTCATCTTCCTCAAGTTCCTGACCGAGTCGCTGGAGATAGATAGTCCGAACACGGATCAGGTCTTTACCTGCTTTAAGGCCACAGGTGACAAGATACCGAAGGCGTTTGCACAGGCGTTCTACGACAGCAGCAGCAAGTTAGGATACATCGATTTTCGTTCGTCTACGGACCTCCCCATCACGATCGCGGGCGACAATCACTTTAATCATACCATGAAGCGGAAGGCTGCTGAATGAGCGATGCTGTCAATCGCTTCTACAATTCCATTGAAGGTGCGGCCAACCAGAGCCAGGGCGGGTTGGTCGAGCTGTTTGTCTATTTCCTGACAGTCGAGTTGGGAGAGGAAGTAGCCACGCCCAAGCAAATCACCAACTGCTTTAAGGCGTGTGACCTGACGGTGCCTGCGAACGTCAGTGCGCGGTTGGCCGAGGGATTGAAAGTCAAACCACCCAAGTACATCAAGGCAAATGGCGCATATAAGCTCCAACGACATGTGAGAGAAGCATTGTCGAAAAAGCTCGGCGCCGAAACCGTAACGGCTCAGACTAGCGCCACGCTCCGGGGTCTCGAACACAAATTGGCCGCTGGCGCTGACAAAGATTTCTTGAAGGAAGCAATCGACTGCTTTGAAATCGGTGCGAACCGCGCGGCCATCACAATGACTTGGATATTGGCAATTGACCACCTGTTCGCCTACATTCTCGCGCACAGGCTAAGGGAATTCAACGCGGCCCTATCGAAGGACAAAGGCGTGAAAATCACGTCGGTGTCGCAGCGTGACGATTTCACCGAAATCAAGGAAACCAAGTTCATCGAACTATGCCGAGCGGCGGGCATCGTCTCAAATGACGTGCGAAAGATTCTCGATCAGAAACTCAGCACTCGAAATTCGTGCGCGCACCCTTCCGGCGTGACCGTCAATAAGTCGAAGGTAGTCGATTTTATTGAGGACCTTGTCGACAACGTCCTCTTGAAATTTTCGGTCTAGCTTACGAGTGTCTCGTCGGATCGACGGGTCCTGATGAAATGTAACAGAGGCAATCGCTTCGCGGCCGTGCGCAGGGAATTTGTGTAATTCTCCAAGCAGGACGAATGAATGGCAGCTGTCGGGCTGTCGTCCCAGGCGCTATACGACCAATTTTGGCGCAAAGCGGCCATATCCCGATCGCCATTTCTGCAAACCAGAACAACCGGGGTCTGGGGCCTCAGGCCCCAGCGGGTCCAGGGCAGCGCCCTGGCCTTCCTTCCCTACTTCCGCCGCTGCGCCTGCTGCTGGCGCAGCACGGCTTCGATCCAACCGTCGAGCTTGGCGGTGAGCATTTTGGCTTCCTCCAGGGCCGGGTAGGCTTCCGGGAAGCGCAGCGCCAGCCAGCGCCAGGCGACGAGGCGTTTGTGGCGTTTCTCGGCGCGTTCGAGTTCGTCGCGGGAGGCGCGTTCGGGGGGTGGCAGGCGGGAGCCGCCGGGGACCGGCACGCCGCGGCCGGCGGCGTGTTCCGTGGCCCAGGCGGCGAGGCGGGGGATGCCGTTGTCGCGCTCGTCGACCGGGCACATGGCGTAGGCCCAGCGGGTGGACAGATCGAGATTGTCGATGCCTTCGAGCGCGGTGGCGATCTCGAAGGCGGCGCTCATGTCGGC
>CAINCZ010000142.1 GCA_903847195.1 uncultured Acidobacteriota bacterium | reverse complement strand
CCATCGGCGACTACATCGACAAGCACAACGAAAAGCCAAAGCCCTTCATCTGGACCGCCAAAGCTTCTGACATTCTGGAAAAGGTTAAGCGCGCCCGGTTGGCCCTGGATAATCGTTAATCTGAATGCCGCACTCCACTAGGGGTATTTCAGCTTACATCCCCACCCTGCGCCAAAGGCGGGCGAAAGGGTGGGCCACCCGCCACCCGCCAGCCCAACTCCACTCGTGTCATTCAGAACTAGAGACAGAGACTGTGCGCTTATGGTTTCGCGAGTACTCGAACGAGTATGGTAACGATGAAACCAGTGTAGGCGATCAGTAGGGCAATCAACGTCAACAGGTGAGATAGACGTAAAGACGAGAAAAGGTGTCCCAAAGTCATCTTATCAATGTCAGTTGCGGATGGAAGCGGCAAGGCCTTCTTTGCTTTCAGGCGCTCCAGAACATCATTCTTCCAATTCATGAAGGAACCAACAAATGCCTTCGCCGTTAGCGTGTCTCGCGATATCGCCACGTGTTGCGCGTACCAGTCGCGGGTGGCCCACCCTTTCGCCCGGTTTTGGCGAAGGGTGGGGCTGTTCATGTTCTCAGTTTAAGCTCCGGCAAAATTCCCAGCCGCTCCCGCCGCCGCGCGGTCCATTCCGACCCTATTTCGACGTCGCCTTCTAGCCCAGTCGCATAGTGGCGAAAGCTGCTCCAGACCCAGTCTTCCGGCTTTTCAACTAATCCCCGCGCCACCGGGTTGCGGTGCAGATAGCGCAGCTTCTCGATTCTCTTAGCTTCCGCCCAGATGTTGAAGTCATAGTAACGCCGCTGCCATAAGCTCCCTTGGTCGGTAGATAGTTTGCGAGCCGTAATCTGCTTCAGCATCTGCAGCGCCGTGGCCAGATTGGAGCGCTCGGGTTCGCTGAGCAGCAGGTGAACATGCTCGGGCATGACCACGTAGCCGATGACGCATAACCCGTACCAGCGCCGCACGCGCTCCAGTACTGATTCAAAGCAGGTGCGGGCTTCGGGGCTGGCCAGCAGCGGGGCGCGATGATAACAGGTGAAGGTGATGTAATGCAGGTCGCGCGTGTCCTGGAACCGCTGCAGGCCCCATGGCATTGGAGCAGATTACTTCTGGAAGTGCGGATTGTCGATGAGGAAGAGGGAAACATCCCCACCCTTCGCCAAAGACGGGCGAAAGGGTGGGCCACCCGAGATCTGATGTATTGAAGGGGCGCGGGGGCGTTACTTGATAACGCCCCGCTCGCTGGATTCGATGAACTGGATGAGCATCTCGACGTCGGGTCCGAGGTTCTCTTCGGACTTCAGCTTCGCCACTGCCTGGGTGGTATTGAGCTTGGAGGCCAGCAGGACTTTATAGGCGTGGTGGATCTGGCGGATGCGTTCCTTGGTGAAGCCGCGCCTTTCGAGGCCGATGGAGTTGATGCCGTAAGCGCCAACGTCGCGCCGGGCGACGGTCTTCGAGAAGGGCAGCACATCCTGGGTGATGACCGAGCCGCCGCCGATGTAGGAGTAGCAGCCCACGCGCACGAACTGGTGGACCGGGCAGAAGGCGCCGACCACCGCGTTGTCTTCGATGGTGACGTGGCCGGCCAGGGTGGCGGCGTTGGCCATGATGACGTTGTCGCCGACGACGCAGTCGTGGGCGATGTGGGCGTACGCCATGAACAGGCAGTTGCTGCCGACGCGGGTGAGCGCGCCGCCGCCGGCGGTGCCGCGGTGGATGGTCACGTATTCGCGGATCTGGTTGTTGTCGCCGACTTCCAGGCGGGTGGGTTCGCCATGGTACTTCAGGTCCTGCGGCGCGCAACCAACGGCGCAGAAGGGAAACAGCACGTTGCCGCTGCCCAGCCGCGTGGGGCCCTCCAGCACCACGTGGGAGCGCAGTTCGCAGTTCTCGCCGAACTCGACCCCTGCGCCCACGATGCAATACGGCCCGATACGGCAGGAGTCAGGTACCTTCACCGACGGATCGACAACGGCGGTCGGATGAATCATCGCTAACCTTCCCGGCCCGTGCAGCTAGGCTTCCGATTCGGCAGCAGCGGCGGCATCCCGGCTGCGGGGCACCAGCCGGCAGGTGATCCCGGCCTCGCAAACGACCTTGCCGTCCACGTATACCTTGCCCACCAACTTCGCCGCGTGGCGGCGCCAGACGATGACCTCGACCTCGATGCGCAACTGGTCGCCGGGCACCACCGGGCGGCGGAACTTCGCCTTTTCGATGCCGCTGAACACCATCAGCTTCTCGTTCCGCTCCTGCTCGGTGAACTCCGTCAGCAGCAGCACCCCGCCGGCCTGCGCGATGGCTTCGACCATGAGCACGCCGGGCATGATGGGGAAGCCCGGAAAGTGTCCCTGGAAGAACTGCTCGTTGCAGGTGACGTTCTTGATGGCGACAATCTTCTTCAGCCGCTGGACTTCGATGACGCGGTCCAGCAGGAGGAATGGATAGCGGTGAGGCAGGAGGGCCTGGATGTCGGTGACTTCCAGAACCGCCTTTGCCGGCTTGGCCGCAGTAGTTTCACTAGGTTGGGACAACTTGTCCTCCGTAATCCCCGGTTAACGCAGGAATTCAACGAGTGTAAAAGGAATTATAGAGGTATCGGGAGCGGAACCGGAAGCTGGAAACGCTGGTCGGCGGGCGGCGCAGGAAAGCCACTTCCCAGGCTGGCGGCGGCGCGCCCGGATTTCGGCGGTTGCAGGTCAAGAAAGGAAACAGTAAGCTAACCCGAGCCATACGTTTATGAAATTTCTCCGGCTGGTCAAACTCGCTATCTGGCGCGGCTTTTGTCACGACGCCTTTGGAGTTGCGAAGGGAGCAGCCTATTCACTCATCCTGTCGATGTTTCCCGCGCTGATCATGGTCGCCTCGATTTTTGCGGCCTCGGCGCGTGCGTCGGGGTTAGGCCGGGAGATCACGCACGCCATCGGCAGCATTTTCCCCCCCGGCGCCGCCGAACTTGGGCAGGCGTATTTTTTCAAGGCGCAGGAACGTCCCGTGCGCTTTCTGGTCACCACGTCGCTGGTGACGCTGTGGACCGGCTCGGGCGCGATGCTGTCCTGGATGGAGGGCTTCCGCAACGCCTACCAGTTTCCGAAAGTGTGGGGCGTCGTCAGGGAGCGGTTGATCGCCATCGGGCTGGTGCTGATGGCCGGCATCCCGCTGATGTTCGCCACCGCGCTGGTGGCTTTCGGCAGCGTAATCGAGACCTGGGTGCTCTGGCACACTGAGCACGAAGTCGGGGTGCTGATCCTGCTGCTGTGGACGCTGGGGCGCTGGGCCATCGGGCTGTTGACCAGCGTGGCGGTGATGCTGCTGATCTACCACTTCGCGGTGCCGCGCACGCTGCCGTGGCACAGCGTGCTGCCGGGCGCGGCGCTGGCGAGCTGCGTGTGGTTCCCGGCTACGCTGGGCTTCGGCATGTACGTGTCGCGCGTGGCGGTCTATAGCGTGGTATACGGGTCTCTGGCCACGGCGGTTGTGCTGCTGATCTGGCTTTACATCTTCTCCTGCATTGTGCTGATCGGCGCGGAATTCAACGCGCTGCTCCATCCGCGCGGAGGCGCTTGCAAGGACCCAGGCTCGGCCCCCCCCCTGCCCGACAGCAAAGCCTCTGCCGGGTGATGGCGGCGGTGGCGTCCGGCGCGGGCCGAAGCCGCTCCCCAAGTCCCCGGACCTGAAAGCTAAGGAAGCTGATCATGAGTGCTGAATCGTGCCACCCCGTTCAGGAGAGAGTTTTGTTTCGCAAAGCCAAGATCGTTTGCACCCTGGGTCCGGCGACCAGCACGGATGCGATGCTGGCCGAACTGCTGCGCCGGGGCATGGACGTGGCGCGGCTCAACTTCTCGCACGGCGACCATGCCGACCATGCCGCGATGATCGCGCGCCTGCGCCGGGTGGCCGAAGCCGAGGGCCGCACGGTGGCGCTGATGGCCGATCTGCAGGGGCCGAAAATCCGGACGGGAAGGCTTGCCGGGCACACTCCAGTGATGCTGACAACCGGCGCTACCGTCACCATTACGCCGCGCGACATTGAAGGCACGGCGGCGTTGTTTGCGACGACCCTGTCCACGCTGGCGCGCGAGGTGCAGGCCGGAGACCGCCTGCTGCTTTCCGACGGCCTGATGGAGCTGCGGGTAGTAGCCGTGGCGGGCGACGACCTCGTGTGCGAGGTGGTGACAGGGGGAGTGCTCAAGGAGCACCAGGGAATCAACATTCCCGGCGCGGCGGCAGGGGTACCGTCGCTGACGGAGAAAGACCGCGCCGACCTGGAGTTTGCGCTGGCGCAGGGAGTGGACCTGGTGGCGCTGTCGTTCGTGCGCTCGGCCGACGACGTGGCCGAGCTGAAGCGGTTGATCGGCGATCGCGCGGGCGCTCCACCGGTGGTGGCGAAGCTGGAGAAGCCGCAGGCAATCGAGCATCTGGACGCGATTCTGGCGGTGGCCGACGCGGTCATGGTGGCGCGCGGCGACCTGGGTGTGGAACTAGCGCCGGAGCGCGTGCCCATCATCCAGAAAGAGATCATTCGGCGGGCCGCAAGATTCCGCAAGCCGGTCATCACCGCGACGCAGATGCTGGAGTCGATGATCGAGCATCCGCGACCGACGCGCGCCGAGGCCAGCGACGTGGCGAACGCCATTTTCGACGGCACGGATGCGGTGATGCTATCGGGCGAAACGGCGATTGGGCAGTACCCGGCCGAGGCGGTGGCCATGATGGCGCGCATCGTGGAAGAGGCCGAGGCCGACATGGCGCGGCGTGCGCCGGATCCGATGCTCGACGGATGCGTGCCGGGAGGGCTTTCGATCGAGGAGACGATCTGCGAGTCGGTGGCTCATGCCGCGCGCGAACTGAACATGAAAGCGATCGCCGTCTTTACGCAGACGGGCACCACGGCGCGGCTGATTTCCAAGTATCGGCCGCCGGCGCCGATCTACGCCTTTACGCCCGACCGGACGGTGGGCCGCTGGCTCAACCTGCTGTGGGGCGTGCATCCCCTGACTGCCGAGCATGGACAAGCACCCGGTCAACTTTCCGACTTTGCCGAGCAGCAGTTGCGCCAACTGGGAGTGGTGGCTCCGGGCGACATCATGGGCGTGGTCACCGGCACCCGCATGACCTCCGGCTCGACCAACCTGATGCGCCTGCAGATGGTGCGGGGCGCGGATGGAGAAAAACCCGCGGAGCGGCGTCACCTTCCGCGTTTTAGCTCTTTACGCGGACGCGGAAATCAGTGAGAATCCGATGATCGATACGGAAAAACTCCGGGGGGAGGACTGTGCCTGCATGACTGATCCACTGGTTTCGATTGCCGTGATGGAGCCGACGACAAACGATGAAGAAGAGCTTTTGGCAGTGATTCATAGGCTCTACGCGCTGATGGAAGCCAAGGGCTATAGCAGGAACACGCTGTTGCGCAGCCGCCGCGAACCCACCTACTTCATCAACATCCGCTACTGGACGAACGAACAGGCCCGCCACGACGCGCATGAGGATCCGGAGATTCACCGCTGCTGGTCGCGGCTCGGGCAGCTCTGCCACATCCCGCGGGTGCACGAGATCATGGACGTCATCGACTGGAACACCCTATCGGTCGAAAAGGCCGGCTGCTAACGAGGGTTGGCAGCGGCGCCGGTGGACGGCCGAACCAGTGATTCCGCTCTCCCCGGGCTTTCTCCAGTCCCGGGCGGCGGCCACTGCTCATCCAGAAATGCCAGGTAGGCGGCTACCAGCCGGTAGCTCTCGTAATAGTCCGCCAGTTTGATTTCTTTCAGCGTATCGTGCGGGGAGTGCAGGACCCGCAGCGTCTCTTGCGTGAGCGAGTGGATGGTTACGGCCGGAATCTGCTGCGCGCGGAATTGCTCGCTGTCGGTGCTGCCGACCTGGTCGACGTCGGTGACGGCCAGCGGAGAGTTGAGCAGATGCGCGACCATGCCCAGAGCGCGCACCAGCATCGGGTGGGCGCGGCTGGCCCAGACCTTGGGAGGACCCAGCCCCAAGGTGTCGAGATTGACCATCGCCTGGAGATGAGACTTCTGCCCGGGTGACAGCTGCTTGACGTAGAAGTTGGATCCGACCTCACCCTGCTCATCCCCGGAAAAGCCGACGAATATGAAGGTGTGCCGGCGCGGCTGTCCGCTGAGGCTCTCGAGCAGGCTGGGGAGCAGGGAGGCGCCACTCCAGTTGTCCACCACGCCGGAGCCGCGCGCCACGTGGTCGAAGTGAGCGCCTACCAGCACGACCTCGCCGCCGGTTCCCGGCAGGACGCAGATCACGTTGGGCTGCTTCAGCCCTTTTGACCGGCTGTTCGCTGAGCTGCGGGCAACCGGCCGAGGCGAACATGTCTTTCAGCGTGCGTTCGCGCCTGGTGTCGTTCCCGCCGAACTGACCGAGGCGGTTCTCGACGCGGGCGGGCGAGGCGAGCAGATACGTCTGGGCGGCGGCACTGGTGCAAGCCGCGCAGAGCAACACGAGCAGGATTCCCAGGGACTTTCGCATAGCAAGCGAGCCGGACAGCGGATCAATGCATTAGATTCCGCGCCGCTTTAGCGCACGACTTTTTTCGTCACCGGCGTCTGGCGGGCCTCGGTGGTGCTGGCCTTGTCGGCGGCGGTGAAGATGGGTTCGATGTCGGTCGGCAGGTCGTTGAGCTTCGAGAGCGTGCGCCGCAGGTTGGGCCGCACGACGGCGAGCGAGATCAGCAGGCGGCGTGCGCCTTCGTAATCGCCCGTGGCTTCGAGCATCAGCAACTGGCGCGTGAGGTCGCGCACTGCGGTCTTCATCTTGGGCACATTGACGGCGAAGGTGCCGTCGGGACGCTCGAAGAACGCGCCACGGTCGATGAAGAAGTTGAACTGCAGGGCCATGCCCTTGCCGTGCGCGTCGTTGAGGCCGAAGCGCAGGGTGCGGAAGGCCGAGGCCAAATAGGTGACGTAGAGCTGGCGCTGCGCGGCTTCGTCGGAGGGCAGCACGCGCTCCAGGCGCAACGAGGCGGCATGGTCCATCAGATATTGGAGGGCAAACAGCCCGGTCACGTCGGCCTTGGCTTCCTCGATTGCTGAGTAAAGGTCCTTGAGTTCCAGCCGTGGGTTGGTGCGGCGTCCGCCGACGGTGATCTCGTGCGGGCCGAGGCCGTGCGTCAACTCGTGGGCGAGGATGTGGGTGAAGAACATCTCAAAGCTCACGTCGGCGGCAGCCTTGGGGCCGAGCACGCGGCGCGCCATGGGCACCAGCACGCTGCGGAATTTGGCCTCCTGCACGTTCTTGAGCATGACGCGCTTGGCGCCCTTTTCGCGCACCACGCGCTCGTCGTTGGGCAGGTTGAAGGCGGCGGTCTGCACGCCGTGCGCGGCGTCGCCCGCGCAGAACAGTTCGTCGATGACGCGAATGGGGGCCGAGGCGCCGAGCTTCGGATTGCGGAAGCGGGGCTCGATGGGCAGGTTGTTCTCGATTAGCTGAAGGTGGTTGGAGAAGATGGCCAGCCGCTGGGTCTCGCGCTCATCGCGCACGCCAATGAAGGCCCCAAATGCCGCCTTATAGCCGAACAGCTCGTCATTGTAGGTCTCGTAGGGACCGATAGTGACGTCGAGCGGGGCGTCGATGTCCATCCAGGCGATTTCGCTGGCGTAATAGTCGTTGGAGAGAAAGGCGTCGGCCCGCAGGTTGAGGAAGCGCCGCAGGCTGGGGCTGGTGGTGGCGGTGGCAGCGGACTTGAGCAGCCGGGCGGCGCGCTCGAGCGACGGGCGATAGGCGTCGCTGTAGGGAATCGCCAGCAGCTTGCCGCCGGCCCCGCGCTGGATGACGGTGTAGAAGCTGGTGGCCAGGGCGTGCTGCGCGGCGGGCAGGGTGCGAACCCAGGCTTCAAACTCGCCCTTGGTCATGTCCTCGGGATAGAAGTTGGCTCCCGCCAGCTTGCGCGGAGGCACGCCGGGCAGGAAGGAGCGGTACTCGTTGAGTTCGTCCCACGGGCCCCGGTTGATCCAGAAGAAGTGCTGGCGCGCGCGGCCCAGCGCGGTCTGGTCCTGCAGGAGGCGCTGGTGGAGGGCGCGGTTGCCGCTCCAGAGCTGGTCGAGGTAGAGGTCGTTCATGATGCGCGCGGCGTCGATCACGCGCGCAAGCGCTTCACGGTCGCCACCGGAGAGCCCGGTGAGGTCGGAGCGCAGCGAGGTGGGGGTAAAGCGCGCGGCCAGCGCGTCCACCTGCGGGGCGGTGGAATAGGGCGTGGCAGCGGCAACCGGGGCCGGGGCCTGCGCCTTTGCCGGAGCGGCTTTCGGGGTGGCCTTCTTCACGGTTTGTCCCTCCGCCGTCGCCACGGTGCTCAGTGCCAGCGCAAGCAACAACCAGGCGGCAATCTTCATAACGTCACCTTGGGACCTGCCGTTTCCACTCGGCGATTACGATGCGCCGGGTGGGGCAGGACGTAGTCCGCATGATTGTCGCACCGGTGGCGGGGCGGGGTAATTGGGTTGTTTGGTTCAGCCCCGGCGTTCCAGGACGGCGGCGAAGAACCCATCACAGGGATGCAGGCCGGGCAGGGTGCGCAGGTAGGGGCCGCGGGTCAGCGCGGCGAGGTCGGTCCAGACGAGTTCGCCGGAGTCGCGCAGGCGGGCCAGCTCCTGCTGGATATCGACCACGGAGACGCCCTCGACATCGCGCAGCGCGGCCTCGACGACGCCTTCGTTTTCTTCGGGTTCGAGCGAGCAGGTGGAATAGACGAGACGGCCGCCGGGGGCCAACTGCGCGAGCGCGCCGGTCAGGATGGCCTGCTGGCGCGCGGCCAGGTCGACGAGGTCGGCGGGCTTAAGACGCCACTTGATTTCCGGATTGCGGGCAAAGGTGCCGGTGCCCGAGCAGGGTACGTCGGCCAGCACGCGGTCATAGCCCCGATCGAGCGGCAGGGCGCTGGCGTCGGCCGCAAGCAGCCGCACGTTGGGGGCAGGCAGCAACTGCTGCATGAGGCGCACGCGGTGCGGATGCAGGTCGATGGCGGTGATTTCGGCTGACGGGTTGCGCTCGGCGATGGCGGCGGTCTTGCCACCGGGAGCGGCGCAGCAATCGAGGATGCGCTGCCCGTTGCCAATGAGGGCGGCGACCAGCTGCGAGGCTTCGTCCTGGATGGCCAACGCGGCTACGTTTGGGTGGCCGCAGACGAGGCGGCGGGCCGAGCGCAGGAGTAGGCCGGGTGCAAACTCGACGTCAAGGTCGAGCCATGAGACTTCGTCGGCACCGGGAGCCAGCCGCAGGGTCGTGGTGGGCACGGTCTGGCCGGAGCGGCAGATGGCTTCGGCCGCCGCCGCACCGTAATTCTTTACCCAGCGCTCGACCAGCCAGAGGGGATGCGCGAAGGCGGCGGCGAGCTGGGCCGGGGCATCGGTGGCCGTTGGAGCACTGGAGGTCGGATCGGCGGCAAAGCTGGCGGCATGACGAGCGGCGCGGTCGGCGTTGGCCGTCTTGGGAATCTTGCGCAGCACGGCGTTGGTGAGTGGCACGGCCGAAGCTTTGCGGGCGTGCTTGACCAGTTCGACGCTTTCGTTGATGGCCGCACGGGCCGGGACGCGTTCCAAGAACTCGAGCTGGTAGACCCCGAGGCGCAGCGAAGTCAGCACTTCGAGGTCGAGCTTGCGAAAGGGAGTAAATGAGTACTTGGCCACGGTGGCGTCCAGCCGCGAGCGCCAGCGGAGCACTCCCATGACGAGTTCCATGGCGAGCGAGCGGTCGGCCGGAGACAGATCGGCGACGGCGTCGGAGTTGAGAAGTTCAGAAGAATAAGCCGCCTGCCGCTCAATGCGGAGCAGGATCTCGAAGGCCTTCAGGCGTGCGGGAGAAACGGGCATGATGGGATTGTACGCTGTGGAATTAGGTAATTGAGCAATCGGGGAATCGGGTAATTGGAGGAGGGGGCGCAGCAGATTCCTCGCTGCGCTCGGAATGACAAGGGGAACTGGGGTGCGAGCGTGGGTGGAACCCCAACTGGGGATTCGTCCCAGGTTAGCGCCGAAAAGCGCGGCGCGGAACCTGGGGCACCCGACAGGAAAAGACAAAGGGAGGAAACGTCGCCGCTCAGCCCAGCCGTTCGCCCTCTTGCGGGCGGTAGCCGTTGAGGAAGTCGCGGGCCGGGAGGCGGCGCTTGCCCTGGGGCTGAAGTTCGAGGATTTCAAGCGTCGTGTTTTCGCCGCAGCCTACATAAAGCCGCGCGCCCTCCGCGTGCAACTGCCCCAGAGCCGGAGGCTGCCTCAGCTCGGGCGCGGAACGCAACTTGCACAGATTCACAGTTTTTCCGCGAAGGACCGTGTAGGCGCCGGGCCATGGCGTGAAGCCGCGCATGCGGTGGACGATCGTAGTCGCCCGGAGATTGAAATCGATGAGCCCGTCGTCTTTCTTGAGCGGCGGGGCGAGGGTGGCGGCCTGGTGGTCCTGCGGGGTGGGCGTGATGGTGCCGGCCTGCAGCCCGCGCAACGTCTCGAGCAGCAGCGGCGCGCCGGCTGCGGAAAGACGTTCGAGCAGGGTCTCGGCGGTGTCGTCGTCGTGGATGGCAAGCTGCTGGGTTAGCAGGATGTCGCCGGTGTCGAGCCCTTCGTCCAGGCGCATGGTGGTGTTGCCGGTGACGGATTCGCCGCGTGCGATGGCCCACTGCACGGGGGCGGCTCCGCGGTATTTCGGCAGCAGCGAGGCGTGCAGGTTAATGTTGCCGAGCGGCGGAAGCGCGAGCATCCACGGGGGGATGATGCGGCCGTAGGCGACGACCACGATGGCGTCGGGCCGGGCGGCCTCGATCTGGCTGCGGAATTCCTCGTTGTTCTTGATCTTCTCCGGCTGGGCGACGGCTATGCCGTGCTCCAAGGCGAGCTGCTTGACGGGCGGGGCGGTCAACTCCATGCCGCGACCGCTGGGGCGGTCGGGCTGGCAGACGACGAGCCGCACGGAGAAATCACCGGCCTCGACCAGAGCCCGCAGGGCGGGCACAGCAAACGCCGGAGTTCCGCAAAATACGATGTTCATCGGTGTGCCACCGCCGGGGCTTACCACTGGCCGTCGCGCATCAGTTTGCGGATCTTGCGCTTGATGAGGTCACGCTTGAGGGCGCTGACGTGGTTGATGAAGAGCTTTCCGTCCAGGTGATCGACCTCGTGCTGCAGGGCGCGCCCCAGCAGGTCGTCGCCGGTGATCTCGAACGTCTTGCCGTAGGCGTCCTGAGCGCGGACGGTAACCGTCTTGGCGCGGGTCACGTCCTCGCGAATGTCGGGCAGCGAGAGGCAGCCCTCTTCCATCCGGGACCTGCCTTCCTTTGAAATGATCTGCGGGTTGGCCAGCACGATCATCTTGGCCGGGTCTTCCTTGAAGCTGACGTCGATGACGGCCAGACGCTTGGCGAAGCCAATCTGGTTGGCCGCCAGGCCAACGCCTTTGGCGTGGTACATGGACTCAAACATATCGTCGACGAGTTTTCTGAGGTCGTCGTCGAAGGCCGTAACAGGTTCCGTGGGCCGATCCAGAATCGGGTCACCGTACAACACAATGGGATAAATCATGGGCGAATCAGACTGCCGTTTCCGCCCGGCTCAGGCCGGGACTTCTGCTTATAACAGATGGCGCAATACGCTAATAGTTTCGCAGCTGCTCCGAGTATCCGTGAAAATTCCGTAAAAGCTCGGTCAGGCTGTCGCCGCCGAACTTCTCGAGCACGGCTGCGGCGAGCACCAGCGACACCATGGCCTCACCCACCACGCCCGCCGCCGGGACCACGCAAACGTCGGAGCGTTCGTAGGCCGCCGCCACCTTCTCGCGGCTCTGGAAATCGACCGACTCGAGCGGACGGCGCAGGGTGGCGATGGGCTTCAAATAGCCCCGGACGACAAGATCCTCGCCGTTGGTGATGCCGCCTTCTAGTCCGCCAGCCCGGTTGCTGGGCCGGGTAAAGCCGGTAAAGCGGCTTTCGGGGGTCTCACGGCCAGCCCAGCCGATGGGGTCGTGCACCGCGGAGCCGGGCAGGTAGGCGGCGGCGACGCCTTCGCCGATTTCGACGGCCTTAACTGCTTGAATCGACATGACCGCAGCCGAAAGCCTGGCGTCGAGCCGCTCGTCCCAGTTGGCGACCGTTCCCAGACCGGGAGGCACGCGGTGCGCCACCACCTCGAAGACTCCACCTACTGAATCACCCGTGCGGAGCACAGCATCTACCTCTTGACGCATGCGTTGCTCGCTTTCGGGGTCGGCGCAGTTCAGGACCACCTCGTCGCGGGCGCACAGCGCCTGCAACTGTTCCCATTCGACCGGTTGAGTGAGGCGAGTTCTGCCTACAACAATCACGTGGCTTAAGACTTCGATACCGAGCGTGCGCAGCAACAGCTTGGCGAACGCGCCGGCGGCTACACGCGCCGCGGTTTCGCGCGCCGAAGAGCGTTCGAGCACGTACCGTGCCTCGGGAAAATCGAACTTGAGCGCGCCCGCGAGGTCGGCATGGCCAGGGCGCGGCGAGCGCACCGGCTTGTGGCGGGCGGGATCGCCGGCGCCGATGGGCAGTGACTCCTGCCAGTTGTTCCAGTCGCGGTTGACCACCAGCATGGCAATCGGCGAACCGATGGTCTTGCCGTGCCGCACGCCGCTCAGCACATGGGCCCGGTCGGTTTCAATCTTCTGCCGTCCGCCGCGGCCGAAGCCCTGCTGGCGCCGCCACAACTCGCGGTCTACCAATGCCATATCGACCGGCACGCCCGCAGGCATACCGGAAACCTGCGCTACCAGCGCTTCTCCGTGCGATTCCCCAGCTGTTGAAAAGCGAAACATAAACGATCCATTGTATCCGATGGCCGACGGCGGGGCGAAGCATCGAGCCCTATCACCAGCGTCATCGCCCGGAGGTATCCATCGCCGTACTGCAAGAGTGCTACGCAGGATAATTAGAAGGTTATCATCTGTGGCATTAGATGGTAAATAAACAGTTCGATTGTGTTCTTCTCGGTTTCTGGGTTGGTTTGCGCTGATTGTCTGATTGCTGCGATCGAAGCAGATTACGGTTCGGTAAACACGCAAACGAGAGTAAATCGCAAGAGAGTACAAAGGTCTTCACCCGATGTTGCCTATGAAGTCAAGTTCTCGCCGGGCCAGTACGGAGGTCGCCAATCGTCTTGGTGCGCGGCTGGACGAAATCGATGAAAGATGGCGCCGCCTTATGGGTGCCGAGTTCGCTTTCGACGCTGTCGTGCTGGGCGTGCTGGAGCGCGTCGGCATCGGCTGCGCCCTGCGCTTCTGCCGTAACGGGCGGTACGAGGATCTGTTCGAGAACCTGACTTACTACGGTACGCGGCTGGCGAAGCTGCAGTTAGACACTCGTGCGATCGCCCGTTCGCTGGACTTATGGCAGCAGGCCGCTGAACCGACCCTGGCCACCCTGCCGGAGGAGCAGCGCAGTGAGGGGCGGGCGACGCTGGACATGTTGTCATCGGCCATCTTCGTGGCCCTGTCGGGCGCGTACTTCGATACCCAAAAGAAAGAGTCGGCGGCGATGGTGGCGGTGCTGGACTGCGAACTGGCTGCGACGACGCTGGACGGACTGCTGCGGAGGGTGCTGCAGATCACAACCGAGACGTTCAATGCGGCCGTCGGGGTCCTGCTGATGCGCGACGCCGAGACGAATACGCTGCATGTCCGGGCGGCGGTTGGTTTTGAAGAGCCGATGGATTGCGACCTGGCAATCCGCCCGGGGCAGGGTTTCTCGGGCAAGATTTTTGCCAGCGGGGAGCCGGGGATGCTGCCCGACCTGACGCACTCCAATGGAGCGCTGAACCCGGTGCTGCGGCAGCATGCGCGCGCCCTGTGGGGCGTGCCGCTGAAGATCGGGGACCAGGTGACCGGCGTGTTGCTGATCGGCTTCCGCCAGCGCTATGAATGGCTGCCCACTGAGCGCGAGCTGCTGCGGGCGATTGCCGACCGCTCGGCGCTGGCGATCGAGCGCGCGCGCATCACCGATGCGCTGCGCGAACGGGAGATCCGGATTGTCGAGCTTTCGGCGCACCTGCTGCGGGTGCAGGAGCAGGAGCGCAAGCACATCAGCCGCGAACTGCACGACGAAACCGGGCAGGCGCTGATGGTGATCCGGTTGTATCTCGGCATGCTGGAAGGCGCCACCAAGAACGCCGGCGGGCGCGAAAAGGTGCAGGAAGTGCTGGACGTGGTGGACCGGGCGGTGGTCGGACTGCGGCGGATCATGGGGCGCCTTTCGCCGCTGGTGCTCGAGGAGTTGGGGCTGGTCTCGGCCATCCGCAAGGAAGCCAAGGACCTAACGAAGGCGACGAACATCAGGGCACGCGTTGCCATCGACGGCGACTTCGGGCGGCTCGATAGCGACGTGGAGAGCGCTATGTACCGCGTGGTGCAGGAGGCGCTGCACAACGTGGCCAAGCACGCACAGGCGAAGGCGGTGGAGATCCGGATGTCGCGCGATGCGAACTTTGTGCATCTGAGCGTGGAAGACGACGGCGTGGGCATCAGCCGTCAGAACGACGGCGGCGGGCGTCAGAGTTTTGGGCTGCAAGGGATGAAAGAGCGGATTTCGATGCTGGGCGGGACGGTGAGTATCCGCTCGGCGAAGGGCAAGGGCACGCGCCTGGAGATCATGGTGCCGGCGGTGCGCAGTGGACTGGAGACGCTCATCGCGCGGCCCGAGCGTCCGGCCTCAACTGGCGGTGCGTACCGCCCGAATTAAACGCGGATCGAGGCAGCGCAGGAAAGCTGCCGGGGGCTGCCGGCCCGCCGCTCGAGCGGCGGCCCGCGACAAGAGCGGATAGGGCGGGGCGCACGCGGTTCCGCCCTGCGAAACAAGGCCAACTAGCCTGGAAGGTGTAGATATGCCGAAGATCAAGTGCCTGTTAGTGGATGACCACACGTTGTTCCGCCAGGGAGTGCGCCGCCTGCTGGAGAGCGAATCCGATTTCGAAGTGGTGGGTGATTCCCCGGACGCGGGCGATGCCGTGGAAAAAGCCCGCGAGCTGCGTCCTGACGTGGTGCTGATGGACATTGGCATGCCGGGCTTGTCATCCTTCGAGGCAGCACGCCACATCCGTAAGAACCGTCCCGAGACGAAGGTGCTGTTCCTGACGATGTATGAGGACGAGGACTACCTGGTGCAGTGCCTGGAAGTAGGAGCGGCGGGCTACGTCCTTAAGGACACGCCCGCGGCGCAGCTGGTCACCGCGGTGCGCGACGTGTACAAGGGCGGCAAGTACCTGAGCTCGCAGGTGCTGTCGAAGCTGGTGGAGGACTTCCGCTCGCGCGTGCACGATGCGAAGATGCGCCCGCGCATCTCGACGCTGACGCCACGGGAGAGAGAGATCCTGAAGCTGCTGGCCGAGGGCAACTCGGTGAAGGAAATCGCCGTGCTGCTGGCGCTGAGCGTGAAGACGGTGGAGGCGCACAAGTTCAACCTGATGCGCAAGCTCGACATCCACAACAAAGCGCAGCTGGTGACCTACGCCATCCAGAAGAAGATCATCAAGATACCGGTGAATCAGTAGGGCAGGGGCCGGCGGCGCCGCGCGCCGCGGCTAAAGGGTGGCGGCGAAATGCTGCGGACGCGCTGGAATCGCGGCCTTGAGGCTCTCCCGCTCCATCTGCGCCAACTCGCGGCGCAGATCATCGGTGCTGAAGGGCGCGGCCAGGAAATGCCCGGAGCCGTGCAACCACTCGCGGTAAAGGTTGGCGTCTTCGCTGTATCCGGCAATGTAGAGAACCTGTATGTTCCGGCTCTGCGCGGTAATGCAATCGGCCAGCTCGAGCCCACTCATTCCGGGCAGCACCACATCACAAATCAGAACGTGCAGCGGTTGTTCGCTGTCGGCCACCATCTGGATGGCCTGCTCGCCATTGGCCGCCTCCAGCACGGGGTAGCCCGACTCCTGCAGGCAGTCGCGCATGAACTCGCGCAGCCCATCGAAATTCTCCACCACCAGCACGCGGCGGCCTTCAACATTGGCCACGGCAACCGGCACCGGTTCGGGGGCAGCGGCGACTGCGTCGGCGGCTGCTTCAGCCCATGGCAGGAAGATGGTGACGCGGTTGCCATCGCCTTCCTGGCTCTCAATCAGGATGTAGCCGCCCATCTGCTTGAGCACGCCGTACACCGTTGCCAGTCCGAGGCGCGGACGGTCCTGCGCGGCTGCGCAACTCCACGGCTCGAACAGGTGGCGGCAGGCCGACTCGTTGCGGCGCTTGCCGCTGTCGCGCACGGTGACGCGCACGTAATGGCCGACCCGGGAACCGGGGTTGGCGGCGACGAAGCCGGAGTCCATGGAGTAGTCGCTGATTTCGATGCCGATGCTTCCCTGCCGGGCGATGGCAGAGCGGGCGTTGAAGAGCAGGTACATAATGACCTGCTGCATCTGGCCTTCGTCGCCGATGATGTTGTGCACGCCGGACTCGGCGGAGATGGTGAGCTGAATGCGCTCGCCGACCAGGCGCTGCAAGAGCATGTCCATGGCAGATAGCACGTAGGGAAGGTTGAGCGGGCGGGGATCGAGCCCTTGGCGTCGGCTGAAGGCGAGCAACTGCCCGGTCAGCTTACCGGCGCGTTCGGCCGCGCGGTGAATGTGCTCGAGCGCGGCGGAAGGCCCGGCCGATTGCCCGGCGCGCTGCATGAGCAGCTCGGAGTATCCCTTGATGGTCGTCAGCAGGTTGTTGAATTCGTGCGCCACGGTGCCGGTGAAGCGGCCCATCAGCTCCATCTTTTCGGCTTCGCGCAGGTCGTCGTTGGCGGCGCGGGCGCGCTTGACGGCCGAACCGGTCTGCTTGTCCTGGTAAAGCTTCTGGTCGGCGCGGGCCAGCAACTCTTCCGGGCTATCCTGCTCGGTGTATTCGGCCCATCCAGCGGCATAGGTGATGGGAACGCGGGTTCCGCGGAAGGTGAACGAGAGATCGGTCAGGCGGGCCAGGATGCGCTCAACCGCTCCGGCGTCGCAGTCCGGCAGAATGACAAGGAACTCGTCGCCGCCCAGACGGACCGCCACGTCGGAGCTGCGGATTGCCTTGCGGATGGCGGTGGCGAATTCACGCAATGCCAGATCGCCGGCCAGATGCGAATGCTGGTCGTTGATCGCCTTCAGGCCGTTCAAGTCCATCATAAGAGCCGTCAGCCGGTAACCGCAGCGCTCGGAGCGGGCCATCTCGACCGGCAGTTGCTGCATGACGAAGCGGCGGTTGTAAAGACCGGTGAGCGGATCGAGGATGGCGAGCTTGTGAAAGACCTCGGCGCGGCTCTGCAGCGCGGCGGCCAGATTCATCTGCGAGGCGAGCTGATGGCGCAGCCGGTTGACCAGGATGTGTTTGTGGACGGCAAACAGCGCAAACACCAGGACCAGACCGATGAGGCCGAAGCTGATGTGATGAAGCGTCTCAACGGAGCGCGACGGGGCAGGGACAAGGGTGTAGGAATGCAGGCCGAAGGCCAGCAGCAGCATCAGAATGATGGCTGTGACCAGCAGCGACCAGTCCACCCGCTCGAGCCGGCGCAACCCGTCCTGGACGGTGCTCACCTGCGAGGCAGAGACGGGCGGCGGCTCCGGCGATGTTGCATTCCTGAGCATCATTGAATCCACCACTGTTGCGTAGATTATCCTCGGGAACGGCGAGGTGCCGCAATTATTTCCGTTTTCCGAAGTTCACTTTAGTACAGCTTCAAGTAGTAACTTTAGATTAGGAACCTCAAAATCAGGACGCACTTTGGCGGGCAGAGTAGCTCCAAACTCTCCCTTTGCCTTGCGCCGGTTGACCCAGACGCAGGGCCAGCCGAGGGCACGCGCCGGGGCTATGTCATGGTAAAGGCTCTCGGCGATGTGCAGGACTTCTCCCGGTTGCGCCCCCAGACGCTCGAGCGCCAGGCGAAAATGGGCTTCGGCGGGCTTATAGCTGCGGACATGCTCGGCGGTGACCGCGGTGCGGAACGGCACTTTCAGCGTCCGGGCGGCCGAGGCAAATAAGTCGTTATCTATGTTAGAGATAACTACGAGCTGGTAACGTGCGGCGAGCTTCCTCAGGGTGGGCACGGTCTCGGGAAAGGGCTGCCAACTGGGCAGGGAAGCCGCCAGCGACTGAAGCTCGGCAGGAGTAGGTTCAAAGTCCAGACGGGTGCCAAAATCGACGACCACCTGCTCCAGAATCTTGCGGTAGGGGCGGTAGGGCCCCCGCTGGGCGCGGGCTTCAAATTCGCCGTACAGGTGGAGAATCGCCCCAGGGGTGGTGTCGATGCCGCGGGCGGCCAGCATGGGCCGCAAGACCGACAGGATGCCTGTCTCCCAGTCGATGAGAGTGCCGTAGCAATCGAAGGTGAGAAAGCGCAGCCGCTTCAGGTCGAGCCGCATCTTGGTTTCCGCAGCCAGAGTGCTATCAGAGCCGGGTCGGCGTCAATGAAGAACGCCGTGCCGGTGTTGTCTACTCGGCTGCCGCCGCCTCGGCTTCTTTGGCCGCCGAGCCGGTTGGGTCGAGGTATTTCCGCGGATTCAGCAGCGTACGCGCCAGCGCAGGATTGTAACTGGTCCACGGCCCGCTGTTGTCTTCCTCGCGCGCAAACTGTGCCCGCATGCTCTCCATCTTCGAGTCGAGGTCGTCGAGGTAGTGCAGCAGCAGCGCCTCGGGGCACATGGGCAGCTTAGGCGAGCCAAACGCATACTCGCCGTGATGGCTGATGAGTATATGCTCCAGCAGGATGCGCAGCTCCTGGGGGAAGTCCGGGAGCGCGCGCAGCTTCTCGCCGACCATGCCGAGTTCGATCACCATGTGGCCGAGCAACTGTCCGGCGTTGGTGTAGGCAAACGAACGCGCGTAGCTCAGCTCGTGAATCTTGCCGATGTCGTGCAGGAACGCGCCGGTGTAGAGCAGGTCGCGATCGACGAGGGCATAGTGCTTGCTCGTCGCTTCACAAAGCGCGAAGAGCGAAACGACATGATCGAGCAATCCGCCGATGTAGGCGTGGTGCATGCTCTTGGCGGCGGGCGCCTGGCGGTAGCGGGTGGCAATCTCCGGGTCGCCGGTGAAGGCGTCGACCAGGGCGCGCAGGTGAGGATTCTGAATCTGCCCAAGATAGTCCAGAAGCTGTTGCCAGAGCTCGTCAATATTCTTGTCGGTTTTGGGCAGGAAGTCGCCGAAATCAACCTTGTCGGGATCGGCGCGCACGATGGACTCGACGATGATCTGCGGCCGCGCGTTGAACCGGTTCACGTAGCCCTTTACGTTGACCACGTCATCGGCCTGGAAACCCTTTTCGAACTGCGCGATGTTGTCCCACATCTTGGCTTCGAGCGTGCCCGTGCGGTCGCCCAGCACCAGCGCCAGAAAGTCGCCGCCGCTCTTCTTGGGCCTGAGCTGCTTGGAAATCACCAGGAAGCTCGACTGAAATTTCCCCCGCGCGTCATCGGCCCGCTGGCCGGCGTCGGCAATGTAAAAATCCTTCATCTGCGCCTCTGCGGCCGCGCACCTGCCGCACGTTGAAAGGTGATTGCAGCTCTATCGTAGCAGCAAAGCGAGGGCGTGGTTAGCGCAGCCGCGGCTCGTCGGGCCCCTACTGGGCGCCGGTGTGGACAGCGGCAGAACTCCCAGGGTTGCGCCTTCGCTGCGCTCCGTCCGCACCCTCGGCTATTTTCGTTGCCTCCATCCGGGAGGCGGGTGGATGCACTCCGCAAATCAAAACCCCCACCTTAGCGGCCAGGAGCAGGCCGCGAAGGTGGGGCACCAGTTTGTTCCCGCGCATCACCTATACGAACATCTGCGCCTTGATCCGCCCGTACTCTTCCTGTACGTGGCGTTCGGCGGCAGGCTGATCGTCGATCTTGCTGACTTTCACCGCGCAGTATTTGTACTCCGGCGTCTTGGAAATCGGGTCGAGGTGATGGATGGTGAGTTCGTTGCAGGCCCCGACCCACCACTGGTAGGTCATGTACACGGCACCCTCGTTGACGCGGTCGGTGACGGAGGCGCGGGTGATGACTCGGCCGCGGCGCGAGGCGACCCAGACCAGTTCCTGGTCGCGCACGCCGAGGCGGGCGGCGTCCTGGCTGTGCATCTGCACGTAGCCGGGCTCGTCGGCCAGCGTCTGCAGGGCGGCGCAGTTGCCGGTCATGGTGCGCGACGAATAATGTCCAACTTCGCGGCAGGTCGAGAGCACCAGCGGATACTCGGCGTCGGGATGCTCCAGCGGCGCCCGCCACTCGGCGGCAAACAGCTTGCCCTTGCCGTTGGGCGTGTCGAACTTGTTGTCTTTATAAAGATACGGCGTGCCGGGGTGATCGAGGGTGGGGCAGGGCCATTGCAGGCTGCCCTCTTTTTCCAGACGCTCGTAGGTGACGCCGGCGAACATCGGGGAGAGCACGCGCAGCTCTTCCCATATCTCGCAGGTGTTGTTGTATTTCATCGGATAGCCCATCGCGGTGGACATCAGCGAGATGATCTCCCAGTCGCGCTTGACGTTGGGCGGCGGCTCGATGGCCTTGCGGAAGCGCTGGAAGCCACGGTCGGCGGTGGAATACGTGCCGTCGTGCTCGCCCCAGCTGGTGGCGGGCAGGATCACGTCGGCGTGCAGGGCGGTCTTGTTCATGAAGATGTCCTGCACGATGATGAGTTCCATCTTGCCGAGCGCGTGCCGCACGCTGGCGGCGTCCGGGTCGCTCTGCACCAGGTCTTCG
This sequence comes from uncultured Acidobacteriota bacterium, assembly GCA_903847195.1. The sequence continues at coordinate 82,062 of CAINCZ010000142.1, read as the reverse complement.
CCGAAGATGTAGTAGGCCTTGATCTTGCCCTGTTCCGCCAGATGCGGAACCTCGGTCAGCGTGCAGCCAACCTTGTCGGGCAGCGACGGCACGCCCCAGGCCTTGGCGAACTTCGCACGCACCGCAGGGTCGGTGACCGACTGATAGCCGGGGAAGGTGTTGGGCAGCGCGCCGTGGTCGCAGGATCCCTGGACGTTGTTCTGGCCGCGCACCGGGCCGATGCCCACGCCGGGGCGCCCAAGATTGCCGGTGAGCAGAGCCAGCGAGGACAAGCCCTTGACCACATCGACCGCCTGCCCGTAGTGCGTGACGCCCATGCCGTAAAGGATGAACGCGCTCGGAGCAGCGGCGTAGATGCGCATGGCGTGGCGGATGGTCGCGGCCGGAACGCCCGTGATCTTCTCCGCATACTCAGGCGTGTACTTGGCCACCACGGCCTTCATCTCTTCAAAGCCTTCGGTGAAGTTGGCCACGTAGTCGCGGTTGTACAGGTTCTCGAAGATCAGCACATGGACGAAGGCATTGACCAGCGCCATGTTGGAGCCGTTCTTGAGCGGCAGCCAGAGGTCGGCGATGCGGGCCGACTCGGTCAGCCGCGGATCGACGACGACGACCTTGGCGCCCTTCTGGCGGGCGTTGATGATGCGCCGCGCCACGATGGGGTGAGAGTCCGCTGCGTTGTAGCCGAAGATGAAGACGCACTTGGTGTCTTCAATCTCAGGAATGGAGTTGCTCATCGCGCCGTTGCCCAGAGTGGCGACCAGACCGGCCACCGACGGGGCGTGTCAAACACGCGCACAGTGATCGATATTGTTGGTACCGATCACCGCGCGGGCAAACTTCTGCATGACGTAGTTGGCTTCATTGCCCGGACCGCGGGCCGAGCCGGTGAGCATGATGGAGTCCGGCCCGTACTTCGCCTTGACCTCGGCCAGTTTGCCGGAGGCGAAGCCGATGGCCTCGTCCCAGGAGACCTGCTCGAACTTGTCCTGACGGTGGCGGCGCAGCAGCGGGTTCTTGATACGCGGCGTGAGGCGCTGCGTGTCGTTGAGGAAGTCCCAGCCGTAGTATCCCTTCAGGCAAAGCTCACTCTGGTTGGTGCGGCCCGGCGCGGGCTCGGCGCCCACGATCTTGCCGCCCTCGACCATCAGGTTGAGCGTGCAGCCTGCGCCGCAATACGGACAAACCGTCAATACCTTCTCAGCCATTCCGGTAATCCTCTTTGGTGCGAATCCTTGTTGTTCGGTTCTCTTGCTCATCCCACATATGTCAAAGAGGGCCTATGTGGGCCAACATACTGTCGTCATTCCAACGGTTGCAAACCCACATCTGCTAAAAGCGGCAGATGTGGCGCACCCGGATCTCTATGCTCCGAGCGCAGCGCTCTCGCTGGCCTGCGCCAAGGCGGCGTGCTCCCGCTTCTTGCGTGTGGCCTCGGCCAGCACGGCGGCGTCGATCAGGTAAATCGCCTTGGTCGGGCAGACCTGCATGCACGAAGGACCAGCCTCGCGCTCGTTGCACAGGTCGCACTTGTAGGCCTCAACGTGCGTGGAGCCGCCGGCCGGGCGTTCCACGTAGGAAAGCTCGCAGGGCACGATCTCGATGGCGCCGTAGCGGCAGGCCAGCATGCAGCTCTTGCAGCCGATGCAGCGCGACTGCACGACCTGCACGGAGTTGTCCTCCTGCACGAGCGCCTTGGTGGGGCAGACCGTGGCGCAAGGCGCGTCCTCGCACTGGCGGCACTGCACCGGGGTGCTGACGCGGGTGGTCTTGACCACCTTGAGGCGCGGCATGAAGTGCGCGGCCGACATCTGGGCCAGCGCGCCCGGACGGGAGTGCGCCATCACGCAGGCGATCTCGCAGGTGCGGCAGCCAATGCATTTGCCCGGATCGGCGATTACCAGTTTGTTCATATACTCACTCGCTCATTCACTGAGGAACCCGCACATTGTTTCAGCGATCTAGAACGTCAACGACGAGAGATCGTCGAGCATCTCGGCCGAGGTCGCCGTGCGCTTGCGCTTGCAGTCGAGGCAGATCACGTCGGGCTGGCCGTCTTCCGGCAGCGCCGCCATGCGCCGAATCAGGAACTTCTCGGTCACCAGCGGCGTGCCGCAGCTGATGCAGGGTTCGAGCTTGAAGCGCGCCACCGTCAGCTCGCGGCGCCGGATGGCGCGCTCGCCGTGCTTGTCGTCCACGTAGACCGTGCCCGTGGGGCAGATGGCCGCGCAGGCGCCGCATCCGATGCACAGGTCGGAGATGGCGTTGAACTCGGTGGTCACGACGCGGCTCTGGCCGCGTCCGGCGAAGGAAATCGCCGCCGTGCCTATCTTTTCGCGGCAGGCGCGCACGCACAGCCCGCAGCGCACGCATTCGTCGTGCGGGGCGCCCTCGCCGAAGCGCGAACTGTCGACGCCGTAGCGCCGCGCCATCTCGCGCAGCGGCTCGGCCGCGGGCGAGCGACCCACGAGCAGCTCAAAGACGAGCTTGCGCGCCTTGAGGACCGCCGGCGAATCGGTGATGACCGTTAGACCGTTGGAGACCGGCAGCGTGCAGGACGCCTGCAGGCCTTTCCGGATGCCCGGACCCTCGGCCTCGACCACGCACACGCGGCAGGCGCCGTAGGCGCCGAGGCCGGGATGGTGGCAGAGCGAGGGAATATCGACGCCGGCCGCCCGTGCCGCTTCCAGCACCGTCAGCGAGTCGGATACTTCGCGCTGTTCGCCGTTCAAAGTGATCGTTGCCATGGCTACGCCTTCTTGACCGCGCCGAACTTGCAGTTATCGAAGCAGATGCCGCACTTGATGCAGGAGCCCTGATCGATGACGTGCGGCTGCTTCTTGTCTCCGGTAATCGACCGCTGCGGGCATTGCCGCGCGCACACCGTGCAGCCGTTGCAGATGCCCTGGTCGATGGTGAACTCGATCAGTTCCTTGCAAACTCCGGCCGGGCAGCGCTTCTCGTGAATGTGCGCCTCGTACTCATCGCGGAAATACCGGATGGTCGAGAGCACCGGGTTGGGCGACGTCTTGCCGAGACCGCACAGCGACATGTCGCGGACGACGGTGCCGAGTTCCTCGAGCGCCGTTATGTGCTCGGGTGTGCCCTTGCCGGTGGTGATGTCGTTGAGCAGGCGCACCATCTCGCGGGTGCCTTCGCGGCAGGGGGTGCACTGGCCGCAGGACTCGTCCATGCAGAAGGAGACGAAGTACTTGGCGACATCGACCATGCAGGTGTCTTCGTCCATGACGACCATGCCGCCTGAGCCCATGATGGAGCCGACCGCCGTGAGGTTCTCGTAGTCCACAGGCACGTCGATGTGCTGTGCCGGGATGCAGCCGCCGCTGGGTCCGCCGGTCTGCACGGCCTTGAAGCGCTTGCCCTGCGGGATGCCGCCGCCGATGTCGTAGATGATCTCGCGCAGCGGGATTCCCATGGGAACTTCGACGAGGCCGGTGCGGTTGATCTTGCCGACGAGCGAAAAAATCTTGGTGCCCTTGCTCTTCTGGCTGCCGATCGCGGAGAACCAGGCCGCGCCCTTGCCGATGATCTTCGGAATGGTGGCCCAGGTTTCGACGTTGTTGATGCAGGTCGGCAGATTCCAGAGTCCCTTGTGAACCGGGAACGGAGGCTTCGGCTTGGGCTCGCCGATCTGGTCTTCGAGCGAGGCGATCAACGCGGTCTCTTCACCGCAGACAAAGGCGCCGGCGCCGAGCTTGACCTGCAGGTCGAAGGCAAGCGTGCTGCCGAGAATACCCTGGCCCAGATAGCCGCGCTCGCGGGCCTGCCGGATGGCGTGCCTGAGGCGCTGTACGGCAAGGGGATATTCGGCGCGGATGTAGATGTAGCCCTCGTCGGCGCCGATGGCGTGCGCGGCGATGATCATGCCTTCGATGACGGCATGCGGATCGCCTTCGATAATGGCGCGGTCCATGAACGCGCCCGGGTCGCCTTCATCGGCGTTGCAGACCAGATACTTCTTGTCTCCTGGGGCCTTGCGGGCGGCTTCCCACTTCAGGCCGGTGGGGAATCCGGCGCCGCCGCGACCCTTCAGGCCACTGGCCTTCATCTCTTCGACCACCTGCTCGGGCGTCATCGCGGTCAGCGCGCGGGTGGCGGTCTGGTAGCCGCCGATGCTGATATAAGCGTCAATATCTTCCGGATCGATGACGCCACAGGCTCCGAGCACGACCTTGTTCTGCCGGGAGTGGAACTGTGCGTACTCCGGACCGGCGAGCCACTTTTCGACCGGCTGGCTGCCGATGATGTGCTCGTCGACGATGCGCTGCACCATGGGCGGCTTGACGAACTGGTAGGGGGTCATGTGGCCGTCGATGGTGACCTCGACGATCACGTCCTTGGCGCAGAAGCCCATGCAGCCGACCTGGTCCACGCACTTCTTGCCGAGCGTGAACTTGAGGCCGCGCTCGTCCATGGTCTCTTCAAAGGTCTTGAGCACGTCGACCGCGCCGGCAGCCACGCCGCCCAGGCCCATGCAAACCTTTACGTTGATCGACCGCTGGGCGGCGGCTGCGATCAGGGTGGGCTCGGGTGGCGTTGGCACCAACGCGGGCGTGGACGCAGTTGCGGGCTGCGGTCCGTCGCCCGAGTAACGCTTGATGATGTCGGAGATCTTGCGCGCGCCCACTTCGCCAAAGGTCTCGCCGCCGACCACTACGACCGGGGCGAAGCTGCAGGCGCCGACGCAGCGCACCTCGTCCACCGTGAACTGCAGGTCAGGCGTGGTCTCGCCGACCTTGACGCCGAGCTTGCGTTCCAGCTCATCCATCACTCGCGCCGCGCCCTTGACGTGGCAGGCGGTGCCGGTGCAGACCTGAATCTGGCGGCGGCCCTTCGGCTTCAAACTGAAGAAGTGATAGAAGGTGGCGATGCTGTAAAGGCGGGTGATGGGGATGCCGGTGCGCTGGGAGAGATAGTAAAGAGCGTCCTGCGGCAGATAGTTGTAGTGCGACTGCACTTCATGCAGGACGGTGATCAGGTTACCCGTGACCTGGAGATGACGGGAGAGAATGTCATCTACGGGATGCGTTGCCATCGATTCACCTCAGTGGCCCGGCTTGCAATGAGGCGCAGCGCCGCACAAAGTTAACGGCTGGTGTGCACTCCAGTTGCTTATGACTTGAGACCCAATTGGCGTGCCCCGGTCCCCACAACCTTGGTCGCCCTGCGCCGCGTGCAGGCGCAATCCGGGAATTCACCCGAATGATGAGATGTTAGGCGAAAGCGAAGGTGAAAAGGAGGGGGTTAGTCACTCATCTGTGTGATGGTTGTCACTATATATGTAAAACCGCAGTTACTTTAGTGGGGTACATATTTGTAAGTATATGATTTTAAGCACGTAAAAATAATCATATGTATGACGATTCTATCGCTCAGACTGCTTGGGCCGACCTCCGTGGCGAAATTGGCGCGCCGCGGCTGGCTGAACCTCCAACTGTCCGGATCACTCGGGCAGGAGATACGCCGGATGGATGCCGGGTTCGCGTGGTGGCGGACCTGCGCCAGGTGGTCGCCAGAACCGACTTGCGCCATGGTGAGCGTATTTCCTGGATTTAGAGGGTATTTGCGGGCGTTTTCGGGGTAAAACCGGGGTGTTGGAACGATCGAACCACGGCCTGCAATAGTGTTCCAGTAAACCGCCCCGGTTGTATTCACGGTTATTGTTGAAGCTGGTTCAGCCGGGTCTGGGCGCAGCCAGCGCGGCGTTTTGGGGACCAAACAGGGGGAAACCAACCGCTACTCCCATCATGGGCTCGTGTTTTCAAGTAAGGCCGGCCGCGGCACCTGGCCGCAGCCGGCAACGCGCATCCAATCGCTCAGAGGTAGGGGATGAAGAAAGTCGCACTCCTGGATTGCCTCGCAATGTTATGCGTCGGCACGGCGCTCGCCCAGCGCGACCGCGACCCCGACGTGCCGGAACTGAAGCGGCGTCCCGCTGCTGAGCAGCATCGGCAGGACGCAAACAGTCCAGGCGAGTCCAGAGATTCAGCGCAGCAGGAGGAGCCTGTAGCGGCTTCAGCGCAGGAGCCCGAGCCGGCTCCACCGACGCGCCCAAGGCTGCGGCGTGACAGCCTGGGATTCGACGCCCGAAGCACGGAGATTCGGGTTCTGACCACGCGCAGTGGCGGGGTGATACGGGTGCTGGCGGCCGATCCGGATGATGCGGAACTGGTGGGCAAGATCGGGATTCGCCTCAGAGTCCTGGCCGCCCAGTTCGGGCGCGGCGATTTCAACCTGGAGCGGACGGAGCGAAGCCCGGCGACCGGGGGGGCGGCAACGCTGCGGGAGATGCGCAACCGCGTGACCTATACGGCTCATTCTATTGAGGATGGTGCCGAGTTGATCGTCGCCAGCCAGGAACAGCGGGCGGTGACGGCGATCCACCAGTTCTTGCAGTCGCAGATGCGGGAGGCGGGCAGGCCCGGTTCGGCAGCCGTTCGCCGTAAAGCTGCGGCACGGTTGGATGCTGACTGAGTGAAAGGAATCGGTTACTCTTAACCCTGTGTTGATCCTGTATTCGATTCTGGTGATCTGCACCGTTATGGTGCTGGGCGCGGCCGTGTTCTGCTACCGCCATGTGCTGCGCCATCTGCGCCCTTCTCCTCCGGAAGGTGCGGCCCCTGAGGATGTGGACCGCAAAGGGGCAACTGCCGACTCAGAAGGCGAAAAAAGCTGAGGAAGTAGCGGCTTTGGCTTGGGGAACCAAGATAGTAAACCCCGAAAGGCGAAGTGTCCCGGGGGCTGTCGCGAGCGGGCGTCGAGACGAAGCGGAGTTCAGGGTCAGCGGCTAACCGATTGTTTTTGTTTATTTTATATGGGTTATATCCTCCAGATTTGAGCGTGAGTTGATGCAGCAAGGTGAAGGCAACGGCAGCACAGTAACGGCAGATGCGGTCCGCGAGATCACGATCGCGCGCAGTCCGGACTCCGATGACGCGTTCATGTTCTACGGACTGGCGACGAACAAGGTGCGGGTGCCGGGGCTGAAGTTCGTCCACCATTTGTGCGACATCGAAACGCTGAACCGCCGGGCGTTAGAGAACGGCGGGCATTACGACGTGACGGCGATCTCGTTCCATGCCTATCCATACGCGCAGCAGCACTACGCCCTGGTGCCCAGCGGCGGTAGCCTGGGCGAGGGATATGGCCCGGTGGTGGTGGCCAGCCGTCCGGTGGCAGCCAGCGAGGCGGGCACGCTGACGGTGGCGGTACCGGGAACGCTGACGACGGCTTACCTGGCGTTGCGCTTGTTTGCGCCCGAGGTGAAGACGGTCGAGATGCCGTTCGACCAGGTGATTCCGGCGGTAATCGACGGCAAGGCCGAGGCCGGGCTGATCATTCACGAGGGACAGCTGACGTATTCGAAGCACGGGCTGTTCAAGGTGATGGACATAGGGCGCTGGTGGCAGGAGACGCAGCAGCTGCCACTGCCGATGAGCGGCAACGCCGTCCGGCGGTCGCTAGGCCCCGAGCTGGGCGCGCAGGTCAGCGCGGCGCTGCAGACGAGCATCCGGTTTGCGCTGGAGCACCGGGAGGAGGCGCTGTCCTACGCCACGCAGTTTGCGCGCGACATGGATCCGCACGTGGTCGAGCAGTTTGTGGCCATGCGGGTGAACGAAGGCATGGTGGTTTACGACGAGAAGGGTCGCGAGGCCGTGCGACGCATTCTGCAGATGGGATATGAGGCGGGTGTGATTCCGCACCAGGCGCAGGTGGATTTTGTGGAGGCGAAGAGCTAGCCGAGAGCGCACACGAGCTTGTGAGGATGGCCGCCCAAGGGCGGCCTTTTTGTTTTGCAGCAACGAGGGCGATGAGCGCTAACCGCGCTTGCTCGAGGCGCACCAATAAACCGGTGTGCGGTAGGGGAAGGGGACGGTCGCTTTGCCCGCGGTCTGCGGGTGGGTGGCAAGCAGGTGGTGGACCTGCTCGAGCACGCGGCTCTTTTCGTCCTGTGGCAGGCAGGCGATGTAGCTGGAGGAGGCGACGCGTTCGATGACGGTCTCTGGTCCTCCGGGATGGGCATGGCGGGACTCGTAGCAACCCAGACGCGAGAACAAGCCTGAGGCCTCAACCGCGCGCCGCCATTCGTCGCTGACGTAGCGCGGCGAGACATACGAGTGCGGGTGGGTGATCTCTTCCAGTCGGGCGACCCAGTCGATGGAATCGTCGCGGATGTTCCAGATGAGGCCGAGCATCCGGCCGGGCCTGAGGACGCGGCTGATTTCGGGCAGGGCTTTCGCGTAGTCGAACCAGTGAAAGGCCTGTGCGGCGACTACGGCTTCGGCGGAACTGTCGGGCAGCGGCAGGCGCTCGGCGGTGCCATCCAGAAGTTCGATCGATGGCAGCAGCGTAGCGAACTTGCGGCGCATGTTCTCGATGGGCTCGATGGCGACGATGCGGGCGCCCGAGGGCGCGGCCTGGGCCAGCAGGCGGGTGAACTTGCCGGTGCCGGCGCCGAGTTCGACGACCACGGAGGAACTGGTGAGCTTCAACTCGTAGCCCAGGCGCGCAACGGCGTCGGCCGGATATTCGGGGCGGGACTGGTCGTAGATGTCGGGCCGGAGGAAGCCTTTGACGGCAGTCTGGTGGAGCATGGGTTGGTTATACACTGGCGGCGGTGCGGCTTTGCTATGGATCTAAAAGTTGGAAAACCGCCAACTCGGGGCTACCGGCCAGCCCCCTCACCGTGCGATCTCAGCCCTGGCCGTCCCGCGTCGCTGCCCGATCGCCCTCGGTTGCCATCTGTCCCAACAATTCCGGCATCCTGCGGACAAAGTAACGAATGCCATCGAGAACATCATTATTCTCGCCGTTGTATACGGCCTCAGCTATGACGACCTCGCTCAAAGCAGTGAACACAGATACGGCGGCATCGTGAAGGTGAGTTTCGGAATAGTTGGCTGGCTTGAAAACGGAAAGCTCCGCACAAAAACACCCCACCTTTTTACTAGCCATTCTTGCCATACGCAAGACTCCTGAAGCTAATGCCCTGCTCAAAATATCAACCTCAGAAATTAGCAAGCTGTGCAATATTGCTCACTTTTGCGAATTATTTGAACATACTGGCGCCGTGGCTCGCTAAAGCCCGGGGATATTCCGGTTTCCCGCCGCGACGAGGACTGTCTGGATACCCGGTGGCCCACATTCGGCGGCGGGTAGCGCAGGTCTGTCCACCCGAGGGTGCCGCAGATCTGCCGTAGTTAGCAGATGTGGGCCACCAGTTGCGGTCTTAACTACTCTTCTCTTCCAGTTCGGCCCAGCGGGCGATGAGTGTATCGACCCGCTGCTGAGTGGCTTCGAGTTCGGCCTGAGCGGTGACGAGGCGGTGGGCGTCGCAGGCGATGGCGGGGTCTTCAAAGGCGGCACGGCAGGCCGAGAGCGCGGCTTCGGCTTTGGCGATGCGCGGTTCGATGGTGGCGTACTCGCGAGCTTCCAGATACGACAACTTCTTCTTCGCCGGACGGCCGTCGGAATCGCCGGCAGGTGAACCTGCTTCGCGGGCCGCAACGTTGGCGGCGGCTGACTTGCGGGCGGCCTCCTGCTGGCGGGCGCGCTGCCACTGGTTCCACTGCGCGTAGTCGGCGAAACGTTCGACCGCGCCGACGCCGTCGAGTCCGACGACGACCGAGCAGACGCGGTCGAGCAGATAGCGGTCATGGGTGACCATGACGAGCGAGCCGCGGTATTCGAGCAGGCTCTCTTCGAGAATTTCCAAGGTCTGAATGTCGAGGTCGTTGGTGGGCTCGTCGAGCAGCAGGACGTCGGCAGGTTCCAGCATCAGGCGGGCGATCAGGATGCGGGCGCGCTCGCCGCCCGAGAGGCGCGAGACGGGCTGGTTGAGCTGTTCGCCCGTGAACAGAAAGCGCGCGGCCCAACTGGCAACGTGGATGACGCGCTCGCCGTAGATGACGGAATCGCTGTCGGGGGCCAGGGCGCGGGCCAGGGTGAGCGAGGGATCCAACTCGCGGTTCTGGTCGAAGTGGACGATGCGCAGGGCGTTGGCGCGGCGGATCTCACCGGCGGTGGGAGCGAGGTCACCGCGCAGCAGGCGCAGCAGGGTGGTCTTGCCGCTGCCGTTGGGTCCGACGAGTCCGACACGGAGTCCGGCGGTGATGATGAAGTCTAAGTTGGCGAAGAGGGTGCGTCCGCCGAGGTCGGCCGAGACGCCTTCGAGTTCGATCAGGCGCTTGGTCTTGCGGTCGGTGGCGGAGAAGTCGATGCCAGCGGCGCTGGTGCGGGCGCGCGAAGTTATGTCGGCCAATTCGCCGATGAGTTCGTTGGCTTTGTCGATGCGGGCCTTGGCCTTGGTGGTGCGTGCCCGGGGTCCGCGGCGCAGCCACTCGATCTCGCTGCGAACGCGGTTTTCGAGTGACTCCTGGCGGCGGGCCTGGGCGGCCAGCAGCAGCTCTTTGCGTTCGAGGAACTGGCTGTAGCTGCCCTCGACGCGGAAGGTGCCGTCGGGATAGGCGCGGTTGATCTCGACGATGGAGGTGGCGACGTTTTCCAGGAAATAGCGGTCGTGCGAGACGAAGACGCAGGCGAAGGGGGCCGATTGCAGCAGCGCTTCGAGCCACTCGATGCCGGACAGGTCGAGGTGATTGGTGGGCTCGTCGAGCAGCAATATGTCGGGCTGCTCGACCAGGGCCTCGGCGATGGCGAGGCGCTTGCGCCATCCGCCGGAGAGCGTGACGGCTTCGGCCGAGAAGTCTTCGAATCCGAGGCGGCCCAGGGTTTCGGCGGCGATGCCCTCACGGTCGGCGACCGGAGTGCCGGCCGATTCAAGGGCGTGTTCGAGGATGGAGCGTACGGTCTCGGCGGCGGGGAACTGCGATTCCTGCGCGACGTAGCTGATGCGCGCCAGTTTGCGGATGGCGACCTCGCCGGAATCGGGAGCCATGTGGCCGAGCAGGATCTGCAGCAGCGTGGACTTGCCGGAGCCGTTGGGTCCGATCAGGCCGATGCGGTCGCCTTCCGAGATGGTGAAGCGGACGCTCTCAAACAGCGGCACGGCGCCGAACTGCTTGGAGATATCCTGGGCGTTGAGAATGGGCGGCAAGTTCTAAGGTCGCTCCGAAGTTGAACTGATGGAAGGATAACAGGCGGGGGCGGAACAGCAGATTCCTCGCTGCGCTCGGAATGACAAAGGGAAGAAAACAAGGGTAAAAAGCCCCACCGTAGCGGCCAGGGGCGGGCCGCAAAGGCGGGGCGCCAGCGGAGGGTCGTTACTCTGGGGGTTCCCAGCAAGTTACGGAGTGGCGGGTGTGGTAATATGTATTTGTAACTCGCGAAGCTTGATGCGCGAGATGAGTCTGGCCTGCCTTTTGTCTGGATATACCACGCTCAGTCTCCTGCGACCTTCAGCAAGCAACAAAGCCCAGTAAAGGCAACTCACTGGTAACGGGATCTAGAAAGTGTATCGAGCGTGCTCCGAAGCGTGGCCTGGTGGCCGCGGAGCTCCAGAGTCTACCTTCAGCATCCCACATGAGGCCTGCGCCATCCGCGGCGAGCGATGATAAGAGCACGCGCGGCGCACGGTCCAGCAGAGAGCGAAGGAGTTGCGGGCGCATCGCACCAAGATGCTTTGCGCCGCTTGGCCAAACATGGCAGCCCGGGCAGAGTGGCCCCGGCTTACGAAATAGCGACGTGCTATCAGCAACGGTTCATATTGGATTGAGCAGGCTTGGCCGGCAGATGCCGGAATTCCCGCCTAATTGCGTCCCGTCCGATCAGCGCATAACCCATCTGGGAACGACATGGAAACACATTCGCGAATCGCATTCTCTCTGTGCGCCGCGCGAGCTGCCTTTTCAGGCCCTAGAGAAAGAAACAATTCGATTCGCATGACAAAGTTCAACGATCTACCTTTGGCGGCATCCCTGCAGGAAAAACTGGCCGCTAACAAATTTCAAATCACCACGCCGATCCAGGAGCGGGCAATTCCTCTGGCGCTGGCAGGCAAAGACTTGGTAGCGACGGCGCAGACCGGCACCGGCAAGACGCTGGCTTTCCTGATTCCGGCCATCGAAATGCTGGAAAAGAAGGCGGGCCGCTGTGCCGAGGTATTGATCCTGCTGCCAACGCGCGAGCTGGCGATGCAGGTGCACGAGCAGTACGAGCAATTGTGCGGACTGCGGTACGGTCCGGCGGCGCTGGTAATCGGCGGCCTGTCGGAGAAGACGCAGATCAAGGCGATCCGCGGCGGAGCCCGCGTCATAGTGGCCACGCCCGGACGGCTGGAAGACTATCTGCGGCGGAACCTGATCGACCTGCGCCAGGTGCAGATGGCCGTGCTGGATGAGGCCGACCGTATGCTGGACATGGGCTTTCTGCCGGCGATCCGGCGCATTCTGGGCGTATTGCCGGCGAAGCGGCAGACGCTGTGCTTCTCGGCCACGATGGAACCGGCGATCGAATCGCTGGTGCAGCAGTACCTGCGCCAGCCGGAGCGGATTGCGCTGGGATCGGCGTTGAAGCCGGTCGAATCCGTCCGCCTGCAGGCCTATGAAGTCGGCGGCATGCAGAAGGGGAATCTTCTGCGCGAGCTGCTGCTGAAGGAGCAGGGCCGGACGCTGGTCTTCGCGCGTACCAAGCGCGGTACCGAGCGGCTGGCGAAACAGTTGAAGCGCGACGGCTTTGCCGCCGGGATGATCCACGGCGATCGAAGCCAGTCGCAGCGCATCGCGGCGCTTGCCGCCTTCGAAGATGGCAGCGCGCGCGTGCTGGTGGCCACCGACGTGGCCGCGCGCGGGTTGCACATTGACGACGTGCGCCACGTAATTAACTACGATCTGCCGATGCATGCGGAAGACTTTGTTCACCGTGTAGGCCGGACGGGTCGGGCCGGTGCGAGCGGGCTGGCATCGACGCTGGTGTCGGGCGCGGAGGTGTTCGAGCTGCGCAGCATCGAGCGGGCGCTCAAGCTGCGCATTGAACGAATGGAAGGCCCAACCGAGACGATGTTCGTTTCGAAGCAGCAGAACACGCTGCGGTCGCGGACGCTGACGGCGATGCCGGGCGAGTGCTTCGCGTAGACGAACGGTAGTTTAAGAACGACGCGCACCCAATGGGTGCGCGTTTTTACTTGGGGCCGCGCACACTGGCCCCCGGCACTATGCCTTTTTCTTTTTCACTGGGGGCTTTAAGTCATCTTGGAACTGGACATTGATGGCGGCGATTTCCGAGGGAAACCAAGCGACTAGCCGACCAATAAACTTCTCCGCAAAAAACCAATTGTCACCTGAGGTTGCCGGACAGATTTCCGCAACGACTACCCCGTCTGCACTTCCAATTTCTATGTAGCCCCTCTTGGGATCGTTTATCCGCGTAAGACGAGTCTTTGCCTTATTCTGCCAGACCCATGTCTGAGCTTCGTGGGTAACCTTGTCGCGAAGCAGCTTATATGCGTCGCTACCAGAGCGAGGAACAATCTGCATGCTGAGCATAGGATCTGCGCCCCCGGACACTCCGATGTTAGAAAGATCAGAGTACCTTATACCCTGATCTCCGGACTATCAACACCGAACATGTTGAGTCGGCGGGTGCAGGCTGCCCTCTATGAGCATTAGTACGGACTAAAAGACCTATCAAAACGGCATCGGCAAACCAGTGTACGCCATTCCTTTTAGTGCCCTGGACGATTTCAGCGACTAGCTGCCGAAGGCCATGGTCAGCAGCGTGCGTTGTTCGAGTTCGTGGGCCTTGGCGGAGCCGGTGGCCGGGCTGGCGGTGGCGGTGCGCTTGACCGTCAGCAGCGGGCGCGGATGGATGACGTGGCGCAGCAGCGGCACGATGTAGCTGAGCGCTCCCTGATTGGCCGGCTCTTCCTGCACCCAGACGATTTCGTGGGCGCTTTCATGAGCTGCGAGCGCCGCGCGAAGTTCCGCCTCGGGGAACGGGTAGAACTGTTCGATGAAGAGGATGGCCGTCTTGGTGTCGCCGCGCTTCTTGCGTTCGCCGCGCAGGTCGTGTCCGACCTTTCCGCTACAGATCAGGACGCGCTCGGCGTTGGCGATTTCGGTGTCGGGCAGCACGTTCTGGAAGCGCGGGTGGCTGAAGTCGTCGAACGGCGAGAGGGCGTCGGGGTTGCGCAGCATGCTCTTCGGGGTGAAGACGATGAGCGGCTTGCGCCAGCGGCTCAGGGCCTGGCGGCGCAGCAGGTGGAAATACTGTGCGGCGTTGGAAGGCTGGCAGACCTGGATGTTGTCGTTGGCGGCCAGTTGCAGATAGCGCTCCTGGCGGGCGCTGGAGTGTTCCGGTCCCTGGCCTTCCAGCCCGTGGGGCAGCAGCAGGACGAGTCCACTGAGCAGCTGCCACTTGTCTTCGCCGGCGACGAGGAACTGGTCGATGATGATCTGCGCGCCGTTGGCGAAGTCGCCGAACTGCGCTTCCCAAAGGGTGAGCGTCTCGGGGTAGTCGCGCGAGTAGCCATACTCGTAGCCGAGCACGCCGGCTTCCGACAGCTGGCTGGCGTAAATCTCAAAGCGCGCCTGATCGGGCGAGAGGGCGCAGAGCGGGATGTAGCGCTTCTCGGTCTCGGTGTCGATCAGCATGGCGTGGCGCTGGTTGAAGGTGCCGCGCGGGACGTCTTGGCCGGTCATGCGGACGGGCGTGCCGCCCAGCACCAGCGAACCGAAGGCAAGCGCCTCGGCCATGCCGTAATCGACGGGGCGCTGTCCGGTGGTCATCGCCAGCCGTTCGTCCATCAGCTTCTTGATCTTCGGATGGATGTGAAAGGTCTCGGGGTAGCGGGTCAGGGCGCGGGCGATGACGCGCAGGTTCTGGGCGCTCATGCCGGTTTCGACGTCGAGTTCGGGCCGGTGCGGGCCGCCGACGTAGTTGGACCAGTAGCTGGGCAGTTCGCGCAGCACGGGACGCTTTTCGACCTTTTTGGCGATGGTCCACGCCTGCTCGTAGCGCTCGCGAATCTGGGCAACGAGCGAGGCGGCATCGAGCCCAGCCTGACGGGCGTAGATTTCGTAGAGCGGCGGATGCGTCTTGAGCTTGCGATAGAGAATCGGCTGCGTGATCGAAGGATCGTCCACTTCGCTATGGCCGTGGCGGCGGTAGCCGATCAGGTCGATGACGGCGTCCTCATTGAAGCGGTAGCGCCAGGCGAGAGCAATGCGGCCGACGCGCAGAACGGCTTCGGGATCTTCGGCATTGACGTGGAAGATGGGCACGGGCAGACGCTTGGCGACGTCGGTGGAGAAGCGCGTGGACGAGGTGTCGGTCGGGTTGGCGGTGAAACCGACGAGGTTGTTGGCGACGATGTTGAGGGTGCCGCCGACTTCCCAGCCTTCCAGATGGGCGAAGTTCAGGGTCTCGGAGGCGATGCCTTGTCCGGCAAAAGCGGCGTCGCCGTGGATGACGATGGGCAGCACCTGCTTCTGCGCGCGCTGTAGGGCGCCGGAGGCCTTGGGGTTGCAGGCGGCGTATGGCGCCAGGCGTACCTGCTTGGCGCGGGTGCGCCCAAGCACGACGGGGTTGACGGCTTCCAGATGGCTCGGGTTGGAAGCCAGATGGATGTGCAGCTTGCCTCCGTCGGGTGCGTGGAAGTCGCCGGTGGAGCCGACGTGGTACTTGACGTCGCCGCTACCGAGGACGCTGCGCGGATCGGTATCTTCAAAGTTGCCGAAGATCTCGGAGGCTTCGCGGCCGACGACGTTGTGCATGATGTTGAGGCGGCCGCGATGGGACATGCCGATGACGCACTGCTCGGCTCCCTGGGCGATGGCGGCGACGAAGATGGCTTCCAGCAGCGGGACCAGCGCCGTGACGCCTTCCAGCGAAAAGCGCTTGGTGCCGAGGTAGCGGGCCTGCATAACCTGTTCGAACAGGTCGGTGCGGGCGAGGCTTTCAAGCAGGCGCGGACGGTCGACAACGGTGAGCGCGGGCGAGGGAGCTTCCATCTGTTCGATAAGCCAGCGGCGGCGCTCCGGGTCGGGGATGTGCATGAACTCGAGTCCGATGTTGCCGCAATAGACCTTGCGGGCGCGCTCGGCGGCTTCACCGCTAAGGGCGGCGAGTTCGGGATGGTCCTCGGGGGTGAGCCACTGGCCGAGGGGGTCAAGGGTGGCGGAGAAGAATCCCCAGCGGCGGAAGGCGTTCCAGGTGTGCTCGTCAAGGTGCGCGGTTTGATCGGCGGGAGAAGTCAGAACGGTGCTCATGATTGCCATGCCTCGCCAACGGGCGGCGGACCCATTGCCGCGCTTACCCGCGAAAACTGCAGAACTGCCAAGCTAAACCGGGGCCGGTAGGGAACTACCCTAAAACTGATGCTGTCCGGCTACGCGCAGACTCCGGAAAGAGGCTACACAGCTGGGATGCGGGGTCCAAAACGGACCCGGCCCCCAGCTTAGGAGGGGGCCGGAGGAAAGTCAAAAGCGCGTTTACACCCGCCAGAGGCGAACTGTCTGACAGACCGAGAGCGCCAGGATCAGGGTAATCACCGCCTGCGAAGCGATGCACATGATGCACCAGACGACGAGGACGTAGGCCTCGATGTAGGTGAGGTGCAGGGCAAAGGCAAAGCCGATGAGCGCGGCGATGAGCATCAGCAGCGCGGTGCGGCGGCGGCGGGCGGTGACCGCCAGGATCATCAGCGCGAGGTACCCGGCCACGCCGACGCCGGCGACGGGAACGCCGTAGACCTCGGAGAAGATGCTGCGGTTCACGATGTCGCAGTTGAAGGTCTCGTTGAAATCGCAGTAGTTGGTGGCCGACTTCTGATAGTGAGCGTGGAGCGAGAACGAAGACAACACGACGCCGGCAAGCGCGAGCACGAGGATCGCCCAGCCGATCCAGCCGGGGCGGGGCTTGGCGGTGATGGCGCCAGTCATGGAGGTCGGCACGCTCACTTCGCGGGTGGCGGCGGCGCGGGGCAACCGGCCTTGGCCGCCAGCTTGTCGAGCGGCAAGACGGCCTCGACGCGCTCACCATCGGCGAAGATCCACGTCGGATAGAGACGGATGTCGGCGGCCTTGCAGGCCTCGGACTGCACGTTCATGGGCTTGCCAGGGATCGCGCACTCGACGTACTTGATGTACTTGAGCGAGTCCTTGAACTCGTCCTTCTGGTCCTTGCAGTGCGGGCACCAGTAAGCGCCGTACATGGTGACGTTTTTGCTGGTGAGGCACTTGGCAAAGGCGTCCATCTTGCTCTGGGCGGAGCAAGCGGGGACGGCCAGCAGGGCGGCGAGAGCGAACAGCAGCGTTAAAGAGAAACGTCGCATAGCGAGATTGTACCCTTGCGGCAGCATAAAACGTAAGTACCCGGTGCGGAGCGCCGCTCGCGAACGTAAACTCGGAGAGCCGCGCAAGGTTGCGAGCTGGAGGGGGGGCGTCGGAAGGGCAGAAGCGGACAAAAGGAATTGTTGAATTTATGGCGATTCAAGGTAAAGTGGCGCCTGTGGAGCGAGGCGTGGGAATCGGAAACCGGTCGAGAAGACGGCGGGACTGGATTGCGCTGGTGGGCGCAATCGTGGTGATTGCCGGGGCGGCGTTCTGGAACTCCTACGCGCTGCGAACGGCCACGAGATGGTTGCTGTGGTCGGGAACCTACAAGCAAAGAGTGCTGGTGCAAGCGCCGCCGCCAGGCGGGCAGCTGAAGCATCTGGCGTGGGATGCGTGGGGCTTTCCGGGGGCCGGGCGGACGGTCATCTACCTGGTGCACGATCCGGCGGACGGTCTGGCGGGCCCGGCCGACAGCGGCGAGGCCGGAAAGTTCAACGGGCTACCCTGCGAAGTGGTTTGGGTGAGACGGCAGGAGAGCCAGTGGTACACCGTGCGGTTTCAGAGCGAAGAGATGTGGGGAAGAAAGAACCGCCTGGATTGCACCGGGCGGGGTGAGTGAAAGCGCAGTAAGGGTGCATCAACAGCCGTTCGCGCACCGGAACTCACAGCTGATCCTGCGGCAAAATCCCTGACAATTTATTCCGGCAGCTTCTCGAGGCCGAGCCACTGCAAGGCCGAGGGCAGGTCGTAGAACGGTTGTATGCGGGACGCTGAAGACGACATGCTGTGATGTGCCTCGATGAGCCGCATCATGCCGTAGATCGCTGGGTCCCAGGCGGCGAGAGCGCGCTTGGATTGCGGGGCAAACAGCGGGTATATGGCTACGCCCCTAGCCTCCTCGACGGAAAGCGCAAAGCGTTCGACGCCCGTCAGATTTAGCAACTGGTTGAAGCTGGGGTCGAAGTTGGGGTCAGCGAGCAGCGCGTCCTGATGGGCGCGGGACTCGCCGAAGGTCACAGTGCCGGAGCCGGTGGTGACTACCAGCATCGCGTCTTTAAAGATTTTGTAAGTCAGCGGCATAAAGCCGGACTCCTAGACCGCCACCGAAAACAGGTGGGCCGCTGCCACCTGAAGCGTCAGCCGGTGCCTCCGCACGCTTCGACAGAAATGTTATCGCTTGAAACCGGGCGCAGTGCAGAAAACGCCCGTGCATGCCACGGGCAGGACGCAATTCGGGAACAGCACGGCAGCAAGGGCTTCGGGCGGACCAAAGCAGGACCCCTACTCATAGCGGAGCGCCTCCACGGGATCGAGGCGGGCGGCGCGGGCGGCCGGGTAAAGACCCGAAACGAGCGTGACCAGCACGGCAAAGACGACAGCGCCCAGGATTAACCACCAGGGGACGAGCCAGATGTCTTCAGCGGGCAGTTGCTGGCTTTGCAGATAGAGCGTGGTGCCGAAGTTGATGGCGCGGCCGATCAGCCATCCGAGCAGCACGCCGAGCAGGCCTCCGCCGATGCCCATGCCGGCGGCTTCGGCGAAAAAGAGGCGCTTGACGTCGCGGTCGCTGGCACCGATGGCCTTCATGATGCCGATTTCGCGGCGGCGCTCGAGAATTGCCATGACAAGCGTGTTGATGATGCCAAGCGAGGCGACGGCAAGGGCGAGCGAGCCGAAGATGCCGAGGAACAGGTCGAGAAAGACGAAGACGCGGCGCAGGTTGCGCATGGCTTCCATCAGCGAGAAGGTGCCGAAGCCCATCTGGCGCAAACGCTCTTCGAGCGGCTCGACCAGGCCGGGCTTGGCGACCCGCACGCGCAGGCTGGTGTAGGAGCGGCCGGTGAGCGGAGCCGAGGAGCTGAGGCTGCGCAGGTCGGAGGCGTCGATGGCATTGAGGCTTTCAGCGACTGCCAGGGGCACGAGGACGCCGCTGCGTCCGGGACCGCCGCGGACTCCGCTAAAAGGCTCGCGCTGGGTGATGCCGACGATGCGGAAGCGGCGCTCGCGGCGGACGATGGAGATGCCGGGGGAGGAGTCTTCGCCGAACAGGTCGTCACCCATGGAGAGGCCGAGTGCGGACTCCAGTTCATCGTCGCCGAAATCGGAATCGGAATCCGAGCTGGCGTTTGCGCGGCCGGAAGCAAGCGGCTGGCGCTCCGCGTAGGTGAGTATGAGTTCCTGTCCGAGCAGCGCGGCGGGATTGGCTGCGTTCAGGCGGCGGGCGAAATCGGCGAGCAGAATTACTTCCTGCGCCGTAGGGCCGGTGAAGTAGCGTCCCTGCATTCCCTCGAAGGCTTCGTCGCTGGCAGCCGAAGCGGGCACGCCGCTGACCGTGGCGTAGTCGCGGGACTGCGCGAATTGCGCTTCGGCGGGGAATCGCAGGTCGGGTGTGACCTCGACCACGTTAGGCAACAGGCTGATTTCGCGGCGGGCATTTTCGTCGAGCAGGCGCGCCGGGGCGGGGGGCACCGCCTGTCCCTGGCGGAAGGGGCGGAAGTCGCGCTGGGCGGTGACGACGACGGTGTCGAACAGTCCGGCGCGCACCAGGCGGCGGTTAAACATCGATTGCAAGCCGATGCCGAGCGAGAGCATGGCGACCAGCGAAGCCACGCCGACGGCAATGCCGAGCGTGGTGAGCGCGTTGCGCAGCAGCGATTCGCGCAGGTTGCGCGTGGCGAGATCGAAGGCGTCGCGGGCCTTCATGAGGACACCTCGGGGAGTGAGACCAGTCGCCCGTCGGCCATCTGCAGCAGGCGGCGGGCGAAGCGTTCGGCGAGCGGACGCTCGTGGGTGACCATCAGGATGGTCACGCCGAGCGACCCGTTGAGCTCGCGCAGGAGCTGCATGATGGACTCGCCGGTCGCGCTGTCGAGATTGCCGGTAGGCTCGTCGGCCAGCAGGATCGCGGGACGATTGACGATGGCGCGGGCGATAGAGACGCGCTGCTGTTCGCCGCCGCTCAACTGGCTGGGGCGGTGGGTGAGGCGTTCGGCGAGGCCGACGCGCTCGAGGGCGGAAAGCGCACGCCGTCCGCGCTCGGCGCGTTCCACTTCGGCGAAGCGCAGCGGCAGTTCGACGTTTTCGAGCACCGTCATGGAGCCGATCAGGTTGAACGCCTGAAACACCATGCCGACGGTCTGGCGGCGGTGGCGGGCGAGTTCTTCGGGGTTGAGCGCGGCGAGGTCGCGGCCAAGGACGGAGATGCTGCCCGCAGTAGGGCGGTCGAGTCCAGCTACGAGATTGAGCAAGGTTGATTTGCCGGAGCCGGAGCTGCCGAGCAAGGCCGTGAACTCGCCGGGGGCGATCGCGAGAGTGACCTCTTCGACTGCGCGAATAACGGCACCGCCCATGGGATAGTGACGGCAGAGGCGTTGGGCGCAAATGGCCGGAACAGAGTCGGTGCTCATTGGCCCCGTTATAGCAGGAGCGGGCGGGAAGCTACGTAAAGAATTGTGAAGCCCGAAATCCCACATCTGCCAAAAGCGGCAGATATGGGGCGCCGAGGGTACCGAAGGGAGGGCGATATGATGGGATGAGAAGCTGGCTAGGGGCGCGCCGCAGTTTGACCGGGCGGGCGCACGGGAGAGCGTTAAGCAGAAGATGAGCGAGCGATGGGATGTACTGGTAATCGGCGGGGGGCCGGGCGGGATGGCCGCCGCGGCGGCTGCCGCAAAGGGCGGCGCGCGGGTGGCCGTCTGCGAACGCAACGCTGAGATCGGCGGTCCGGTGCGCACGACGGGCGGCAGCTTTGTGCGCGACATGCAGGAGCTGGGGATTCCGCGCGAACTGTATCATCCGCTGCGGCGCTGCCGGTTCCTGTCGCCGAACCAGGCAGCAGTATTTGAGTATCCGGAGCCGGTGGCGTGCGTGATCGACGTGCGCGGGGTATACCAGCACCTGGCCGAGCGCGCGGCCGACGCCGGCGCGCAGATTTTCGTGGGGCACAAGGCGCTGGCGCCCATCGTGAAAGACGGCGTGGTGGGCGGCGCGAAGGTGTACGGATGGCGCGGGCAGCAGCTGGAATTTGAAAGCAAGGTGCTGATCGACGCCTCGGGCCACCGGGCCGAGATGCTGCGGCAGGCGGGCTTGTACGCGGGCTGCAAGGCATTTGGCGTGGGGGCGGAGTACGACATGTATGCGCCGAACTACGACGCCGACGAAGCGGTGCTGATTGTGGGCGGGCAGGTGGCGCCGACCGGTTACGGCTGGGCGTTTCCCTGGGGGCGGAAGCGCGTGCGTATGGGGATCGGGATACTCAACGCGGATGCGAAGGCCGACCCGGGGGCGTACTTGCAGAAGTTCGTGGCCGAGGCGGCGCGGTTTGGGATCAACCTCGAGGGCGCGCAGCCGGTGGAGTATCACACGGGCGTGGTGCCTGCCGAAGGGCTGCTCGAAAACTTCGTCACCGACGGCATGATGGCCGTGGGCGATGCGGCGGGGCAGGCATCGGCGCTGCTGGGCGAGGGGATCCGCTGGGCGCTCTGGGCGGGACGGATGGCGGGCACGGTGGCGGCCGAAGCCGTGCGTGCGGGCGACTGCTCGAAGCGCTTCCTGATGAAGTACCAGAACCAATGGCGGGAGACGTATGGCATGCGGCTTCGCGTGGCTTATGAGATCAACCGCCGCATTGCGAAGTACGATGACGCGAAGTGGGACGAGCGGACGGAGGCGTTAACGAAGCTGGGAGCGCAGGAGTTCGCCGACCTGATTGCTTCGAACTTTACGGCGAGCTTCTTCCTGCGGGCGGCGGTGGCGCACCCGGAGTACCTGAAGCTGGCGGCGCAGCAGGCGATGGATAAGGTACTGGGACGATAGAGAGCCAGGAAAGGTGTGGGCGCTGATGATAAGCCTTGCGGAAATCCTGTTGTTGGTCGTGATCGTCGGCATCGCCGTACAGGTGTTCAGTAAACGAACGCGGCGATCGAGCCAGAAGAGGTGTTATGCATGCGGGGCCAGCCTGCCGGGCGAAGCGGCGTTTTGCCTGAAGTGCGGCCGGCCGGCGATGGATGGACCGCGATAAATGCTTGCGGAACGACATCCTGCAAGCTACCTATAACAGGGTTGCCTAAATGGGCAGGAGCGATTTAGGCTGTGGCGGTTTGATCCAGCTGAAATTTTATAGTTCATAGATAGAGGACAACGATGGACGCAATTGAAGCCTTAAAGACCCGGCGTTCGGTACGTGCGTACACGGGAGAGCCCGTGACGCGGGAGCAGATTGAAGAACTTGTGGACTGCGGGCGGCTGGCGGCGAACGCGCGCAACCGGCAACCGTGGGAGTTCGTGGCGGTGACCGACCGCGCGATGCTGCAGAAGCTGGCTGGCGTGACCGAGGGGCGCGGCGAGTTCGTGGGCACCTCGGCGGTGACGATCGTGGTGCTCGGCGTGGCCACCGATGAGCTGTACGTGGCGGGCTGTTCCAACGCAGCGCAGAACATGCTCGTGGCGGCGCATGCGATGGGGCTGGGCGGCTGCTGGGCGCAGCTCGACGGGCGTCCGTTCGGGGAAGAGGTGCGCAAGCTGATCGGCGCGCCGGATACCTTCAAGCCGCTGTGCATGCTCGGCATCGGGTACCCGATGGGGCTGCCGGAGAAGCCGAAGCGGACACTGGCGGACGTGCTGCACTGGGAGAAGTTCTAAGAACGAGAAGGAAACAAGAAAGCCTCTGCCGCGGATTGCGCGGCAGAGGCTTTACTTTTCTTTCCGTCTCGCCGATCGGCGCCGGAGGAGCATAGGCAAGCCTCACCGGAGTTAAAGCACGGGCCTGCACCAGCACCTCCGATTTCGCAGGGTTCAGCAATTAATTCGGCCCGGCAGTTGATGGCGCGGCGGCAGGCACCGGCGGCGGCACGGTGGCCGTGCCGGTTACGGTCCCGGCCCGATACTTGACTTTTCTTTCTTTGCCCGCCAAATCGCGCACGATGACCACCATGGAATTGCCGTCGATCTCGGCCTCGTATTTACCGGGCGGCAGGCTCTCACAGCGGCGGAACCCCTGTTGGCAGGAGAGCGTCGTCTGGCGGCCATCGGGTAGGACGACGTAGATTTGTTCCTGCCTGACCCGGTGAGTCATGACCTGAGGCGCCTCGCCCCCGGTGGTCGCGCTGATGCAAGTGGTGCTGGAACTGGAGCTGGATTGCGTCTGTACGGATCCAGGGCCGGTTTCAGTCTTCGAACCGCGCGCGGATTCTCTTGTCCGGCAGTTCGTCGCCGTGGTGCCTTCCTTCCCCGGGAAGGTGTGGCTGAACTGCCGTTGACTCGTTTCCGAGCCGACGACCTGGATGGTGATCCTCGGTTCGTCCTTGGCGAGGACGGCGATGGACAAGCCGAGCACGGGCAGGAGCGCAAGACGCAGCAGACGCATAAAGCTTCTCCAGATGCAGGGATTACGGCGCCCCTGATTTTGAATGGGAAACGGCGGAAATGCAACAGGCGGATTACAGCTCTGCGGACGGCGGCGTCGAGACTACACCATGCGCAGCACGCGGGCCTGGTTGTTGCCCTTGCCGAAATAAGGGGCGAGCAAGGCGACCAACTGGTCGGGATCGGCGAGGAATCCGTCGTGGCCGTGGTCGGAGAGGAAGTCGCGGTATTCGCATTGGACGCCGGCCGCCACCATGCGGTCCGCCAACTCTTTAACTTCGGCGGGCGGAAAGAGCCAGTCGCTGGAGATGCCGACCAGCAGCACGCGCGCGCAGATGCGGCCCAGGGCGGCCGGCTCGGAGGCATAGCGGCGGCCGAGGTCGAAGGTGTCCATCGTTTTGGAGATGGTGAGATAGCTGTTGGCGTCAAAGCGGGAGATGAACTTCTCGCCCTGATGGTCGAGGTAGCCGGCGACGTCGTAGCGTTCGTGCAGCGAGCGGCAGGGGTCTTCGCCGCTGCGGTTGGGGTTGCGGGCGTAGCGCTGGGTGAAGAGTTCGGCCGACTTGTAGGAGATCATGGCGATCTGGCGGGCGAGTCCGAGGCCGTGGGCAGGCTGCGAGGTGTAGCAACCGCCGCGAAAGGCCGGGTCGCCGACAATGGCCTGGCGTTGCAGGTGATTGAGCGCCAGTCCCATGGCCGAAAGCGAGGTGGAGCCGATGCCGATGCAGGCATCGATGCGGCCGGGGTAATCGACCGCCCACTGCAGCGCCTGCATACCGCCGATGGAGCCGCCGATGACGGCGCGCAGGCGGGGAATGGCGAGATGGTCGAGCAGCATCGCCTGGGAGCGAACGATATCGGCAACGCTGACGAGCGGGAAGTCAGGTCCGTAGGGTTTGCCGGTCGCTGGGTTGATGGAAGCCGGACCGGTGGAGCCGTAGCAGGAGCCGAGGATATTGATGCCGATGATGCAATAGCGGTCCAGGTCGAAGATGCCGCCTTGTGCCAGGGCGTTGCTGCCCGGAGGTGCGAACATGTCGGCCCACCAGTCGGCAATGCGGGCCGAGCCGCTCAGGGCGTGGCAGACCAGCACGGCGTTGTCGCGCCGGGCATTGAGCTTGCCGTACAGAGCGTAGTGCAACGTAACCGGTTGCAGCGAACCGCCGAGTTCAAGCGCGAAAGGTATGTCGCCGGCGAACGTGAAGTCGCCTTCCGATGTCGGTTCCAGTGGTGTTGCCATATCTACGGACCGTCTTAATTGAGATCCCCACCCTCCGCCAAAAGCGGGCGGAAGGGTGGGCCACCCGGTTGTTCTTTCGGGGCATCCCCACATCTGCCAAAGGCGCAGATGCGGGATACCGGTTGCTTACGCCTTGGTCGCCTTGGCTGCGCTGGCGCTGGTGCGCAGTCCCCGGTCGAGGTCGGCAATGATGTCATCGACGTCTTCAATGCCGATGGAGAGGCGAACCAGATCGGGCGTTACGCCGGTGGCCTGCTGCTCTTCGGCGGTCAGCTGCTGGTGCGTGGTCGAGGCCGGATGAATGACCAGCGACTTGGCGTCGCCGATATTGGCGAGCAGGCTGAACAGGCGCAGCGAATTGATGAAGCTGCGTCCGGCCTCGAGGCCGCCGCGAATGCCGAAGGTGACCAGCGCACTGGCGCCCTGCGGCAAATACTTTTGCGCGAGCGCGTAATAACGGCTGGAGGGGAGCCCGGGATAGTTGACCCAGCTGACCTCGGGATGCTGCTCGAGAAACTGCGCGACTTTAAGCGCGTTCTCCGAGTGGCGCTCCATCCGCAGGTGCAGGGTCTCGGCGCCTTGCAGCAACAGAAAAGAGTTGAACGGCGACAGGCAGGCGCCGGTGTCGCGCAGTCCCTGGACGCGCGCCTTGAGGATGTAGGCCAGCGGTCCGAAGGCGCCGGTGTAGCTGACGCCGTGGTAGGACGGGTCGGGCTCACTGAATTCCGGAAAGCGCCCGGAGGCCTTCCAGTCGAACTTGCCGCTGTCGACGATGACGCCGCCGATGGAGGTGCCGTGGCCGCCGATGAACTTGGTGGCGGAGTTGATGACGATGTCGGCGCCGTGCTCGATGGGGCGGCAGAGCGAGGGCGAGGCGCAGGTGTTATCGACGATGAGCGGCAGTCCGTGCTCGTGGGCGATGGCGGCCAGCGCAGCGAGGTCGGCGACATCGAGCCTGGGATTGCCGAGCGACTCGGTGTAGATGGCGCGCGTCTTTTCGTTGATCGCCTTGCGGATGCCGTCGAAATCGAGTCCGTCAACGAAGCGGAAGTTGATGCCGAGCCGGCGGAAGGTGTAGTGGAACAGCGTGTAGGTGCCGCCGTAAAGCGAAGTGGAGGAGACGATCTCGTCGCCGGCCTTGGCGAGAGTCATGATGGCCAGCGTCTCGGCGGCCTGTCCGGAGGCCAGCGCGAGTCCCGCTACGCCGCCTTCAAGGGCGGCAATGCGCTTTTCGAAGACGTCGGTCGTCGGATTCATGATGCGGGTGTAGATATTGCCGAACTCTTCGAGGGCGAACAGGCGCGCGGCGTGGGCAGCGTCGTCGAAGACGTAGGAAGTGGTCTGGTAAATCGGCACGGCGCGGCTCTTGGTCGTGGGGTCGGGCTGCTGGCCGCCATGCACGGCAAGAGTGTTGAACTTGAAGTCGGGCTTGGACATTGCACGTTCTCCTTAAAATTCCCAGCGAGTTCTTCCGGCAGATGCCCGGGGAGCGGTGCCGGACTCAACTTGCGCTAACGGCGTCAGCGGCGCGGCTGACGGCAAAGGCGGAATCAAGGCGACGACGAGGGGGAAAAGCAAAACCCCCGCCGCTAAAGATTGCGTCGGGGGCTCTCGGAAATCTTGAGAACACGTCCGGCCCTTTAGCAGTTTTTTACGTGGAGCAATTGCCTTAAATCGCCACGTGAATCGCTTGTGCCCTGGTATTCCTCCAGCGAAACCACAGTGTACCGCAAAGGGGAGGGCCAGTGCCACTGGGGCGAAATGCCACCAGTTAAGGGCAAAGATACGCCCCGGGTGAACCCGGGGCAAAGGCAAAAATCCGATACGACGGATGCGTGCGCCGAATGCTAGCTGCTTTCGCCCGCCGTGCCGCTCTGCTTGGCCTTGGCCTGGGCGGCGCGCTGGCGGATGAGTTCGATGAAGGAGGTGGCGGCGCGCGGCAGCGTGCGGTCGGCGCGGTAAACCAGTCCGAGTTCACGCCACATGGGCTCGCAATCTTCGATGGTCAGCAGCTTGGCCTCGCCGCTCTTGACCTCGTCGCGGGCGAAGCTGGCGCTGATGATGGAGACGCCGAGTCCGGCGACGACGAAGTTTTTGATCATGCCGACGCTGGGCAATTCCATGCGGATCTGCACGTCGGGGTACGGGCGGAACAGCTTGTCGAAAGCCTGGCGCGAGAAACCGGTCTTGGGGAAGATGAACGGCTGCGCGGCGACTTCGGCCAGCGAGACCGACTTGCGCTTGGCCAGCGGGTTCTTGGAGCTGACCATCAGCATCAGCAGGTCTTTGTAGATCGGCATTACCTTGAGGCTGGGCGACTTGACCGGCAGGGTGGCGATGCCGAGATCGACCGAGCCGTCCTCGACGCGTTCGAGGATCTTGCGGCTGAAGTTGCGGTAGATACTGATCTGCACGACGGGGTAGAGTCGCGAATAATCGGCAAAGACCTCGGGCAGTACGTAGAGGCAGGTGGCCTCGTTGGCTCCGATGGAGAGCATGCCGCGCGGGGTATTGCCCTGGTCGGCAACGGCGCGTTGGCTCTCGGCGCGCAACCGCAGCAGGCGGTTAGCATACTCGAAAAAAACCTCACCGGCCGGGGTGAGGCGCACGACTTTTCCGGCGCGGTCGAGCAATTTTTCGCCGTATTCCTGCTCGATCTGGCGTATCTGGGCGCTGACGGCGGATTGGGAGCGGAAGACCTTCTGTCCGGCGCGGGAAAAATTGCCAAGTTTTGCTACTTCTACGAAGGTGACGAGCTGATCAAAGTCCATATGAATCTCTCATGACGGCACCGGAGCGGCGCACATGCCTTTGGCCCACGATTATAAGGTATCTGGATGAAAACGCTATGAAAACCGTTTCGGAGCGGAGAAAGCAAAAGGCCCGGCACAAGGCCGGGCCGGGGAAAAATGCAGGACTCAGTTGCCCTTGGAGGTCAGATAACGGTTGATGGCCCAGGCAGCGCGGCGGCCCTCGTTGATGGCCCAGACGACGAGCGACTGGCCACGGCGCATGTCGCCGGCGGCAAAGACGCCGGGAACGCTCGACATGTAATCGTCGCCGGTCTTGATATTGCCGCGGCGGTCGAGTTCGACGCCGAGCCGTTCGATCATGCCAGGGCGCTCGGGACCGAGGAAGCCCATGGCTAGCAGGACGAGATCGGTCTTGAGGACGAACTCGGAGCCGGGGATGGCCTCAAACTTCGGCGGCGGGCCGACCTTCACGCCATGCAACTCGTGGACGCGGCCGTACTTGTTGCCGACAAACTTGATGGTGTTAACCCCCCAATCGCGCTGGCCGCCTTCCTCGTGCGAGGTCTCGGTGCGGAGCTGGAGCGGCCACAGCGGCCACGGGGTGAGCGGAGAACGCTCGGCCGGGGGCAGCGGCATGATCTCCAGCTGGGTGACGGAGGCGGCCTTCTGACGGTGGCTGGTGCCCACGCAGTCGGCGCCGGTGTCGCCGCCGCCGATGATGACGACGTGGCGTCCGGTGGCCTCGATGCTGTGCTGCTTGGCGACCTTCTCACCGTAAAAGCGCTTGGTGGCCTGGGTGAGGAACGGCACCGCAAAGTGGATGCCATTGAGTTCGCGGCCCTCGACCTTGATGTCCCGCGGAGCTTCGGCTCCGCCGGCCAGCAGGATGGCGTCGAAGTCGCGTTGGAGATCCTCGACCGGGACGTTGCCGCCGACATGTTTGCCGGTTTCAAACTTCACGCCCTCGGCTTCCATCTGCTCGATGCGCCGGTCCAGCAGGTGCTTTTCCAGTTTGAAGTTGGGGATGCCGTACTGCATCAGTCCGCCGGGACGGTCGGCCTTCTCAAAGACCGTGACCTTGTGACCGACGCGGGCGAGCTGCTGAGCCGCGGCCAGACCAGCGGGGCCGGAGCCGACGACGGCGACGCGCTTATTGGTGCGGAACTCGGGAATCTGCGGAGTGATCCAGCCTTGCGCCCAGGCGTGCTCGACGATGGCCTTTTCGATATTGCGGATGGTGACCGCAGGCTCGTTGATGCCCAGCACGCAGGCGGCTTCGCACGGGGCCGGGCAGATGCGTCCGGTGAACTCCGGGAAGTTATTGGTGGCGTGCAGCTGGCGGATGGCCTCGCGCCAACGGTCGCGATACACGAAATCGTTCCAGTCGGGGATGAGGTTGCCGAGCGGGCAGCCGGTGTTGCAGAAGGGGACGCCGCAATCCATGCAGCGGGCGCCCTGAACGCGGAGCTTGTCCTGCGGCAGGTCCTGGTAGATTTCGAACCAGTCGTTGATGCGTTCGGTGGCCGGACGCCGAGCGGGCAGTTCGCGCTGGTATTCCTTGAAGCCGGTTGGTTTACCCATAAAGCCTGTTCCTCTTCGCCCCTTCCACGAGTGGGGCACGTATCAAACTTTCCGTAGGCCGACGCGAGCGCAGCGCCCGGGCGGCCCGGTCAACCCGCATCTTCACCCTGTAGCCGACGGGCGCAGATGCGGGCAGCCATGACTTAGTCGCCGAGCGGCAGCGCCGCGGCCAGAGCCTCCATGGGGCGCATGGCCGCCAAGGGAGTCTTGAGCCGGGGCACGCCGAGCACGCGTTTGTACTCGTGCGGGAACACCTTGATGAAGCGCGCCTGCATCTCGGCCCAGTTCTCGAGAATCCAGGCGGCGCGCCGGCTGCCGGTGTACTCGGCATGGCGCTCGATGAGGGTCTTCACGACAACGATGTCTTCCTGCTCGACCAGCGGTTCCAGATCGACGGCGGCGGTGTTGCAACGGCGCAGCGGGAAGTCGCCGTACTCGTCGAAGACGTAGGCGAAGCCGCCGCTCATGCCGGCGGCGAAGTTGCGTCCCGCCTTGCCAAGCAGGACGACCAGACCGTTAGTCATGTATTCGCACCCGTGATCGCCGAGGCCCTCGACGACCGCCGTGGCTCCGGAGTTACGAACGGCGAAGCGCTCGCCGGCGACGCCGTTGAAGAAGGCCTCGCCCGAGGTGGCGCCGTAAAGCACGGTGTTGCCGATCAGGATGTTCTCTTCGGCTTTGAACAGGGACTGGCGCGGCGGATAGACGATGATGCGTCCGCCGGAGAGTCCCTTGCCGACGTAGTCGTTGGCTTCGCCTTCGAGCTCAAGCGTGATGCCCTTGGCGAGGAAGGCGCCGAAGCTCTGTCCGGCCGAGCCGCTGAAGTCAAAGTGAATGGTCTCGTCGGGCAGGCCCGCGGAGCCGTAGCGCCGCGCCACTTCGCCGCTGAGCATGGTGCCCACGGTGCGGTGGACGTTGCGGATGGGGACTTCCATGCGGACCGGCGTCCGGTTTTCCAGCGCGGGCTTGGCGTGCTCGATGAGCTGGTAGTCGATCGCCTGAGAGAGACCGTGATCCTGCGCCTGCACGCAGCGCTTGGCGACGCGCTCGGGCACGCGCGGACGATGCAGAAGGGTGCTGAAGTCCAGGCCGCGGGCCTTCCAGTGATCGACGGCCGTGCGGGCTTCGAGCATGTCGGAGCGGCCGATCATCTCGTCCACCTTGCGGAAGCCCATGTCGGCCATCAGCTCGCGCAGGTGTTCGGCGATGAAGAAGAAGTAGTTGATGAGGTGCTCGGGCGCGCCCGTGAACTTCTTGCGCAGCTCGGGGTCCTGCGTGGCGATGCCGACCGGACAGGTGTTGAGGTGGCACTTGCGCGCCATGACGCAGCCGAGAGCGATCAGCGGCATGGTGGCGAAGCCGTACTCTTCGGCTCCGAGCAGGGCGGCGACGGCGATGTCGCGCCCGGTCTGGAGCTTGCCGTCGGTCTGCACGCGGATGCGGCCGCGCAGGTCGTTCATGACGAGGACCTGCTGCGTCTCGGCCAGGCCGAGTTCCCACGGGATGCCGCCGTACTTGATCGAGCTGAGCGGGCTGGCGCCGGTACCGCCGGAGTCGCCGCTGATGAGGACCACGTCGGCGTGCGCCTTGCTGACGCCCGCGGCGACCGTGCCCACGCCAACCTCGGCCACCAGCTTGACGCTGATACGCGCCCGCGGGTTGACGTTCTTGAGGTCGTAGATGAGCTGCGCCAGATCCTCAATGGAGTAAATGTCATGGTGCGGCGGCGGCGAGATTAGGCCGACGCCGGGGATCGAGTGGCGCACCTTGGCGATGATCGCATCGACTTTGTGGCCGGGCAGTTGTCCGCCCTCGCCGGGCTTGGCGCCCTGGGCCATCTTGATCTGGAGTTCATCGGCGTTGACCAGGTAATGGGCGGTCACGCCGAAGCGTCCCGAAGCCACCTGCTTGATGGCGGAGCGGAGCGAGTCGCCATTGGGCAGCGGCAGGAAGCGCGCTTCGTCTTCGCCACCCTCGCCGGTGTTGGACTTGCCGCCGAGCCGGTTCA
Source organism: uncultured Acidobacteriota bacterium (assembly GCA_903847195.1). The sequence continues at coordinate 50,865 of CAINCZ010000142.1, read as the reverse complement.
TCGCGATGGCCATCGACTCGTGCGTCTCCTTGCTGATGGAGCCGTAGGACATGGCGCCGGTGGTGAAGCGCTTGACGATCTCGGCGGCCGGCTCGACTTCAGCCAGCGGCACCGGATTGGCCGACTTCTTCAGGCGCAGCAGTCCGCGGATGGTGCACAGCGCGGAGTTTTCCCGATCCACCTCGGAGGCGAAGTCCTTGTACTTTTCGTAACTGGACTGGCGCACCGCGTGCTGCATCTTGCTGATGGTGTCGGGATTGACGAGGTGATATTCGCCACCGCTGCGGTAGTGATAATTGCCGCCGACGGCCAGCTCGGTTTCGACGTCGCTGGTCTTGCGGAAGGCGTGGGCGTGCTTGCGCACGGCTTCGCGCGAGAGCACCTCAAGGCCGATGCCCTCGATCCGGGAGGCCGTGCCGGTGAAGTACTGATTGACCAGGTCCTTGCCCAGACCGATGGCTTCAAACACCTGCGCGCCGCGATAACTCTGGAGCGTCGAGATGCCCATCTTGGAGAAGGTCTTGAGCAGGCCCTTGTTGACGGCCTTGATGAAATTCTTGCAGGCCTTGTCGGCATCGATGCCGTCCGGCAGCAGGCCGCGCTGGGCCAACTGCTCCAGGGTTTCGAAGGCGAGGTAAGGGTTTACCGCACTGGCGCCGTAACCGATGAGCAGGGCGAAGTGCATGACTTCGCGCGTCTCGCCGCTTTCGACGATCAGCGCCACCTGGGTGCGGGTCTCTTCGCGCACGAGGTGGTTGTGCACGGCGGTAAGGGCCAGCAGCGAAGGAATGGGTACCAGTTGCTCGTCGGCGCCCCGGTCGGACAGGATCAGCAGCGTGTAGCCGCTCTTAATGGCCAGCGAGGCGCGGCGGCAGAGGGCGTCGAGCGCGCGCTGCAACTGATCGTCGCCTTCAGCGGAGTGGAAGAGCGTAGGCAGCGTGGTAGCCAGGAAGTCGCCCTGCGAGACGCGCCGCAGCTTTTCGAGGTCGCGGTTGGTGAGGATGGGCTGCTCGAGCTTCATCGTGTGGCAGTTTTGCGCGGTCTCCTGCAGGATGTTGCGCTCGGTGCCGATGTAGCTGGTCAGCGACATCACCATCTCTTCGCGGATGGGGTCGATCGGAGGATTGGTGACCTGCGCGAAGAGCTGCTTGAAGTAGCTGAACAGCGACTGCGGGCGATCGCTCAGGCAGGCCAGCGGGACGTCGTTGCCCATGGAGCCGATCGGCTCTTCGCCGTTGGCAGCCATGGGGGTCATGATCATCCGCAGGTCTTCGTCCGTGTAGCCGAAGGCGCGCTGGCGGCAGACGATGCTCTCCTGGTCGGAGCCGATGACGCGCGAAGGCTCAGGCAGGTGTTCCAGCTTGATCTGGCTGTCGGCGATCCACTGCCCGTAAGGCTGGCGGGAGCTGAGCCGCTTCTTGATTTCCTTGTCGCTGATGATGCGGCCTTCGACGGTGTCGACGAGGAACATCTTGCCCGGTTGCAGACGTCCCTTGAGCTTGATGTCTTCCGGGGCGAAGGGCAGCACGCCGGCCTCGGAGGCCATGACGACGAGGTCGTCCTTGGTGATGAGGTAGCGGGCCGGGCGCAGGCCGTTACGGTCGAGGGTGGCGCCGATCATGCGGCCATCGGTGAAGGCGATGGCGGCCGGGCCGTCCCACGGCTCCATCAGGGAAGCGTGGTACTCGTAGAAGGCGCGCTTCTCATCCTGCATGTGCGGATTGCCCGCCCAGGCTTCCGGAATCAGCATGGCCATCGCGTGAGGCAGCGAGCGGCCGGACTGGAAGAGCAACTCCAGTGCGTTGTCGAAGTTGGCGGAGTCGCTGCCGCCGGGCTGGATGACCGGGAACAGCTTCTTGATGTCGTCGCCGAAGAGCTCAGAGGCGAGGACCGACTGGCGGGCATGCATCCAGTTGACGTTGCCCTTCAGCGTGTTGATTTCGCCGTTGTGGGCGATGTAGCGATAGGGATGCGCCAGCGGCCAACTGGGGAAGGTGTTGGTCGAGAAGCGCTGGTGCACGAGGCACAGCGCGCTGACGGCCAGCGGGTCGGAAAGGTCAGCGTAGAAGTTGCTGATCTGCGGCGCCAGCAACAGGCCCTTGTATACGATGGTGCGGGCCGAGAGCGACGAAACATAAAAGAAGTGCTTGTGATCGATGTCGCTGGCGGCGATCTCGGTTTCGGCGAGCTTGCGCACGACGTAAAGCTTGCGCTCGAAGGCATCGGCGCTCATGGCGGCCGGCTTGCCGACGAAGACCTGCTGGATGTAAGGACGCGAGGCGCGGGCGATGCGCCCGATGGCACGGTCGTCCACAGGAGTGTCGCGCCATCCGAGGACGCTCAGGCCCTCGTCGACGATGGTGCGCTCCAGAATTGCTTCACAGCTCAGGCGGGCCTGCTTTTCCACCGGGAAAAAGGTCATGCCGACGCCGTATTCGCCGCGGGCCGGCAGGGTGAAGCCGAGGCTGGCGCATTCGCGGGCGAAGAATTCGTGCGGAATCTGAATCAGGACGCCGGCGCCGTCGCCGGTTTCCGGATCGCAGCCGGTAGCGCCGCGATGGGTCAAATTAACAAGGACTTCGATGCCCTTCAGAATGATTTCATGAGAACGGTGGCCGCGGATGCTGGCCACGAAGCCGATACCGCAGGCGTCGTGCTCAGTGGAGGGATGATAAAGGCCCTGAGGTTCAGGCAAGCCCACAGGCGTGCGGTAACACTGGCCTCCCTCCTCAGAATTATGATTCTTCATGGACTCACTTCCCGGTTAGATAGGGGTCTCCCGAACGACGGGCAGAGCGCGAGCGGAGACCGGAGTTCGTCACTCTTTTTTACCTTTTTTGGGGTAGGACTGTAAAACCCAGACTTTCGATTGGTAACAATCGGTTTTTTGATTGCTGTAAGTTAAAGAATCTGCAAGAGAATGACTGGAGGCATCAACCCGATAGCTAATGATACCTTGGTTGGAGCAACCGGGGAAGGAGTAGTACGCAGACAATGTCAACCGCAACCGTAACAACCACTTCGCGAGCACTGGCCGGCAAGACGGTGGCCGTTCTGGGCGCGGGGAAGATGGGTGGCATCCTGCTGCGCGCGCTGCTGGAGGGTGGCCTGCTGGACCCGGCCAAGACCCGGGCCACCGTGCTGTTTGAAGAAGAGGCCGTCGCCGTCCGCCGTGAGCTTCCGGCGATCACGGTAACGACCCATAACAACGAGGCAGTCAAGGGTGCCGACGTGGTGCTGTGCTGCGTGAAGCCGCACCAACTGTCGGCGGTGCTGGAAGCATTGCGGCCGGTGATCCATCCGGGGCAGTTGTTTATCTCGATTGCCGCCGGCATGCCGACGGCACTGATTGAGAAGGCTATCGGAAGCGACAACCCGGTCATTCGCGCCATGCCGAACACACCGGCGGCGGTCCGCCAGGGCATCACGGCGTTGACCAAAGGCCAGTTTGCGCACGACGAGCACATCGCCATCGCCGTGGAGTTGTTCAACCGCGTGGGACGCACCGCCGTGGTCGACGAGAGCAACATGGATGCGGTCACGGGATTGTCGGGCAGCGGACCGGCCTACATTTATATCGTGGTGGAGGCGCTGGCCGAGGCGGGCGTCAAGGTTGGCCTGCCGCGCGACCTGGCAACCCTGCTGGCGGCACAGACGACGATGGGTTCGGCGATGATGGTGCTCGAGACCGGTTCGCACCCGGCGCTGCTCAAAGATGCGGTCACCACCCCGGCCGGATGCACGGTGGACGGCATCATGGAACTGGAAGAAGGCAAACTGCGCGTAACGCTGATTAAGGCCGTGGTGAAGGCCACTCAGAGGGCCCGGGAGCTGGTTTTCAAGCGTTAGCACCATTTATGGTGCACATATAAGCCAACTTAATCGCCCCAGCAGAATAAGTTATACTCATTGACAGTCACGGCCCCGAGCAGCTAACGTGTGAAAACTCTCATGGCTCAGACGACGACCAAGACGCGATCCGAACTGGTGCCGATCACAGTCGGAGTGCGCACAGGCGCGGGCGAGGTAATTCGAATTACCAGCCTGACTCCGGCGTCCTGGGTCGACTGAGACGGCAAACCCGAAACTCAAGTGACCCACCGCCGGAAACCGGCCAGGTGGGTTTTGTTTTTTGCGTCAGGCCCCCGAGGGAGGGGCGAAGCAAGATGATCGTAATGAAGTTCGGCGGCACCTCGGTGGAGGATGCCAAGGCTATCAGCCGCGTGGCGGCAATTGTGCGGGGGCGGGCGGCGCAACGTCCGGTCGTAGTCGTGAGCGCTCTGGCTCGCGTGACCGACCAGTTGCACACCATGGCCAACGCGGCGGCGGCCGGCGATCTGGATTCGGCGCTCAGCCTGGCAAAGGCGATGCGCGAGCGCCATCAGCAGACGGCGCGCAAGTTGCTCGGCCGGGGCGACAACGAACTGTACGCCGCGCTCGACCAGAGCTTCAACTCGCTCGAAGACCTGCTGCGCGGGATTGCGGCGCTGCACGAGCTTTCGCCGCGCACGACCGACTATGTGATGTCGTTCGGCGAGCTGCTTTCGAGCCGCGTGGTAGCGGCGGCATTTCAGGCGAAGGGTTTGAAGGGCGTGCTGGTGGATTCGCGCGAGGTGCTGGTGACGGACAACCAGTTCACGCACGCGGTGCCGCAGTTCGACGAGACCAACTACAAGATGGTGGAGCGGTTGCGCCCTCTGCTGGAAGCAGGCGAGGTGCCGGTGATGGGCGGCTTCATCGGCGCGACGCGCGAAGGAACAACGACCACGATCGGACGCGGCGGCTCGGATTTTTCGGCGGCCATCGTGGGCGCGGCGCTGGGCGCCGAGCGGATTGAGATCTGGACGGACGTGGACGGCATCAAGACGACCGACCCGCGGCTGTGCCCGGATGCGCGGCGGCTGGCCGAGATCAGCTTCGATGAAGCGGCCGAGATGGCCTACTTCGGGGCCAAGGTGCTGCATCCGGCGACGATGATTCCGGCGATGGAAGAGAACATCCCGGTCTACGTGCTGAACTCGCGCAATCCGCGCAACCAGGGAACCTGCGTGAAGGCCCGTGCGGCGCGGCCCGCGACGCGCTTCACGGCGATCGCGGTGAAGAAGAACATCACCATCGTGAACGTGGTGGCGGCGCGCATGCTGGAAGCGCACGCCTTCCTGCACGATGTGTTCTCGGTGTTCAAGCGGCACCAGATTCCGGTGGAGCTGGTTTCGACCTCGGAGGTGAGCGTGTCGCTCACGGTGGAGGCGAAGCTGAACATCGAGGAGTTGCTGGCCGACCTGCGGCAGTTCAGCGAGGCCGAAGCCGAGCCGGGCAAGGCGATCGTGGCCGTGATCGGCGAGAACCTGCGCGGCACGCCCGGAATGCTGACGCGCGTGTTTGGCGCGATTGCCGACGTGAACGTGCGCATGGTGTCGCAGGGCGCATCGGAAATCAACATCGGCTTTGTGATTGAAGAGAAGGACGCGGCCTACGCGGTGGATCAGCTGCACAAGCTGCTCTTCTCGCGCCGCAACCGGGCGCCGCAGCCGCGGCAGGCTGATGTGGCCAGCCGGGCATCGGCGGGCATTGCGCCGCTGGTGAGCGGTGGCGAGCGGCAGGAGTTGGTGTCAACAGGCAACGGCAGGAAGTAAGACCGGCGGCGAGCATCGCCGGAAAACAGCACGGGCGTTGGATTGTTTATGACCTCGAAACGACTGACAGGCGCTGAGATCATCTGGGAATCGCTGGTTTGTTCGGGCGTTACCCATGTGTTCGGATATCCGGGCGGCACGATTCTGCCCGCCTACGACGCGATCTGGAAATATCCCCAGATCCACCACACCCTGGTGCGGCACGAGCAGGGCGCGGCGCACATGGCCGACGGCTATGCACGCGCCAGCGGCAAGGTGGGCGTAGCGGTGGCGACCTCGGGACCGGGGGCGACGAACCTGGTGACCGGCATCGCCACGGCGATGATGGACTCCTCGCCCATCGTATGCATCACCGGCCAGGTCCCCGCCTGGGCCGTCGTCACCGACTACTTTCAGGAGATTGATATCACCGGTGTGACGCTGCCCATCACCAAGCACAACGTGATGGTGACGCGGGCGGAAGACATCGGACGGGCGATCCGCGAGGCTTTCCTGATCGCGCGGTCGGGGCGCCCCGGCCCGGTGCTGGTGGACATCACCAAGGACGCGCAGGCAGCGAGCGCCGACTTCAACTGGGACGAGTGTACGCCGCAGTTGCCGGGATATCGTCCGCCAATGCGGCTGGACATGAAGGAGCTGGAGCGCGCGGTCGAGCTGTTGAACAAGGCCGAGCGCCCGGTGATCTTGGCGGGACACGGCATCATCATGTCGGGCGCGTCGCGGCAGGTGCAGGAGCTGGCCGAGCGCGCGCAGATTCCGATGGCGCTGACGCTGCTGGGACTGGGCTGCGTGCCGGCGTTTCATCCGCTGAATCTCGGCATGATGGGCATGCACGGCGAGGCCTGGGTGAACCATGCGATCCACGGGGCCGACCTGCTGCTGGCGCTGGGCATGCGGTTCGACGACCGGGTGATTGGCGACGCGGCGAACTACGCGCCGAATGCGAAGAAGATCCATGTAGAGGTGGATCGCGCCGAGGTCAACAAGATCATCAAGGTCGATGTGGCGCTGATCAGCGACCTGCGCAAGGTGGTCGATGCCATGCTGCCCCGGGTGGAGAAGCGCGAGCACACCGAGTGGCTGACCTATATCAATGAGCTGAAGGGCGACGCCGCGGTGCGCGACATCCGCAATCTGCCGGACATGGGCAAGCTCTACGCTGCGCACGTGATCCACGACCTGTGGAAAGAGACGGACGGCAAGGCGGTAGTGGTAAGCGACGTGGGTCAGCACCAGATGTGGGAGGCGCAGTACTACCACCACTCCGAGCCGCGTTCCCTGATAACGTCGGGCGGGCTGGGGACGATGGGATTCTCGCTGCCGGCGGCTATTGGAGCGAAGTTCGCGCGGCCCGAGTCCGAGGTATGGGTGGTGGTCGGCGACGGCGGCTTCCAGATGACGAGCTGCGAGCTGGCGACGCTGGCGCAGGAAGAACTGGACGTCAAGATCGCGGTCATCAACAACGGCTATCTCGGCATGGTGCGGCAGTGGCAGGAGTTCTTTTATAACGGGCGCTACAACGCTACGCCGCTGAAGAGCCCCGACTTCGTGAAGCTGGCCGAAGCGCACGGTATCCGCGGGATCATGGCCGACAAGCGTCCGGATGTGGTGACGGCGGTGCGTGCGGCGCGGGCGCACAAGGGCCCATGCCTGATCAATTTCAAGGTCGAGAAGGAAGACTCGGTGTACCCCATGGTGCCGGCCGGAGCGCGGCTGGACCAGATGATCCGGCGTCCGCGGCAGGAAGCGGCCGAGACCGCGGAGCAGGAGAAGTAGGGACGAAGAGGACGGGAACTGACTTATGCTGCATACATTCGTCGTTTACGTGGAAAACAAGCCGGGCGTGCTGAACCGGGTGGCCTCGCTGTTTCGGCGGCGGGCATTTAACATTGAATCGCTGACGGCCGGCCACACCGAGCGTCCCGGGGTGACGCGCATGACGATCTCGCTGGAGGCCGACGAGAACACGGCGCTCCGCATCGAGGCGCTCCTCTATAAACTGGTCAATGTGCTGTACGTCGAGGACGTGACGGCGTGCCCGATTGTTACGCGCGATCTGGCGATGATCAAGGTGAAGGCCGATCACGACTCGCGCACCGGGCTGATGCAGATTGCGTCCACCTTCCGCGGGCGGGTGGTGGACCTCGCGCCGGATTCACTCATTATTGAAGTGACCGGCAGCGAAGAAAAGATCGACAGTTTGCTGGAGGTGCTCAAGCCTTACGGCGTGCTGGAGATGGCGCGGACCGGACGCGTGGCAATGTCGCGCGGTTCGCAGGTGCCGCAGTTCCAGGCCGAAGCGCGCCCCGGGTTGACGGAGTGGGACGCCGATAGCGCCGCCGCTTACGAGAATTAGGGACTTTCAAATTCAGATCGCCGGCGGTTATTGGCCGGCGACTAGGAATTCACTCAGGAGATTGCTCAATGGCAAAGATGTTTTACGACAAAGACGCCGACCTCAGCCTGATCCAGGCGAAGAAGGTGGCGGTAATCGGCTACGGCTCGCAAGGCCACGCCCACTCCCTCAACCTCAAGGACAGCGGCGTGGATGTGCGCGTCGGACTGGCCGCCAACAGCCGTTCGCATGAAAAGGCGAAGCAGGCGGGCCTGACGGTGATGAGCATCGCCGACGCGGTGAAGTGGGCCGACGTGATCATGGTGCTGACGCCCGACACGACGCAGGCGGCGGTCTACAAGCAGTTCATCGAGCCGGGGCTGACGGCGGGCAAGATGCTGATGTTCGCCCACGGCTTCAACATCCGCTACGGCACCATCGTTCCGCCGAAGGATGTTGACGTGACGATGATCGCGCCGAAGGCGCCAGGTCATCGCGTGCGCGAGGTCTTCACCGAGGGCGGCGGCACGCCCTGCCTGCTGGCGATTCACCAGGATGCAACCGGCAACGCGCGGGCGCTGACCATGTCGTACGCCAAGGGCGTCGGCGGCACGCGCGCGGGCGTGATCGAAACGACCTTTACCGAAGAGACCGAGACCGACTTGTTCGGCGAGCAGGCCGTGCTGTGCGGCGGCGCCAGCGCGCTGGTGAAGGCCGGCTTCCAGACACTGGTGGATGCGGGCTACCAACCCGAGATCGCCTACTTCGAGTGCCTGCACGAGCTGAAGCTGATCGTGGACCTGATGTACCGCGGCGGCTTGAACTTCATGCGCTACTCGGTGAGCGACACGGCCGAACACGGCGACTACATCGCCGGTCCGCGCATTATCAACGACAACGTGCGGGCGGAGATGAAGAAGCTGCTGACGGAAATCCAGGACGGCACCTTCGCCAAGAAGTGGATCGCCGAGAACGAGTGCGGCCGGCCCGACTTCAAGGCCACGCGCGCCAAGGAGCAGGACCAGCTGCTGGAACGTGTAGGCGCGAAGCTGCGCGAGATGATGCCGTTCCTGAATCCGGTGAACGTGCGTCCGGACATGCAGGGCTAACAGTAATGTGGTGTCGCGGGACCCTACATCTGCCAAAGGCAGGCAGATGTGGGGCACCGGCGCGGAGTCGGCGGCACCGCTGCAAGATTGAACTGAGAAACTGAGAGCTGCCCTTATGCAAGAGATACCTGATCCTCGGCGTGCCGCCGGCTCGCCGTTTGTATCGTCGAACCCTTCGGCCACGGCGGCAGCGCTGGAGCCGGCAGCCAAGGTGTTCAAAGTCGGATTGATCGGCTTCGGAACCGTGGGCCGCTCGGTGGCGAAAATCCTGAGCGAGCGGAAGCTGTCGAGCCTGCACCTGACCGCGATCTGTAACCGCAACCGCGAGCGCCGCAAGGTGTCGTGGCTGGCGCCGGATGTGCGCTGGACCGAAGACGCAAGCGAGATCTTGAACTCCGATGCCGATATCGTGGTGGAAGTGGTGGGCGGGCTGGAGCCGGCCGAGCAATGGGTGCGTAACGCGCTGGAGTCCGGCAAGTCGGTGGTGACGGCCAACAAGCAGTTGATCGCGCACCACGGCAACGAGCTGCTCGACCTGGCGCGGGCCAAGGGACAGCACCTGTATTTCGGCGCCTCGGTGGCCGGAGGCATTCCGGTGCTGTCGGGATTGCAGGAAGGCCTGGCGGGCGATCATCTGTATAAGGTGCGCGGCATCATGAACGGCACCTGCAACTACATCTTGAACAAGGTGGAGAACGAGGGCATCTCGTTTGAGGCCGCGCTGAAAGGCGCGCAGGAAGCGGGATTTGCCGAGGCCGATCCGACCGACGACCTGGAAGGCTACGACGCGCGTGCGAAGCTGGCGATCCTGGCCCGCGTGGGCCTGGCGACGGCGGCCAGGGTGGACGCGATCCAGTGCCGCTCGATCCGCGTGATCGACACGGTGGACTTCATGTACGCCCGCCAGTTGAGATACACCATCCGGCAGATTTCGCGCGCCGAGGTGCACGGCAAGACGCTGTACGCGTCGGTGACGCCGTCGCTGGTGCCGCTGGATTCGCCGCTGGCGCGGGTTTCAGGCGGCCGCAACATGGTGCTGGCGACCGGCGAGTATGGCGGCGAAACGGTCTTCAGCGGACACGGCGCGGGCGGCAATCCAACGGCGGTGGCGGTGGTAAGCGACCTGCTGGCGATCGTCAGCGGCAACCGCAACGTGGCAGCGGCCTATGCGCAGGTGCCTGTGGTGGCGCGCAAAGTCAGCGCCGACTTCAGCGACATGCACTACGTGCGCTTCACGGTCAACGACCGGCCGGGCATCATCGCCGAGCTGGCGACGATCCTGGGCAAGCACGCGATCAACATCGACTCGGTACAGCAGAACGCCCCGGGCTATCCGAAGAGCCGGCTGCCGTTTGTCATCACCCTGGAAGCCTGCAGCGCGGCGGCGCTGGGCAAGGCGATTGACGAGATTGCGGCGCTCGACTACAACGTGGAGCGGCCGGTCGTGCTGCCAATGCTGACCTAAGGGAAGAGAGTCTTTCGATCATGCACATTCGGTGTATTCAATGCGGCGCCACCTACGACCTGCACCAGCGCATACTGGCCTGCGAAAAGTGTGGCGACCTGCTGGAAATCGTGGTCGAGGTGAAGCAGTCGCCCGACGAATTGAAGGCTCTGTGGCGCGAGCGGAGGATGTCGAACGATCCGCGCGACCTGAGCGGCGTGTGGCGGTTCCGCGAATTTCTGCCCGCGGGCTACGAGCGTGTGGTGACGATGGGCGAGGGCAACTGTCCCCTGGTGCAGGCACAACGCAGCGCCGAGTGGGCGGGACTGCGCAACCTGCGCTACAAGCACCTGGGCTGGAATCCCACGGCCTGCTTCAAAGACCTGGGGATGACGACGGGAGTCACCGAAGCCTTGGCTGCAGGCGCGGAAGTGGTGGCCTGCGCTTCGACCGGCAACACGTCGGCCTCGATGGCGGCTTATGCGGCGCGGGCGGGAATCAAGGCGCGCGTCTATCTGCCGAAAGGCATGGTGTCGCTGGCCAAGGTGGCGCAGTCGATCGACTACGGCGCCGAACTGGTGGAGATTCCCGGCAGCTTCGACGATGCCCTGGAGACGATGCTGGCCGGAGGCGACCGCGAAGTTTATTTTCTGAATTCGATCAACCCGTTCCGGATCGAAGGCCAGAAGACGGTGATCTTCGAGCTGATGACGCAGCTCGACTGGCAGCCGCCGGATTACATCGTGTGTCCGGGCGGGAACCTGGGCAACAGTTCCGCGTTCGGCAAGGCGCTGGAAGAACTGAAGGCGCACGGGCTGATCGACAAGGTCCCGAAGCTCGTGGTGGTACAGGCGGCGGGAGCGAATCCGCTGGCCGAGCTATGGCGCAAAGGCGGGAGCGAACTGGTGCCGGTGGAGAATCCGGAGACGGTGGCGACGGCGATTCGCATCGGCAATCCGAAGTCGTGGAAGAAGGCGATGCGGGGGCTGAAGTTTACGCAGGGCATGGTGCTCGACGTGACCGACGAGGAAATCGGCGACGCCAAGGAGATGATCGGGCGCGACGGCGTCGGCTGCGAGCCCGCATCCGCAACCACGCTGGCGGGACTGCGTAAGCTGGTGGCGGAGCATCGTATTGAGCCGGATGCGACCGTGGTGGCCATCCTGACCGGGCACGTGTTGAAGGACCCGGCCTACATCATCCAGCGGCACCAGTACGCGGCGAGTGGTGCGGCCGATGCAAGCGCTCACTAAATAAGGAAGAGGCGGACAGACATGCAACCACCGATGGACGCACGGATTGAAGGCAAAGAGATTGCGGTCCCGGCGTCTATAGCCAATCTCGGTCCGGGCTTCGACACCCTCGCGGTGGCCGTGCAGTTGTATACGCGCGTGCGCATCCGGCGGGTTCATTCGGATGGGATGCGGCGGTTGCGCTTCGACTTTCTGGACGCGAAGCTGGATGGCGAGAACTACATCGAGCGCGCCTTCCGGTTTTTGGCGCGGCAGCGCGATACCGATTTTCCGTCGATGGACTTGGAAGTCACGACCGACATCCCGTTCAAGAGCGGGTTGGGATCGAGCGCGGCGGCGACGGTGGCCGGGCTGAGGCTGTATGAAGCGGTGATGGGGCCACTGCCTTCGCAGGGCTTGCTCAATGCAGCCTGTGCGCTCGAAGGGCATCCCGACAACGCCGCGGCAGCCCTATTCGGCGGCATGACCGGCAGCTGCCAGTTGCCGGATAATTCCGTGATCGCCGTCTGCTTCCGCTGGCCGGAGCAGTTGCAATTCGTGGTGCTGACGCCGCTGGCGGCGCTGAAGCAAAACACGACGGTGGCGCGCGGCATCCTGCCGACGAAGATCGCGCGCGAAGACGCAGTGTTCAATTTGCAGCGCATGGTGCTGCTGTTCCAGGCGGTGCAGAGCGGGCAGTTCCACCTGCTGCGTGAGGCGCTGGGCGACCGCTTGCATCAGCCGTATCGGCAGGCCATCGTTCCCGGGCTGGAGAAGGCGATCAACCTGGAGCATCCGGACCTGCTGGGCGTTTGCCTGAGCGGTGCCGGGCCTTCGATCGTGGCCTTTGCGGAGCGCAATTTCGACAAGGTGGAGCGCGTGCTGTCGCGCTCGTACGAGTCGCTGGGCATCCCCTTCCGGGTGCGCACGCTGGCGGTGCATCAGAATCCAATGCAGGCCAAACCGGCTCAGGCGCAGGACGCGCCCAAGCCGGTGGTGGTGTCTTAAGAAACGGGGAGAACGCAACCCCGCGGGGAATCCTATGTCAGTGCCAGCCGCAGCGACGCAGAAGATGGTCACGCTTGACGACATCCGCCGGGCCCACGAGCGGATTCGCGACGCGATCATGGTATCGCCGTGCTCGCGTTCGGAGACCTTTTCGCAACTGTCGGGCAACCAGGTTTACCTGAAGCTGGAAAACCTGCAGATGACGGGAGCGTACAAGGAACGCGGCGCACTGAACAAGATTCTGACGCTGACGCCGGAAGAGCGGGAGCGCGGGCTGATCGCGGCTTCGGCCGGAAACCACGCGCAGGCAGTGAGCTACCACGCCAGCAAACGCGGGCTGATGGCGCAGATCGTGATGCCGGTGACGACGCCCCTCAATAAGGTGATGGCGACGAAGCGCTTCGGCGGCAACGTGATCCTGCACGGCGCCAACTATGACGAATCGTGCGACGAAGCGCGGCGGCGCTCGGTCGAACTGGGACTGACGTTCGTGCACGCCTTCGATGACGACGCGGTGATTGCCGGCCAGGGCACGCTGGGGTTGGAACTGCTGCGGCAGATGCCGGATGTTGACGCGGTCATTGTGTCCATCGGCGGCGGCGGGCTGATCGCCGGACTGGGTTGCGCGCTGAAGGAGATCAACCCGCGCATTCGCGTGATCGGAGTGCAGAGCGCGCGCCTGCCTTCGATGAAGGCGGCGATTGAGAACAAGGGGCCGATAACGCTGCCGGTCGGCTCGACGCTGGCCGACGGTATTGCGGTGCGCCGGGCCGGAGACCGTACCTATCCGATGGTTGAGAAGTATGTCGACGAGATCGTGACGGTGGAAGAAGAAGAGATTGCCAGCGCCATCCTGTTGCTGCTGGAGCGGGAGAAGATGCTGGCCGAAGGCGCCGGGGCCGCTGCCGTAGCGGCGCTGCTGCACCGGAAGACCAGCTGCAAGGGGCAGAAAGTCGCGGCGATCGTGACCGGCGGAAACCTGGACGTGACGATCCTGTCGCGCATCATCGAGCGCGGTCTGGCGAAAGATGGACGCCTGATCCGGCTGCGCATTCACCTGCCCGACTATCCCGGCGCACTGCACCGGCTGACGGGGCTGCTGGCAGGCCTGCGTGCGAACATCGTGGAGACTTCCTACGACCGCAACTTTGGCGTGGACCTGGGCGACACGGCCATCGAATTGACGATGGAGACGCGCGGCTCGGAGCACGTGGAAGAGTTGATCGCGGCGCTGACCGAGGCCGGGTATCAGTTCGAGCGCATCCTGTCGTAACGACTGGCGTGGGAGGTTCGCCCGTTGCAATTCCACAACGGGAATCCCTGCTGAACATGAGCCGCCGAGCGTACTACCGGAAGCACTCCATTCACATCTTCATACTTATAGCCTGTCTCAGTTGCGGGAACGCTCACTCCATTTATACGAGGTGGTAAATGCTAAGGCGTCTTATGGTATCGGTGTCGTTGGTGTGCGCATTGGCAATGGCGGGCTGCGGGGGCGGCTCGGAGGGCGGCTCTTCCACCGGGACTACCGTGACGCCGGGCCCGGCGGCCTCGGGCGGCTACACGCTGCTGGCTTGGAGCGAACTGGGAATGCATTGCATGGACGGCGCGGATTACTCGGTGATGTCGATTCTGCCACCCTATAACACCGTGCACGCGCAACTGGTAAAGCAGGCTGAACCGCCGCAGGTGGTGTCCTCGGGCGTGACGATCACCTATGAAGCGGTGGCCGACGCCAACGGTTCGATCAACACCCGCAGCGCCACCAAGACGAATTTCTGGTCATACGTGAGCGCGCTATTCCTGGCGAGTCCAGCGGCGGACGTGGGCCTGGCCGGGAACGCCGTGCAAAGCGCGACGCCGCATCCGCTGAGCTACAACGCCGGACTGGGATGGTGGGAGGCGGTCGGGATTCCGACGGTGCCGTACAGCGACACCGGAACGCGCAATGCCTACCCGATGGCGCGGCTGGTGGCGCGCGATGGGCAGGGGAATCTGCTGGCCGAGGCGCGCATTGTGCTGGCCGTGAGCGACCAGATCAGCTGCAACACCTGCCACGCATCGGGTTCCAACGTCTCAGCGCAACCGGCGGCGGGCTGGGAGAACAACGCCGATCCTAACAAGGACACGCGCTTCAACATCCTGAAGCGGCACGATGACGAGCATAATATCAGCGGCTATCTGCCGGCGCTGGCGGCCAAGGGCTACACCTACCAGGCATCGCTCTACCAGACAGCGAAAACCGGAACTCCCATCCTGTGTGCCGCCTGCCACGCGACTAACGCACTGGCTGGGACGGGTCTTGCCGGCATCAAGCCGGTTACCGAGGCGATGCACTCGATGCACGCGGGCGTGCTGAATACGGCCACGGGCAAGACGCTGGACAACGCGACGACACCGAACGGATCATGCTACCTGTGCCATCCGGGAGTGCAGACGCAGTGCCAGCGGGGGGCGATGGCGGGCATCGCCTGCTTCAATTGCCACGGCAACCTGAGCGCGGTGGGGACGCCGGGGCGCAAGGGCTGGCTGGACGAGCCGAACTGCCAGATGTGTCACAACAGTTCGACGCGATACGCCACGACGTTTGCCTCGCCGGGCGCGTACCGGACGACGACGGATGCGACCTTTGCGACGACGGCAAACGTGCCGGCGGCGGGCACGAGTCTGTTCCGCTTCAGCACCGGGCACGGCTCGCTGCACTGCGGAGCCTGCCATGGCGCGCCCCATGCGGAGTTCCCCACGTCGCAGCCGAATGACAACGTGTATACGGCCAATATCCAGACCTACCAGGGTGTGCTGCGGGAGTGTACGGTCTGCCACACGAGCACGCCCGCGGGCGCCACGGGTGGCCCGCACAATATGCATCCGGTGGGGCAAGGATGGGTCAGCGCGCACCGCTCCTATGCGCGCAGCGGCACGGCCGGGTGTGCATACTGCCATGGCTCTAACTTCCGCGGTACGGTGTTGTCGCAGGTGAAAGCGGCGCGCACGCTCAACAACAAGGCCTTTGCGGCTGGAGCGATGATCGGCTGCTATGACTGCCACAACGGCCCGAGCGGAGGGTAGCAACCGAACGGTACTGCGTACGAACCAGACCCCTCGGGCCGGCGATTATGGCGCGAGGGGTTTTGCTTGGAAGGGCGGCGCAGCGAAATGCCGGCAGCCTGAGAAAGAGGAGTCCGTTTCCGCTACCTGCCTCCGGTCCGCCACCCCCTTTGACAACTTTTGACGATTGATTACATTGGCTTGGCACATGAAGTGCGCGCCGACGGTAAGCTGGAAATCGAAATGTGGGACGGGAGCGGCGAGATGGAACGAAAACCGGTTCGCAAAAAAGGTTCGCGGCTCGTGATACTGGCGTTGGCCATCGTCCTGCCGGCGCTGGCGCTGATCGTGTTCAGCACGGTGCAGTTGAAGTCGCTGCAGCGGGACCACGCGGTGGAAGCGTCGATGCAGCGGCAGTTCCAGCAGATGCTGGCGATCTCGGAAAAGCAGATGGCGGCCAGCATGTACGACATGGTGGACGCGGCGCGGCAGGACTTCTCGCCGCGCGGCATGAGCCGGGAGACGCTGCAGCGCGTGCTGGACCGGCACCCGAATATCGCGCATGCCTTCTACTACGACCAGCAGACGGGACTGTTGCTGCTTTCTCGCGCGAGCCGCATGGGGGAGCCGGACTTCCGCTCCGAGAGCGAGTCGCTGTCCAAGACAATGGGGGCGTGGCTGCCGGTGCAAGGCGAAGAGATCATCAAGCGGATGTGGGACAAGCAGGCCAAAGAAGGCCACCCGGTGCTGTTTGACTACGGCTTCACCGACCGCGGTCCCAAGAAGCTGTTCATCTCGATGCCGGTCTTTTTGCCGCCGGGCGCGCAGAAGAACCACCTGGCGATTGCGGGCATAGCGTTTGACGCGGAGTATCTGCGGGATCAGTTCTTTCCCAAAACCCTGGACTACCTGGCCGACTGCCCGGAGAATCCCGTGCCGAACTCGCAGCAGCAGGGCGCGGCCATGATGCTCTACGCGCGGGCCTACGACGCCGACCCGATTGCCGTGAGTTCCAATTACGACGGCGGGAAGCCGGAGGTGCAGCGCGTTCTCGATTCGCTGCCCGGCCTCTCGCTCGGCATCAAGTATCGCGGCACGTCGATCGCGGCGATGAGCGACCGCTTCCTGCGTACCAACTATGCCGTACTGGGGGGCTTGTCGCTGCTGATGGCCGCCGGCATTCTGCTCACGTATCGCAACGTGAAGCGCGAAGTGGCGCTGGCCAAGCTGAAGTCCGATTTCGTCAGCAACGTGTCGCACGAGCTGCGCACGCCGCTGGCGTCGATTCGCCTGTATGCGGAGACGCTTGAACTGGGGCGGGTCGTTTCGGAGGAAAAACAGCGGAGCTACTACGCGATCATCCGCAAGGAGAGCGAGCGGCTGACGGCGCTGATCAACAACATCCTGGATTTCTCGCGGATCGAGGCGGGGCGGAAGGAGTACGATTTCCGCCAGACCGATCTCGATGAACTGGTGCGCACGACGCTGGACTCCTATCGCTACGAGGTCGAGCAGCAGGGCTTCAACTTCGAGGAGAAGATCGAGCCGGGCCTGCCGCCAGTGAACGTGGACCGCGAGGCTATTGCGCGTTCGCTGCTCAACCTGGTGAACAATGCGGTGAAGTATTCTCCGGGAGAGAAATTCCTGCGGGTGAACGTGCACCGCGTGAACGGGACGGTCCACCTGGATGTGATCGATCATGGGATCGGCATCCCCGGCGTGGAGCATCAGAGAATCTTCGAGAAGTTCTATCGCGCCTCGGATCCGCTGGTGCACAACACGAAGGGAAGCGGGCTGGGCCTATCATTGGTGAAGCACGTCGTGGAGGCGCATGGCGGCCAGGTGACCGTCGACAGTTCGCCGGGCAACGGCAGCAAGTTCACCATCTGCCTGCCGGTCGACAGTCAGAAATCCGCTGCTGCGGGGGGAGCCTGATGAGCACGAACTCGCCAAGCAAGGGAATCGCCGGCAACGCCGGAGCGGCGCGCACGCAGCGCGAACAGGCCGGAGCCGCGAGCACGCTGAAGATCCTGATCGTAGAGGACGAGGCGAACATGATGGCCGGGCTGCGCGATAACTTCGAGTACGAAGGCTACCAGGTGATTACGGCCAGCGACGGGGTGCAAGGGCTGGAGAAGGCGCTGGCGGAATCACCCGACCTGGTGCTGCTCGACGTCATGATGCCGCGCATGAGCGGGCTGGAGGTTTGCAAGCAGCTGAAGGCGAAGCGGCCATCGCTGCCGATCATCATGCTGACGGCGCGCGGGCAGGAGGTGGACAAGGTCGTTGGGCTCGAACTGGGGGCCGATGACTACGTGACCAAGCCGTTTTCGATCCGCGAACTGCTGGCGCGGGTAAAGGCGGTGCTGCGGCGGGCGCAACTGCTGCCGCGGCAACTGGACGGTTATTCGTTTGGCGGCGTGGAGGTTGACCTGCGTGCGCACCGGGCTACGTG
The DNA here is from genome assembly GCA_903847195.1 of uncultured Acidobacteriota bacterium. The sequence continues at coordinate 32,598 of CAINCZ010000142.1, read as the reverse complement.
TGGTGAAAGTAAGGTGGAGCTTTCGGGGACAGAATTTGAGCTGCTGCGCTACTTCATCTGCCACCAGGGCCAGACGCTGTCGCGCGACCAGTTGCTGAAAGAGGTCTGGGGCTACAACGCGTTTTCGAACACGCGAACCGTGGACACGCACATGCTGCACCTGCGGCAGAAACTGGAGCCGGACCCGGAGAAGCCGCAGTACTTCCTGACCGTGCATGGCGTGGGCTACAAGTTCGTTGGCTGAGGCAAGTGACGATCGGCGGTGAGGTATGCAGAGCAGGAGCAGGCAGGCCGGGATTCAGGATGGCGCGCACGCGGCGCAGGTGATCGCGAACGCGTTGGCGAGCCGCGAGCGCCAGTCGGGCATAGAGCAACTGGCGGCGGTGCGCGCCGAACTGGCCGACGTATACCGCGAACTGTATGAGGCGGCGCAGTTGCAACGGAAGGTGTGCGGTCCGCGCGGGCTGCGGCGCGGCGGATTTGACCTGGCGGCAGAGATCTTTCCCGTGCGGTATCTGTCAGGCGATTTCTTCAGTATCTGCGAGTGTGGCGACGAAATCCTGCTGGCGATCGGCGATATCTCGGGCAAGGGCCTGACGGCAGGCATCTGGTTCACCCGCCTGATGGGACTGATTGAAAACTGCGCGCAGGCGCAGCGTGCGCCGGGCGAAGTCCTGGCGGCGGTGAACCGGCAGATGCGAACGGCGGCGGCGACGCCGCTGACGAGCCTGTTCCTGGCCCGGTTGAACGTGGCTTCGGGCGAGGTGGTTTATTCGAACGCTGGGCATCCTCCGCCGGTGGTGCTGCGCACAGAGGGCGAGGTCGAGTCGCTGTCCCGCGGCGGCACCGTGCTAGGTGCCTTGGCCGAGGGCGGGTTTGAGACAGGGACAGTTTGGCTGCGCGGCGGCGACACGCTGATCGGCTGCTCCGATGGGCTGCTGGAGGCGACCAACGACGCGATGGAGGAGTTCGGCGTGCAGCGGATTATCGAAGAAGCGCGGCGGACCGAGCCGGCAGCTTCGGCCAGCGAGATGTTGTTCTCGATTATCGGGGCGGCGCGGGTCTTTAGCGGAGCGCAAGAGCGCAACGACGATTGCGCGATGATCGTGGTTCGGGCGGGCGAGGGCGCACGGGCACAGGCAGCGTAACAAAACCCCCACCTTAGCTCCGCCCTTCGGGCTCCGCGAGGGTGGGGCACCAAAAATACAGGTCCGTTACCGGGCGAGCGGGATGCGGCGGGCGACGTGGTCCTGAATCCAGTGCGCGTCCCACCATTCCTTGGGATCGATCTGCACGCCGTCCAGCTGCATGCTGAAGTGAATGTGATCGCCGGCAGCCATGCCGGTCATGCCGCTCTTGCCCATCACCTGTCCGCGCTTGACCATGTCTCCCTCGCGCACGGCGATTTCGCTCATGTGGCCGTAGATGGTCTGCAGGCTGTAACCGTGATCGATCACAATGCAGTTGCCGTAGATGCCGAGAGGCGCGGCGTAGACGACGCGGCCGTCGTTGGAGGCTTCGACCCCGACGCGTTCCGTTACAGCCAGATCGTAGCCAAGATGCACCTGCTGATCGATCTTCTTGCCTTGGTAGATGTAATTGCGCGTGTCGGCGAAGGTCGCCTCGGTGCTGGAGCGTGACTGCCGCAAAAAGGGCAGCGACCAGAGAAGGCGCAGCTCCGTCTTCAGACGGAGGTTGTAGAGCGCCTGGTTGTTGGCGCGGCGCATGTCGTTGTTGACCTTGACGAAGCGCGCGATCGGATCGCCCGAGCCGTTCGGATCCAACTCGTTGACTACCTTCATCAGGAAACGCTCGCCCACCTGCAAGTCGTGCACGGTGTAGCGCGGCTGGCCTTTCTTCGGGAACTCGAAGGCCATGGTGCCGGTGACCTGGTTGCCCTCGCCGTAAGAGGCGTAGACAAGCGGCGTCGTGCCGGCGGGCGTATTCCAGGGATAGGCGAACAGCGAGAAGAAGCCGGGCTTGCCGTCGGGCATGGGCCAGGCGCGGAAGGTGTAGTTGGCGACGCGCACGCCGGCTTCGCTCCAGCTGCCGGAGAGGTTGAAGGTGGCCAACTCAGCCATGCCGAGATAGAGGTAGTGCTGGTCGGAGTCGACACTGATCGAGGGCGGACGCGTCACCACCGTGACCGGGCGCTCCCAACGCGCCGTCCGGGCGCTGAAGTCGTTGGAGGTGGCCTCAACGATCAACCTGGCCGCGCCGTCCTTCAATTGCGGAACGGCGACCGTGCCGGCGTTGAAGGTCCAGTTCCGGTCGGCTACGCGGCGTTGCCAGAAGAAACGCCGCGAGGGTTCGACGGCTTCGCCCAGGCGATAGCGCGCGTCGCCCTGCTCAACCCAGGCGGTAACGCGCCGGACACCGTGAGGCGCGCTGACGCGCACGACGATGGGCGTGGCCTGACCGAGGGTGGATACCTGAGATCCGCTTACAACGGGCGTCGCCGAGAAGATCAGCAGCAGTCCCGCCGCAACCACAACGAGGAGAAACAGAAGAACCAGTAATGTACGCACAGCAAACCCAAAGTAACACGCCGTCGAGGCGATTGGAGAGGCAGAACGCTAGCTTAGCGAATTAGGTCAGGTGCCGGCGAACGGGGCAGCGGGAAGATCAATGCTGATTCTTACGCGGGAACCACTTCGGCAGGTGGTCGCTCCGACCGCAAGGTGATCTTCACAATTTCACTGCGCTTCCACAGGCGCATGCGCGGACCCCAGGTGCCGGTGCCGCGACCCACGATGACGCTGATGCCGTCGAGGTCGTAGCGTCCGGCGACGAGGCGAAAGGCGGTGCGGGTCAGATACTGGAACGGCCAGATCTGGCCGGCATGGGTGTGGCCGGAGAGCATCAACTTCACGCCCGCGCGCGCCGCCTGCTCAAACTGTACCGGGCGATGCGACAGCAAGACGGTTGCGCCCGCCGGACGTTCGTCGAGGACGATCTGCACGACCATATGGTGCTCCTGCCTGCCGTGCCGGAAGGCCGGGTCGTCCACGCCGCTGACCACCAGGCCGGGGATGGGCTCGGCGCTGGCGTCGCGCAGCACTTGAAATCCGGCGCGCCGCATGAGGTCGAGAATCTTCTCGCCCCCGGCGTAAAGCTCGTGATTGCCGGTGACCATGTATACCCCGCGCGGCGCCTGAAAGCGCTCGAGCACGGGAAGCCAGGAGGAAAACGTGGATGATTCGGCCTCAAAGATGTCGCCGACGAGCAGGAGGACGTCGGGCCGCAGCGCGGAGAGTTGGGCGGCAAGCGCGCTGGCCCAGCGGAGTCTGAGCATGAGGCCCAGGTGCAGGTCGCTGACGGCGACGAGGATGGCGCCGTCGGCGGCAGTCGGCAGACCGGGCAAGGCCAGCTCGTACGAGGTCACGGCGGGAGCGCGCCGCGCCTGCAGCATCGAGATCACGGCGAGCGCGACCCCGCTGAGGAGCGCACCGGTGCGTAGCTGGCCAATATAGGCGCCGAGGAACAGTCCGAAGCCGGAGACCAGGTCGGCGGCCAGAAAGGCGACCAACAACAGGAAGGCGACGCCGATCCACTGCGCGCCGAGGTATTCCAAGGTACGCGGAAAGCGCCCGAGGCGGTAGTGGCCGGTCAAACGGGCAGCCAGGTAGCTGTAAGCAACGACAACGACGAGAGTGACGGTGACGGGAACCGGAACGTGCCGCGCAAGGAAGGGGACAGAGAGCAGGCGCGCGAGCACGTAGGCGTTCAGGCTTGTCCAGACGAGGAGGAATATGGGGAAGAACAAGGGCCGTATCTCCCAGGATTGATTGTAACGGCAAGGGTAGCTAGAGCCACCACCAGAGCAAATGGAGGCGGGCCAAGAACTCATTGATTGGTGCGGAAAGCTCGACTCGAAACGGGGGCAGGGATGATTAGGCAAAAGTCAAAATCCCCACCTTAGCGCCCCAGAGCGGGCGCGAAGGTGGGGCACCTGGCCTAGTCCCGAAATGGTAACGCTCGGGGGTACCCCCCTACCCCTCGCCCATTTGTTTTCATAGGCTTAGCAGGTTTTTCCACGCAAATCAAAGATTTTAAAGACTTTATAGGCAAAATCTAGAAAACACGCAAGTTACGGCGTTGGCGGGGGTCAACCCCGACAAACCCCCAAACAAAAAACGCCTGCTGGTGGCCAGCGGGCGTTTCGATCCAAACCTTCTACTTACATTCTAGCGCACGGGAGGGGGTGAATGAGACATGGGTTGGAGGACTGGATTTCCCATAGGATCAGTGGATTAGCCGGCAAATGACAATTTCCGCTACCACCCCATTTGGAGCATACGCCGGAGAATGATCGCGCTGTAGTCGTGCATGCGCTCGGGCCGCCTCTTCAGGGGAGCCGGCAGTACCGCCGCGAGCTGGGCCGCCTGTTGCCTGCCAATGGTCCGGGCCGAGGTTTTGTCGTAATAACGACACGCCGCCTCAGCACCGTAAATCCCAGGGCCCCATTCGACTACGTTGAGGTAAATCTCCAGGATGCGCTGCTTGCCGAGGACGAGTTCGGCCACCGGTACCAGGGTGAACTCTGCGCCTTTGCGGAGAATCGAGCGGCCAGTGCCGAAGAACAGATTCTTTACGAGTTGCTGCGTAATCGTGGAAGCTCCGCGAGAGCGTCCGCCTTCCAAAGTGTCTTCAGCGGCGATTTCGATCTCCTGCCAATCGAGGCCATGATGCTGGAAGAACCGCGTATCCTCGGCGGCTACTACAGCGTGCTGAAGATCGGGCGAAATCTGTTGGAGAGGAACGAATTTGTACCGTTTTTGATACGGCGTGCGGCGAATCCATGACTGCACGCGGCGCTGGACGTGCACCGCCGTGGTCGGCGGGTCGATCCACCGGGCCGACAGCAGCAGCAGCGCGGCGAACGACCAGAGAAGCAACGCACCAATCATGAGCCGTCGGATGAAAGATCGGAGCATACCCTTCCGAAGCAGCACCTTGGCGCGTGTGGCTGACGTTTGACTCACCTTTCAGAATAATATCTGGGCGGGTTGGCGGTTATGGGAATCTTGCGCGCGGCAATTTGCTCCGGTGGCGTACCCCTGAGGCAAAAGTCAAAACCCCCACCTTCGCGCCCCCGGGCGGGCGCGAAGGTGGGGCACCGGGATCCGATATCTGCCAAAGGCGGCAGATATGGGGCACCCGCCAAGGCGTTCCCCCTGGGGGCAAATAGGCTTCCATGGTCCAACGGACAGAAAAACATGGTATTCTGGAGTTGACATCTGCGACCCGCCTCGCGGCAGTAACCCGCAGTTTCCTCACTAGACATGATTTCAGTCAGCAATGTAAGCATGCGCTATGGCGCAAAAGTTCTGTTTGAAGACGTTTCCACCGCGTTTACGCCGGGGAAGCGTTATGGCCTTTCGGGTCCAAACGGGTGTGGCAAATCAACTTTCATGAAGCTCCTGACCGGCGAACTGGAGCCAACGATCGGGACCGTGGTGCGACCGCGCAAGTTCGGCGTGCTCAGCCAGGACCAGTTCGCGTTTGACGCCTTCCGGGTGATCGACGTGGTCATCATGGGCAATCGTCGCCTATGGGCAGCCATGGAGGAGCGCGAATCGCTCTGGGCGAAACTGGAGCTTACGGACGAAGACGGGATGCGGTTGGGCGAGTTGGAAGGCACAGTGGGCGAAGAGGACGGTTATTCGGCCGAGACCGACGCCACGCTGCTGCTGCAGGGCCTGGACATCCCCGACGAACTCCACGAGCGCCGGATGGGCGAGATGCAGGGCGGACAGAAGGTCCGCGTGCTGCTGGCGCAGGCGCTGTTCGGGCATCCGCAGGCGCTGCTGCTGGACGAACCGACGAACCATCTGGATCTCGACTCGGTGCATTGGCTGCAGGATTTTCTGAATGACTACGACGGCGTGCTGATCGTGATTTCGCACGATCGCCACTTCCTGAACAGCGTTTGCACGCACATCGCCGATATCGACTACGAGACCATCATCACTTATACCGGCACCTACGACGAAATGGTGCTGGCCAAGACGCAGATACGGTCGCAGATTGAATCGCAGAACGTGCAGCGCGAGAAGAAAATCTCGCAGCTCAACGATTTCATTGCGCGTTTCTCGGCCGGCACGCGCTCCAGCCAGGTGCAGTCAAGACGCAAGGAAGTGGAGCGGCTGCAGGTGACCGAACTGGCGCGGTCCAACATCCAGCGCCCGTTCCTGAAATTCGAGCAGAAGCGGCCATCCGGACGGCACGTGCTGGAAATCGAAGGACTCACCCAGGCCTACGGCGATTTCGAGGTGATTCGCGGTTTCACGGCCGCGGTGAACCGTGGAGAAAAGATCGCGCTCATGGGACGCAACGGCGCCGGGAAGACGACGCTGCTGAATGCGCTGCTGTCGGTATCGCCGACGGTGCCGGAGTCTGAACTGCGCCAATCCAGCGGTTACCAGGGTTCGTTCCTCAGCGAAGGAAGCGTATTCTGGGGGCACGAGGTTTCGGTCGGGTTTTTTGCCCAGGACCACCAGTCGCTGATCGCACCGGGAATGACCACCTTCGAGTGGCTGCACCAGTGGGACCCGTCGGCGCACCAGGAAGACATACGCGGACTGCTTGGCCAGATGCTGTTCGCGCGCGACGATGGCAACAAACGTACCGATGTCCTCTCCGGCGGCGAAGCGGCACGCCTGGTGTTCTGCAAGCTCATGCTGCAGAAGCCGAACGTGCTGGTGCTGGATGAGCCCACGAACCATCTCGACCTGGAGGCGATCAACGCGCTGAACATCGCGCTGCAACGCTACCCGGGAACCGTGCTGCTGGTGAGTCACGATTACGATCTGGTGGATGAGGTCGCGACCCGGGTGTGGCACTTCGACACGGACCATGAAATTGTGGATTTCAAGGGCGCTTACGCGGACTTCCAGGCGGTTTGCGCATAACAACCGGCCGGGCGGTGAGGGGCAAAGTGGCTCCCCGCGTCGGCCAATCTGAACTTCGATGATCTTGTTTCGATGATTGTGTATTGAATCTATGGCATTTCCTGAACTGAATCCAAGCTTGCTTCGTGCCCTTGCGGCAAAAAACTACACCGAACCCACCCCCGTACAAAAAGCCGTGCTTCGACCCGAAGCCGCAGGACGCGACTTGCTGGTGTCGGCCCAGACCGGCTCGGGAAAGACGGCGGCCTATGGCCTCACGCTGGCAGAAACGCTGCTGGGCGGCGCCGAACGCTTCGGGCGCGCGGAACAGCCGCTGGCGCTGGTGGTGGCTCCGACCCGGGAACTGGCGCTGCAGGTGCAGGTCGAGTTGACGTGGCTGCTGGGCGACGCGGGCGGGCGCGTGATTACCTGCGTGGGCGGCATGGACATACGCCGCGAGCAGCGCGCCCTGTCGGCGGGAGCCCATGTGGTGGTCGGTACGCCGGGCCGCCTGGCGGATCACCTGAATCGCCGCTTCCTGAAGCTGGCGAAGGTTCGCGCGGTGGTGCTGGATGAAGCCGACGAGATGCTGGACTTCGGCTTTCGCGAAGAGCTGGAACTGCTGCTGGACGCTACACCGGCAGAACGGCGCACGCTGATGTTTTCGGCGACGCTGCCCAAGGAAATCCTGGGGCTGGCCAAGAAGTATCAGCGCGATGCCCTGCGCATGGCGTTATCGGCCGAGAACGAGGCTCACGCCGATATCGAATATCGGGCCTTTCTGGTCGGCTCGCGTGACACCGAGCACGCCGTGGTGAACACGCTGCGCTTCTTCGATTCGCCGGGGGCGCTGGTATTCTGTTCGACCCGCGATGCCGTGCGACACCTGCACGCGAATCTGCGGGAGCGTGGATTTTCGGCGGTGGCGCTGTCTGGCGAGCTGAGCCAATCCGATCGCACGACCGCCTTGCAGGCCTTGCGCGACGGACGGGCCCGGGTGTGCGTGGCGACCGATGTGGCTGCCCGCGGACTGGATATGCCGGACCTCGACCTGGTGATCCACGCCGAGTTGCCGCAGAACCGGTTGACCATGCTGCATCGCAGCGGCCGCACCGGACGGGCCGGGCGCAAAGGACTGTCGGTCATGATCGTGCCCATGCAGCATCGGGGAGCCGCCGAGCGGCTGCTGGCCTCGGCCAAGATCAAAGCGCCCTGGATGCGTGCGCCTTCGGCGGCCGCGATCCGCGCTCGCGACAAGGAAAAGCTGGTGAAGGAAATCCTCACCATGACGGAGACGGTGGCGGAAGAGGATCTGGTGGCGGGAAGAGCGCTGCTGGAGGAACGCAGCGCCGAGCAGATTGCCGCCGTTCTGATCCGCGTTCGCCGTGAAACCCTACCCGCGCCCGAGACCATAGAAGACACGGCAAAGGCGATCAAACAGCCGCCAGTCAGGGCCCCGTACGCCCCGGCGGGCAGGAATGCGTATGGACCCAGGCGCCCGTGGGTCGACCGGGCCAAGAAGCGCGCCGAAGTGACCAAAAGTGAAAAGCGCCGGTAGGGCTTCCGCTTGACCTTTGCCCTCCCGGCACAGTAGGTTCACTGGTAGATGAAGATTTCGCGCCAGCTTCGCCCGTGGGTGCTCCTGGTGGTGGTTGCCGTTGCGCTTTCTGCCCGCGCAGATAAGATTGCCGACATCCATCCGGTCAACTACGTCACCGATCTGGCGGGCGTGCTGACGCCATCGACGGTCGCGCACCTGAACTCCCTGGGCGGCGAACTGGAGCGTAAGACCGGCGCGCAGATGGCCGTCGTCAGCGTAAAGTCGCTCGACGGACGACCGATCGAGGATTATGCCGCCGATCTGTTCAAGCACATCGGCGTTGGTAAGAAAGACAATCGCGGCATCCTGATCCTGTTTTCGCCGCCGGAGCGCAAGTACCGCTTCGAAGTCGGCTACGGCCTTGAGCCGGTCATCAACGACGCCCGCGCCGGCGACATTGGCCGGGAGATCGTGCCCTACCTCCGCGAGAATAAATACGACCTTGCCATGCACGTGGCCACCCTTCGCGTGGCAACGCGCATTGCCGACGCTGCCGGGGTGAAGTTGGATGAAGCTCCCCGGCCGGTACGCGCCCAGGGCAAGACTTCCAGCCCGGAGCGCTTCCCCTTCTGGTTGATCCCGCTCGGCATATTCGCCGTACCCGCCATCATCGGTTTTTTCAGGCGCCGCGCCGCCGGCCAACGCGGCTCTGGTGGATGGTGGATGGGTGGTTTTGGCGGTGGCGGATTCGGCGGCGGTAGTAGTGGCGGCGGCGGCGGCTTTGGCGGCTTCGGCGGAGGCTCAAGCGGCGGCGGCGGGGCCAGCGGTGATTGGTAACGACGATCCCCGGTTCACAGGAATGAGCATATGAGCGTCAAAGAAGATCTCGACGATCTGGTGCAGCGGCTGCAGGCGGCTGCGGGGGATAATCTGGAATCCGTCGTGCTTTACGGCTCGGCCGCGCGCGGCGATTTCCACGAACGGTACTCCGACGTCAACCTGATGGTTGTTCTAAAGACCACCGGCGGATCGGCCCTCGACCGGATTTCCCCGGCGCTCGAGTGGTGGACCAACAAGAAGAAGCACCGTCCGCCGCTGGTCGTCACCGAAGAGGAACTGCGAACCTCGGCCGACGTGTTTGCTATCGAGATGCTCGACGTGAAGGAGAGCAACCGCGTGCTGGTCGGGCGCGACGTCGTCACCGATATCGAGGTGCCGATGAACCTGCACCGCGTGCAGTTGGAGCACGATCTGCGCGCCGTGCTGTTGCGGCTACGCCAGCACTACCTGCTGGCCCGCGAGAATCAGCAGGAACTGCAGCACGTTCTGGCCAAGTCATCCTCGACCGTTATCACTCTGTTCCGCCATGCACTGCTGGCTATGGGTCTAGAGGCGCCGGAGTCGCGGCGCGAGGTGGCCGCGCAGATTGCCGCCCTGGAAGGGCTCGACGCCCGCCCGCTGCACGCCGTGCTCGACCTGCGGGAGGACCGCCGGATCGAAACCGGCATCGACACGCTTTACCACCAGTACATGGACTCCATCGCTACCCTGGTGCAGCATATCGACCGGCTGGCGCCAGAGCGCCGGCCCGGCTCAACCGAATGAATCGGAAAGGACTTACTGAAGAGCTATGAAGAAAACCGTGATCATCATCCTGGTTGTTGTCGTTCTCGTGATTCTCTGGTTCGGCAGCAGCTTCTTCGGCTACCGCAACACGATGGTCGCCAAGCGCGAGTCCGTCCGCGGCGCCTGGTCGCAGGTGGATGTCGTGCTGCAACGCCGCGCCGATCTGATTCCTAACCTGGTGGAAACCGTGAAGGGCTTTGCCGGGCAGGAGCAGACCGTCTTTCGCGATATCGCCAATGCCCGCGCGGCCCTGATGTCGCCAGGCACGCCGCAGCAGAAGATCGCCGCCAATGGCCAGTTGGACGGCGCGCTCTCGCGCCTGCTGGTGATCGTCGAGAACTATCCGCAGCTCCGCTCGAATGAGAACTTCCTGCGTTTGCAGGACGAACTGGCGGGCACCGAGAACCGCATCGCCATCGAGCGCCGCCGCTACAACGAGACGCTGCAGGACTACAACACATACATACAACTGTTTCCCCAGAGCATCGTCGCCGGCATGAGCGGCTTCAGCCGCAACGAGGCATACTTCCAGGCGCAGGGCGCGGCCCGCGAAGCTCCGCGCGTGCAGTTCCCCGGCGCGCAACCGCAGGCGGCGCCGCAGCGCTGATTGTTTTCGGTGGCGGGTCACAAATCAAAACGCGCGAGGGGCCGGCAGTGTCGGCCCCTTTTCCTGTGTAGCGCTTTCTTGTGCGTGTAGTGGGTGCCCGGCTGCCCGGCGAGTAGTGATATGCGGAGTTCGCATCAACTTGGCTTAACATCGGCGATTCATCCACAAGTGGCAATCGCGGTTGGCGGCAAGCGGATAAGAAGAATCCGGCTTGACAGGCTCATACCTGAGTGATAACCAACTAGAGCCGTTCTCATAGATGGGTTTGTGTCAGGGCATGACTTCAGTCGTGCCGTTCAAGGCCGTTAAAGCAGCGGGCTTTGGCCGCTGCGGAGAATGGCTTTCCGGTCGGCGAGCTGTTTATGAGACCGCTTCCAGGTTCAACCCAAGGAGAGATGAATGCGACGCCTAGCGCCTTCCCTATTGTTGCTTGCCTTGTTCAGTTCGATGGCTCTTCTGCCGGAGAAGGCGATGGCGGCGGCTCTGCCGAATTGCTCACAACTCGCGTCGGATGCGGCCTTCGGCTTGAAGGATAATCCGGGCGTGACGAACCTGTCCGTGTCCGCTGTCCCCAGCGGGCCAGGAGTGAGCAATGCGTATTGCCGCGTTGAGTTTACCTACAACTCCGGCAAGGGAGGTCCGGCCGACGGCTATGACGTGGGCCAGAAGCAGGCGATTGGGATTCGGATCGGACTGCCCCTGCGGTCCGATGATGGCGGTACAGGAGCATGGAACCGCAAGATTCAGAACATGGGGGGCGGCGGCTGCATGGGCCTGCATTACCAGGACGTGTCGGTCGCCACGAACAAAGGGTACGTGGGAACCACGACGGACGGCGGCCATAAGGGTGCGGCTACTTTCGACTGCAGTTTTGCCATCATCTCGTCCGGGCCGCTCGCCAATACTCTGAATCTGGGACTGATCAGGGACTTTGCGCACGATCATCTGCTGTGGCAGACACGCTGGTCGAAGACGCTCACCAGCTCCTACTATGGCAAGCCGCAAACGAGAACCTACTGGACAGGCTGCTCGCAGGGAGGCCGCGAGGCAAACATCATTGCCGGGCAATTCGCTGACGAATATGACGGAATCCTTGCCGGCGCCCCAGCTCTGTACTCCAGCCAGTTCCAGACCGCGCAAGCCTGGTCTGGCCTGGTCGTGAAGGACAAGCTGAAGAGGATAGGCAAAGATCTGAACGCTGCCCAGGTACAAGCCGCGGTGCAGCTTGAAATCGCGGCCTGCGATGCAATGGATGGCGTCAAAGACGGCGTGCTGGGCGATCCGCGCACCTGCCAGTGGAGCGCCGTGAACGCAATCTGCGGTAAGCCGGGAGCCGTTGCCCCGCCCAACTGTCTTGATGCGGATCAGGCAGCGGCGTTCGACCTGATCCGCCAAGGTCCGCAGAACTCGTCCGGAAGACGAATCTGGTATCCCTGGGAGCCAGGTACGTTGGTGCCTGTCAACACCACGTCCTATCTAGTCGCGCAGTCGGTAATGCAATGGGCCCTCGCCAACCCCAAGTGGAGTTCGGATGCCCATCTCTACCTGGATCGTAAGGCGCTTGCCGCATCCGGCGATCCGCTTGGCATCACTTACGAGGACATGACGGAGTTTACCGCGAGCCGTGTTGGTCCCCTCGTGGACTGGTTCGATCCTGCGCTGCTGGGTCAGGCTAGAGCGAAGGGTGTGAAGATGCTTAGCTGGCACGGCACCGCCGACCGCAATATCATGTCGCGAAATTCCATCAAGTATTACCGCGAACTGGCTGCAGGTTTTGGCAAAGGCGTCAGCGATCCTGACGTTCAGTCCTGGTACCGCCTGTTCTTGTATCCCGGAGTGGCCCACTGTGGTGGCGGCGTCGGGCCGCAGCCGGGCGACCAGAATGCGGGTCCCCTCTTTGATGCCCTGGTCAATTGGGTTGAGAACGGCGCTGCCCCGGAACGGATTATCGCAACCAGGAATCTTGATGGGGGTGTGGTTGAAACGCGGCCCGTCTGTTCCTATCCGAAGACAGCGATCTACCAGGGCTCGGGCAGCGTCCACGATGCCGCCAGTTTTGCTTGCGGCGGGAATCTGGAGACGAAGCAGACTATTTGTTCCGGCGTGGTCACCCAGTACCGGAAACAGACCCGGAATGTGCGTGCAAATCTCGTGCCCGACGATGGCACTGCGTGTGACGAACAAGCCGGCGCGCTGGCGAATTGACGTCGGCTGGCGAATTTATTTCAAGCCCTCGTGCATGAGTAACTTGCACGAGGGCTTTTCATTTGGCTGGCTCGTGGCTGCACGAGCTTCCTTTGCTTGTGTGGGGATGCCAAAGCCCCACTCAAGCCAAAATCTGGCTTGGATGGGCCACCAGCCCTAGCTGTTTGGCTCACGGGCGGGACAAGTAACGGACGATGACCGCCGCCGCATATCCCGCGCCATAACTCGGAATTATCGTCACCAACCCGATAAGCGGTATTCGCCTGGCGGTCTTTCGGGCGATCGCGGCTACGGTGATAGCCACGGCCATGTAGCCAAGAACACCAGTTGCGATCAGATACCCGGTGTTGTGGAACAAGGCTCCAGCGATGGCGCCGAGCCACAAACCTGACGTTCCTATGAGGATGTTAATCGGCATCCAGCCCCGGGGCTTGGCGGATGTCTTCAGGTATGCAGCCGTGACGTCGGTTTCAACGTGTTCCCCTTCCATGCCGTCGTAAACATTGATGAGCGTGAACGCGATACCAGCGTCGCTGAGGTTTGCCTGTGCCGTATGCACGTCAACGTACCCGTGGCAATCGACCAGATGTTGTCTCTTTCCGATTGGCGGCTTGATCCAGAGAGATTTCCCCATTATCTGCGCGTGATCTCCCCTGATGTACCCGTCGCTTATCTCTACGTGAAGCTCAAGCCCCGAGCCACCCGGGAATGGCACTTCATGTTCCGCGTACCCCCATGAGCCCATCTTCCGAGATGGCACAAACTTGATTCTGCCATCCCGCAGTTCTATGAACGGCACGCTCTCGTGGCGTTTTGGAAGGGGCCACAGTGACGATGTCGTTTTGCCAAGCGATATTCGCAAAGGAACCAGTCCTTCTGCACTTTCCATGTAGATTGTGGCCCGCAGATCAGAAGAATCTACACCACAGGGGAATCAAATTCCAGACAAGGAGTGCTCCACGGCAAAGTCAGCAACCCCACCCTAACGCGCCAAAGGCAGGCGCGTGAGGATGGGGCACCGGTTCTCTGAAGGAAGGTCAGGATCGAGGGCCGGGCGCCTGCTCGCGGCATACCGGGCAGACGCCGTCAGTGCCATAGGATTGGCCTGGCTCGGGGTAGCGGCCACAAAACCGGCACCGCCAGCCATTGCGAACGGAGAGGCCACCCGAATACTCGTCTTTCTGGTTGTCGCCTGGTTTCTCTTCCATTCGTTGAGATTATCAGAAGGTCATTGCCGCAGAAGAAGATCGCGGTCAGCAGTTAACGTCGGTGATTGATGCTTCGGGGAATGAAACGAGTTCTATATGAGAATGGGCTTGCGCCCCCAGGTTAGCGCCGGAAGGCGCGGCGCAAACCTGGGCCACCACCAGGTTCAGGAGCGGGAAGTCTGCGCCTCCGGCGGTGCCAGCGTCGCTCCCTCAATGTTGTGCCGGGCCAGGGCCTCGGTGACGAATCCGCTGGCCTTGATCTCTTCAATGAAGGCATTGAGATAGGCCGCCGCCGCGTCGCCGCGGCTTTTCGCCAGCCCCATCGCCTGCCGGATCACCATGAAACGCTTCGGCAACAGGCGCAGCCCCGGGTAGCTTTGCATATCGATTTCGAGTTGCTGCCTGACGCCGGCGAGGACGTCGAGGCGTTGCGCGAAAAACAGCGGGGTCACCGTGGTCGGGGATGGAGCCCGCACGATCTCCGCCTGTTTCAGCTCGCGGGTGAGGAAAAGATCGTAGGCGCTGCCGCTGCCGACGGCGACCCGCAGGCCGGGGCGGTCAACCTCTTCGATGGAGTGGATGGGCGAGTCCTGCCGGACGGCGTACCAGCCCTCGATGTGCAGGTAGGCGCCGGTGAAGGCGACGCTCTCGCCGCGCTTAGGGTCGATGGCAAAGAAGCCCACGTCGGCCGTGCCGTTGGCGATGGCATCGACCGACAGCCGGGCTGAATCGAAGACGAGGAATTCGATGCCGACGCCCAGTTGAGCGGCCAGCGCCTGGGCGATATCGATGGAGACGCCGTAGGGATCACCGTCCGGCGAATCGCGCCGGGACAGCACCGCATTTCCGATGTTGATCGAGGTACGCAACTTGCCTTGGGGGGCCAGCAGCGGTCTGACTTCTGCGGTATTTTTCATCACATAAAGTCCAAGAGGAATATCTGCAACTCGTTCCGATGATCTCATCATCAGGAACAACCACGCGATTTCTCGCAGATTAGTGCGCCCGTGTCGCCGCGTCCACCACAGCGGCGATCTCGCTCCACGAGTCAGTTTCGCGCAGTCTGTCTTGGCCCCTTGCCGGCGGCAGAGCGAGGCGTGGAGGACTTGCGGCCTGGCTTGGCCCGCTCGATTATTACTTTTGCTTCGCGCGCCTGGTAGTTGAGTCCCTGCAGCAACAGGGTGAAGGTGCGCCGCAGGCTGGCGACGCCGCTGGCCGGCAGCGGCTTTTCCAGCATGATCCAGTCCCGCATTTCGGCCAGGTAGCAGAGGCCGATGGCGCGGGCCACGAACGCCGGCTCCTCGGTGAAACGGACTTCGCCCGTCGCCACGGCGGAATTCAGCAGACGCTCGAAGCTCGAGTTGACCCACTCGTCGATGCGGTGCTTGTTGCGATACGCCACCATCTCCTTGATGAGAATGCGCGACAGGGAAACGTTGCGGGCGGCGTCCTTGAACATATGAGTACACACGGAAACCAGCTGGTCCAGGAATGGCTGCGCCGGATCGCAGGCGCGAAAGGCCCGGGCAAACTGCCTCTCCAGCCGGTCCACTGCCATAAGGCAAACCAGATCGCCCTTGTCGCGTGCGTAGAAGAAAACGGTTCCCACGCTGACCGAGGCCAGCTCGGCGATCTCGCGAGTGCTGGTAGCGTCGTAACCGCGCTCGGTGAAAAGCTGGCGAGCCGCGTCCTTAATGCGCCTGAGCTTCTCCGCTTTGTTGTCTTCCCGCAGGCCCATCTCAGCCCCTTGCCGGCTCCAGCGTGTTTGGAGTAAAGTGCCGACCGCTCTTGTTCGATGCAATCGAACGGTGGACGTATTGTAACCTGCTACGTGTCCGGGCAGCTTATAGCGATTTTCGACTACAGTCGATTTTGTTCTTGACAAATTATGCGGCTGGTAAAAAAATGACCTGCCTGAAGCGAAGCACCTTTCCTGCGTACGCGTAGCGAAAGACAACCTGCCGCAATCGCATTTTTGTTGGATGGAACTTGGGCTTCTGCCCGGGGAGACTGCTGATGGGATTTTTTGTTGGAACGGATGTAGGTGGGACGTTCACCGACGTCTGGGTATCCGCTAGCGACGGGAAGGCGCGGGTATTCAAGTCACCCACCACCCCGGACATTCTGGGCGGTGTGGTGCAGGCGATGAAGCTGGCCGCCGAATCCTATGCCCTGCCTTTTGAGCGGTTTTGCGCCGATATTGAACGCTTCGGCCACGGCACCACGGTCGGCCTGAACGCCCTGCTGACCGGAAATGCCGCCAAGACCGCGGTGCTAACCACGCGTGGGTTCGCCGACACCATGGAGGTCGGGCGCCTGTTGCGGCAAACCTCCGGCATGAATGAGCTTGAGTGGACCGACTGCTTCCTGCGGAACCGCTTTCCTCCGCTGGTGCCGCGCAGCCTGGTCATGGAGATCGACGAGCGCATCGACGTATACGGCACGATCATCGAGCCACTCAACGAGGAGAGCGCCCGCGGCGTTTTGCGGCGCGTCAAGGAAGCAGGAGTCGGCGCGGTTGCCATCTGCACCTTGTGGGCGACGCAGAATCCCATCCACGAAAACCGCCTGCGACAACTGGTGAAGGAAGAACTGCCGGACGTTTTCGTCAGTGTTTCCTCTGATATTTCTCCCTCGGTCGGCGAGTACGCGAGAATGTCAACGACCGCCGCCAACGCCGCCCTCGGCCCCATTGCCGGCCGCTACCTCTCTCGCCTGGGTAACACCTTGCGCGAGGCGGGCATGACGGTTCCGGTGCTGATGATGACCTGCGCCGGCGGTGTGCTGCCGACCGAAGTGCTCAACGACCGTCCTGTGGTTGCCTTGTTCTCCGGACCTGCGGGCGGGGTGATGGGTTCGCAGGCCATCGGCGAGCAGATTGGCGCAAAGAACATCCTGACGATCGACATCGGCGGCACGAGCTTCGATGTAGGCGTGGTGGTGGACGGAAGGCCGATGATGCGCTCCACGCTGGCCATCGCCGGCGGCGAGATCCGCATTCACTCGATCGACGTCAACTCCATCGGCGCCGGGGGCGGCAGCATCGCCTCGGTGCGCTTCGGTGAGTTGCGCGTCGGCCCGCAAAGCGCGGGTTCCACGCCCGGTCCTGCCTGTTATGGCCGGGGAGGCACGCAGCCCACGGCGACCGACGCCGACCTCGTTCTCGGCGTGCTTGACCCCAACAACTTCATCGGCGGCCGCATGAAACTGGATCTGGCAGCCGCTGAACGCGCCATCGAGGAGCACGTTGCCCGTCCGCTGGGCATGAGTGTGATCGAGGCAGCCTGGGCCATCCGCGAAGTCCTGGACAGCCGCATGGCCGACCTGCTGCGCCGGGTAACGATCGAGCGCGGTTACGACCCGCGCGACTTCACGCTGGTCAGCAACGGCGGCGCCGGTCCATCTCACGCCTGGGTCTTGAGCGAAGAGTTGGGGCTGGACAATTTTGTGGTGCCGGCCGCGGCCACTGCCCAGTCAGCTTTCGGAACCGCGAACTCGGACCTGGTCTTTACGACCGAGAGTCCGGCGTATGTGCGGCTGAAGCCCGGCAAGGCACCAACCGCCGAGCAGTTCGCGCAGATTTCGGCGGCACTCAAGGACGCCACGGTGGAAGTGCAGAACAACCTTGCGCGTGCCCACGCGCAGGGAAATATGCGCGTGGAGCAGCTGATTTCCATACGCTACCGCGGCCAGACGCATCATCTCGACATCCCTCTCGCCTCCTGCGACTTCGACCTGAACGCGTTCCGCGATGTTACGGCCAGGTTCGAAGCCCAGTACGAGACCCTGTTCGGGCGCGGCGCGGCATTTTCGCAGGCCGGTTACGAAGTCCTCTCGATTCGCGCCGTCGGAACCAGCGCGCTGCCTCCGCCGACCCTGTGTTCCGAGGGCGAGCCGCTCGTAGCCTCGGCAAGCCGCAAGGTTGTCTTCCGCGATGCGCGTAACGCGCTCGACACAGCCATTTACCAGACCACCTTCCCCAAGGCCGGCTCCAAGGTGGACGGTCCGGCAATCATTGAGTTTCCCGGACAGAGCGTGGTGGTTCCTCCGGGAGCCACGGCGACGGCAGATGAGTTCGGCAATCTCCACGTAAGGAGAGTCCAATGAAAACCGGTCCACAGATACAGTCCAACGGGAAAATGAACGCGGTGACGTTTGAGGTGATTCGCAACCGCCTGGTCGCCATCACCGAGGAGATGCGAATCGCCTTGCAGAGCGTCTCCGGATCGCCGACCGTCACCGAGGCTTCCGATTTCTTCACCGGCTTGTTCACGGCCGACGGCTCGGTTGCCTCCATGGGATTCCAGGTTGCCTACCATGCGCCTGTCGGCAGCACGTTCATCCGCCACATCATGGGCAAGCCGCAGCTGAAGGTGCGTGACGGTGATATGTTCATCGGCAACGACCCCTATATTGCTTCGTTGCACCAGAACGATGTGCAGCTGGTCGGGCCTATTTATGCGGGTGACGAGATCATCGCCTGGGCCGGCGTAGAAGCGCACGAGACCGATGTGGGCGGCATGGATTTTGCCAGCTGGTCGCCCAAGGCGAAGGATGTCTACCAGGAAGGCATGCGGATTCCCTGCGTCAAGCTAGTGGACCAGGGCGAAACGCGCGAAGACGTCATCGAGATGATCCTGACAGCCTCACGGCTGCCCAGCCACGTCGGTTTGGACATCCGCGCCTTCATCGCTACGCTCAACGTGGCGCGTCGGCGCGTGGCCGAAGTCGTCAACCGCTATGGTCCGGAAACGGTCAAGGCGGCGATGCGGCAGATGATTGAGTCGTCGGAAACCCGGATGCGCGCGCGCCTGCGCGAGCTGCCGGACGGCGATTTCTATGCCGAGGATTTTCTGGAGCACGACGGGCATACCAACGTGCTCTACAAAGTCCATGTCCATCTGACCAAGCGCGGCGACAGCCTGAAGCTGGACTTCAGCGGATCCAGCAAGCAGGCGCCGGGGTTCATCAACTGCACGCGAGCCGGGCTCAAGGGCGCGGTTTGCGGTTCGCTGATGCCTACGCTTGCCTACGACATGCAGTGGAACGAAGGCGTATTGGCTCCGGTGGAGGTCGTGGCTCCCGACGGACTGCTTTGCACCGCGCAGTTCCCGGCGCCGGTAGGCGCGGCTACGGTTGAGGGCATATGGGTCTCGGCCAATGCGACGATGCTGGCGATCGGCAAGCTCCTGTCGGCCTCGCCGAAGTATCAGTTCCGTGCGCAGGGGCTGGGCCAGGCGACGATGGCAACGTTCAACATGGGTGGCATCAATCAGTATGGAGAGCCGTTTGGTCTGCACCTGATGGACCCGATCTCGGGCGGCTCGGCTTCTTTTGCCTGCCGCGACGGAGTGGATGCCGGGGGTCCGATCACCTCGCCGGTCTCGGCGATCCCTGACGTGGAGCGCAACGAGCAGGCAGCTCCGTTCTTCTACTTCTATCGCAAGCTCGCGTGCGACACAGGCGGCCCGGGCAAGTTCCGCGGTGGCCTGAGCAACGAGATCGGCATCACGCTGGGCGGCATCAAGCAGGCCGAAGCGCTGGTGATGACTCACGGCGCGGAAGTGCCTAACTCCGTTGGACTGGGTGGTGGCTGGCCGGGCGCAACCGTGCGCCAGACGCTGGGTAAAAGCGCAGTCGATCACGGACGCCGCGTTCCCGGTGAGTGGGTGACCTTCGGGCCCAAGCCGGGTCTGATGACCCTGACCAACCGCGACATGTTTGCCGTGTCGTGGCAGGGCGGAGGCGGCTGGGGTGATCCGCTGGAGCGCGAGCCGGAAGCGGTTGGCCGCGATGTGGCGGGCGGAATGGTATCGGTGGAGTCGGCCCGGGCCGTCTATGGCGCCGTGATCAAAGCCGGCGTCGTCGACGCGGCTGCGACCGAAAAGCTGCGGCATAGCCTCCGATTGGAGCGCGTCGGCCAGTTCGACACCAATCCCGCCAAGCTGCTGAAGGCCCCGATCCTGGGCGCCATCAGCGACGGGCTCTTGCTGGCGCGCGACGAACGCGGCATCCATGTGGTCACCAAGGCCGGATATCTACTCGCTACGAACAGCACCTGCTGGCGCGCGGGGGCGAAGTCGGTCACCGTGACCAGTCTGCCTCCCGAGTACCACATCACGCTGCACGAGAACCTGGCGGCGACCATGCATTATTGCCCGGCCAGTGGCTCGCTGTTGGCCGTCGACTTTCACGAGCGCGGCAAAGCGCCGACCGACGACGTGATTCTGGATCTTGCGTCGGCGGTTGAGATTTTCACCAGGACCGAGAAGGGGAAGCCCAAGGCTGGAGAATCGGCTTAGCAATTTTGGCCTAGCAGGGCGATCCCGTGTTGCAACCGCGAGGGCCGGCGAGTTCCGGCCGAGGAGAAAGCGTTATGGCATCCGCCACCAAGCCGCCGGCAGTGATCGACATAACCCGTGTCATTAACGAGGAGCGTTTCAGCAGGTTTCAGGTGGTCGTGCTGGCCACCTGTTTTCTGCTGATGATGCTCGATACGATTGATGCCACACTGATGGCGTTCATCGCCCCGGCCATTGCCGGTGGCTGGCATGTCCCGATGTCGAGGTTCGGCCTCGTCTTTGGCTCCGCGCTGCTCGGCAGTCTGCTGGGCTCGCTGATCCTAGGACAGGCGGCCGACACCCTGGGCCGCCGGATTACGCTCATCACCGGCGTCGCCGTCTTCGGTGTGTTCACGCTGCTGCAGGGCACGACCAATTCGATTGAGGGGCTGATCTTCTACCGCCTCATCGCTGGTCTCGGCCTAGGCGGCGTGGTGCCGAATGCCGTAGCCACTGTCTCGGAATATGCGCCGGCGCGCATCCGCCCGATGGTGATCAATTCCATGTCGTGCGGGCTTCCACTGGGCAGCGCCCTGGCCGGCTTTATCGCCTTCGCCATGCTGGCGCCCTTCGGCTGGAGAGTTACCTGTTACGCCTGCGGAATTGTTCCCATCCTGCTGGTGCCGGTGCTTTTGTGGAAGCTGCCCGAGTCGATCCGCTTTCTTGCGCTCAAGAAGACCAATCAGGCGGAACTAGCGCGGATTATGAGCAAGATCGCCCCGGCCCGCGGCATTACCGTCAACGACGAATTCGTGCTCAACGAATCGCGCGTCGCCGGATCGCCGGCGAAGAGCCTGTTTACCGGCGGACGCCTCACCAGCACCCTTTTGCTCTGGGTCCTGTTCTTCATCGGCTACCTGCTGACCTACCTGCTGCTGAGTTGGCTGCCTTCCCTGCTGCGGCAATCGGGAATTCCATTGAAGCGCGCCATCTTCATCGGGGCGATCTTCTCGGTTGGCGGCGCGGTTGGCGGCGTCCTGCTCGGCTGGTATAGCCGCCGCGTCGATGGACGGCGCGTGATGGGATTCGGCTTCATTCTGGCCTGCGTCTTCATCGCGGCGCTGGGCGCCAGCCAGGGAATGGTCGTGGCCCTGGTCGCGACCGTGTTCTTCTCCGGCTTTTTCCTGACCGGTTCGCAGATGACAATGTACTCGGTTGCCTCGGCCACCTACCGCACGAGCATGCGTTCTACGGGTGTTGGTTGGGCGTCAGGCTTTGGACGCGTCGGTTCAATCATCGGCCCGGTCGTGGGAGGATTCCTACTCAGTACGGGTACGTCCGTGTCCAATCTCCTCTACATGACGGCGGCTCCCGCGCTGATTGGATCGGTTGCGGCCTTCCTGCTTGCGCGCGAGAAGCAAGAGGGTATCGAGGTTCCAACGGCGGCTTCCGCAGCCAAGTAGGCCCGATGCCACGCACCTCATGTGGCAAACCCCGCGTTGAGCGGGCAACACGTATCGAACCTTGAGAGGAGTGCAACGGCGTGGAAGATCCGAAACAACGACTGACGAAGTGCGTCTCGACGGCTGAGCTGGAGCGCCGCTGGAACCTGGTCCGCGAACAGATGCGGCAGCGCAAGATCGACTACCTGGTGATCCAGAACTCCGAGGAGTTCATGGGAGGCACGCTGCGGTGGTTTACCGACTTCACCGCCCGGCATCAGTTCCCCATGACCGCGATCTTCCCGGTGGACGACGAGATGACGACCATCGTCTGCGGGGTTGATCCGCCCGGAGAAAACTGGCCGCCGGCGTGGGCTGCCCGAGGCATCAAGAACCGCTGGGGAGCCTGCTACTTCTCGACCATCCATTACACCAATGAGTATGACGCCGAGCTGGCGGCCAAGGTGCTTGGGGAAAAGAAGAAGCCCACGATCGGCCTGGTCGAGCGCGGCTTCATCCCGATCACGTTCTACGAGGGTCTGGTCAAGCGCCTTCCGGACGCCACCTTCGTCGATGCCACCGACTGGATCGACGAGTTGCGCGTCATCAAGAGCGCCGAGGAGATCGAGCTGATCCGCGGCACGGCGGCCATGCAGGACGCCTGTGCGTGGGAGCTGAAGAACATCATCAAGCCGGGCAAGCGGGATATGGAGGTCTACGCCGAAATCCACCGCTTTCTCAGCAGCCATGGAAGCGAGCGCGGCCTGGTGCAGGTCGGCTCTGGACCGCTGGGCACCTTCGTCCCGTTTGATATTCCCCATTTCCAGAACCGCGTGATCAAGTATGGAGACCAGGTCACCGTGCTGATCGAAGTCAACGGATCAGGCGGCTATTACACGGAAATCCTGCGCGTCTTTGTCATCGGCAAGCAGCCCACCCAGCTGCTGCAGGACGCGTTTGGCGCCGCCGCCGAGTTCGAGGCGATCACCGCCAAGAACCTCGTGACCGGCGCCGACCCCAAGGACTTCTGGATTGCTTACCGCGATTTCATTGCCAAGCGGGGCTACACTTCGCCGGGGCGCTCCTTTGCTCACGGCCAGGGGCTCTCGCTGGTGGACCGGCCGAACCTCCGGCCCGATGAACCCTGGAAGATCAAGGCGGGCATGAACATCGCGGTTCACCCTTATGCTATCGGCAAAGACGTTTTTGCCATCTGCGGCAACAACTATCTGACGACGGAGAGCGGGGCAGAGCGTCTGCACCTGTATCCAAGCGAGATCACGGTTCTGTAAGCGTCCGCACGGCGGCGCATCCATTTCTGATGAAGAGGAAACAATGAGCGCGAGACTAAAAGATAAGGTGGCCATCATCACCGGCGGAGGCAGTGGCATCGGCAAAGCCATTGCCAAGGCATTTGTGCGGGAAGGCGCCAAGGTGGTTCTGGCCGCCCGAAACAAAGAGAACCTGGACAAGACCACCGCCGAACTGCGGGCCGCCGGCGGCACCGCGGAAGCCATCGTCACCGACGTGACGAAAGAGCAGGACATCATCAACATGGTGGCCGAGGCCGTCAAACGGTTTGGGCAGATCGACATTCTGGTCAACAACAGCGGCATCGGCGGCCCTACCTGCAACGTGGTCGACATGACGCTGGCCGACTGGAATGAGATCATTTCGATCGACCTCACGGGAAGCATGCTGTGCGCCCGAGAAGCGCTGCGGCTGATGATTCCACGCAAACAGGGCATCGTCATCAATATCGGGGCCGAAGGCGGCCGGTCCGGCGACGGCAGGTCGGGCTATCCCATGCGCGCCGGTTATTGCTGCGCCAAGATGGGCGTGATCGGTTTGACGGAAACCCTTGCGCAGGAGGTTGGCGAGTACAACATCCGGGTCAATTGCGTCAGCGCCGCGGCGGTGAAGGGCGAGCGGTTGATCCGCATCATCGAAGGCCGGGCGAAGGCCGCCGGCATTCCCTTTGAGCAAGCGCTCGGCCGGGAGATGGGGAACTATTCGCTGAAGCGGCCCGCCGAGGAGTTTGAGTTGGCGAACGTCTGCGTCTTCCTGGCATCAGACGAGGCCAGCGCCATCACGGGACAGACCATCGTAGCGCATTGCGGAAACCACATCTCGTTCCGGTAAGCGCGCCGTTGTAATCACGATCGTGAATGCGGGACGGATTCGTCGCCTTGACGATGCGTCCCGCGTTTCGTTTGTGCAATCCTCGGTCCTCGAGCAGCGACAGCTTTGAAGACCGTCCGTGCAGTTGCGAGAAAATTAAGGATTGCTGCCGTTTCCTCTCCTATTCTCCAGGCCACGTGATTCTTTATCGCGGCGGATGGCTCATCGAGCAGCACTGACGAAGCGGGTACGCGCATTGTGGGCGAGATTGGCCCTCGCCGCAACCCCACCCTCGGCAATTACGCCACGCGCCGCAACGCGGGTCCAGAGCACGGTCCATTTCCAACGTGGTTGTTTTCTCACGTCGTTGTTAAGGAAACCGGCGAATCGATCGTGTTTGATCGCATGCTGAGGTGGTGGTCGCGAAACATTGGCGTGCCGCCTGCGCTCAACCTCAAATCGGATTAGTTGTGGGGCTGTGGGCCACGCCGCATATTCTGCTCGTGGTCGATGGTGCTATCGGGCAAGGAGGCGGCTCGCCTCTACCAGCCCGAGATCGTCGGGAACTGCCCTGTAGTTCGACCGGGTTTCGTGTTCTTGCTTACTGATGGTCTTGAAGAAGGCCAGGCGTCCTGAGATCTGCATATCAATGAGGGCAGTCTTCCATTGTGTGGGCCCGACCTGCATACGCGCGATCTCAACTGTGCCGCCGGCGTCGATGTGTCCCAAGATACCATAGGCGAAATCCACCCGGTCTATGAGCCGCCCCGAGAACTTTGCCAAACGCTTTTGTTGCGGATCGATAACAATCGTTCCAGCCAGACTATGCACAACACGGGCTTCATAAGTTGGGGGATTGTAATTGGGGTTAGGGTGGAACGTGAGCCTGACGAGGCCCCCTTCGACGCCGTCGTATGCGTAGAGAAACGTCCCCGGCAGCAGGGCCATCAGTTTCTCCAGCTGCTGCTCATCCTGGTCGTGTCCCTGCTTGACCATCAACTGCTGGCTCCGGTTGCGCAAAAGCCGATCGATGCGTGCATTGTCGCGCTGCCTCTGGTCCGGGGTAAGGGGCACGCCTTCGATTGCCAACAAGCGATAGAGGGGGCCGTCCTGAGTGTCCACCTGCTGCTTCGTGAAAGTCTGCGTCCCCTCGCGCCTGTCGATCAGGCACAGCCACTTCCGCTGCTGTAAGCGGTCTGACAACTCGTTGGTCACGACTTCGCGAACCAGGTCGGCAGGAGAAAGCGAACGAATCTCATCCTGTGCCGCAGCGCTAAGAAGCAGCAGCAAGACTGCCGCGAGTGTTAGACGGAGAAATCTCATTGGACTAAAGAAGTACATCAGGCGAAACAACTGCCAGGCGGATGACGAGCAACCACCCGCCAAAAGAGGGGGCTGCCCAGAGCGGCACCCCCTGCCTGGAACCGCGAGCTTCTGCTAATTCCCAGTTAACAACAGCAGGTCCGGCGCAGCGCGCTTTGCTTCACGCTTCGCCTGGCCGTTCGATCAGATTCCCACCCGCATTCGAGCGACAGAATGAAACAAGCCGAAGGCATTGAGAAGCCACAGCACGACGGCGATCACCACGACACCATTCAGAATTGACTTGATCGATCCCTGCATCGGAATGAACCGATTGACAAGCCAAAGCAGAACACCCACCACGATCAGCACTTCCACCAGTTGAAGTAACGGCATACATCCATCTCCTTGTTCGCAAGCCGGATTCTCTAGAACAGAGCAGCCGCAACTGCGAACTCCACACATTCAGCTTGGCACCTATGGGCTGCGAGTGCTGAGCAAGATAGACCACGGGCAGCGATACGGGACCGGCTGGCGTCAAGGAAACGGCGCAGCGGATGGAGCCGCTGCGCCGTTGCTCACGCCGGGTATGGCGCGAAGAGCTACTTGGCCGCCTTAAAATCGATGAATCCGCGCTGCACATCCGTGTGGATCAGCTGCACGCGGAGTTTGTGGCCGACGTCTACGCCTTCAAAACCGTGCTGCAGCCTTCCTTCAACAGGCGGGTTAAAAATGCGGACCCACGTCCCTTTGTCCGACGCCCCGGTGACAATGGCGTCGAACTGATCGCCTATCCTTGATTCCAGCAGCATAGCGGCGGCAGATTTGCCCACCTGCCGTTCGACTTTCTTGGCTGCGTCCTCCTGCTCGGTGCAGCGTCTGGCGAGCGCTTCCAATTCATCATTGCTATAGGGCGACGGCGAACCCGCGAGCGCTGCTTTCAGCAACCGTTGCGTGATCACGTCGGGGAATCGGCGGTTGGGAGCGGTGGAGTGCGCATAGTCCTTGACCGCGAGACCGAAATGGCCGATGGCAGCAACACCCGGAACCTGGACCACGTATTCACCGGCACCCAGCAGCTTGATGATGCTGAGAGAAAGATCTGGGAAGTGAACAGGATCGGCGGTCTTCGCAGAAATCAAGAACTGTTCCAACGCCTTTGAGTCGGGCTCGTTGGGCAGCTTGCTGCCCCGTTCGGCGGCAAGCGCAACGATCCGTTCCCATCGCTTGGGGACGCGGACAACGCGCCGCAACGAAGGAAGCTGTTTGGAAGCTAGATATCGTGCGACGGTGCTGTTGGCCGCGATCATGAAGTCCGCAATCAGATCGTTGGCCCGGTTCTGCGGCGAGCTTTCCAGGCCGGCGAGTTCATCTCCGGAGAATACCGGGCGAGCTTCAATGGTTTCGAAATCAAGCGCTCCGTGTTCATGCCGGGAGGCTTTCAGTTTTTGCGCCGCCAGGTCCTGGAGGTGCAGGTTCTGGTCGAGACCTTGGACGGCGCCGATCGCCGGCGGCATTGGCCCTTTACTCTCGAGCCACGGCGCCACGCTGTTGTAGGCGAGCTTGGCCCGATTGCGCACGAACGCCCCATAGAGGTCCGAACCTTGAAGCGAACCATCGGCTGCGATGGTCATTTCAACCACAATGGCGAGGCGGTCCGATTCGAAATTGAGCGAAGTGAGATCGGTGGAGAGCTTTTCGGGCAGCATTGGAAAAACTTCGGCGGCCGTGTATACCGAGGTTGTGTTTTGCCGCGCATGTTCGTCAAGCGCCGAACCCTTCTTGACGACCGCATCTACATTCGCAACAGCGACAAAGATCTTGATTGCCCCGGCTGGCATAGCTTCGGCGACGGTGAGTTGATCCAGATCACGCGAATCGTCATTGTCGATGGAGCACCAGAGGAGGTTCCTGAGATCGCGCGTCGGCCCTTTCGCGGGCGTCGCCGGCCCGTGAATTGCGGCAAGTTCGGCGAGTGCCTGGGGAGGGAAGTCCGGCACAAGTCCTTTTTCCAGCATCACCCGATGGGCAATGGCCTGGAGGATAGAACGGTGCTGTGGGTCGTTGCTGTTCGGCATGAGTTCACCTTCCATGGCCAGAATACCTGCTTTTGCCGCCGCACCGCTTGCCAACCTTGCATACCGAGGGTTCCACCTGCGGATCACCATGGACTACTCACGAGTGTGGCAGCCACAGCGCGGGTAAGCGTGCTTCGAAACTGAGCCTACAAGAATCCTATGGCCGACTGAAAGGAAGAAGCTGAGCAAGTTCGACCAAGCGGCTATGGCAATCCGCCGCTGGGCTTAGCGGCTCCCTGTACAGATTTGACCAGATTCTACTGCGTTACCCCGGGATAATGGCCCCTTAGTAGCGCTTGTAGACGCGACGCTGATTGAGCGACCGTCTCCATCTTTACTTTCACGGGATGCTGCCAGGTCCCAGAACTTGGCGTGTTGTCTTTATCTAAATAGGGGCGCCTGAAGCTAACCAGCCGCCCCGGAATTGGCGGTAGGGTCATGCACGGTGACATACAAGCTGCTCGAAAACTGCTGGCTGAACTGCGGGAAGTGTTCCTGCGTCTGCCACGCGACGCTCGATCGACCGTCATCAGCCGTATGAGGGGCGATGGCCCGAAATCCTGACGGACCTGGCCGAGTCCGCCCCAATCGAACGTGAAAGCGCAGGCTGGCTGAAAAGGCGGCCTGTGCCTATGAAGTTCCCAGCCTCAACCCCGCTGTGGCGCAGCTCGCTTTGACCTGGGTTGTACAACGAAAGAGGATCGATCGTGTTCAATGCAAACTCAGTTCGCACCACACGGATTCCGGCGCTGGTGTTGGTATCGGTATTGGTAGTGGTCGCACTTTCGGGATGCGCGTCCAAGCAGGAACAGGCGCTGGATCAGGCCAGGAAGCAAGCAGCAGATACTGGCCAGCCGCAGCAGGTGGTCTCCGTTGACAAGAATGGGACCACGATGACCCTGGTGCAGCCGCCGGTGGCCGGGCAGGCGCAGCAGGCGACAACAACGACGGTGAAACCGTTTGCGGCCGGAGTGCCCGTCCCGGCACCGTCGGGGCCGACGGTTTCCGCGATCCCGCCGCCACCTCCGAAGCCGGTCGACATCATCCCGGCGGGTACGACGCTGGCGATCCGGATCGACCAGCAAATCAGCGTGAAGGGCAGCCGCGCGGGGGACAGGTTTACTGGCGAACTGGTGGACCCAGTGCTGGCCGAGGACCGCAGTGTGCTATTGCCGAAGGGGACGCCGGTGGGTGGCGTCGTGGATGTGGCGCATCAGAGGGGACACTTCAAAGGCAGATCGCTGCTGGAGCTACGATTAACTTCGCTGACGCTGAATGGAACGCGGCAATCGGTAAGGACGCGGGACCTAACACGCACCAAGAGGGGCAAGGGCAGACGCTCGGCTGCATTGATTGGCGGAGGAGCGGGGTTGGGCATGCTGGTGGGTGGTGTGGCCTCTGGCGGTACAGGACTGCTGGTGGGCGGCCTGGTGGGTGGAGGTGCCGGAACCGCCGTTGCGGGGTTAACCGGCAACCGTGATGTCGCCATAGCGGCGGATTCGATTGTGCGTTTCAAACTCGCCGAAGACCTGGTGTTGCAGCCGACACCATAGCGTCACAGGTTGGCGCACTCGGCTCGTGGCCGGTGCGCCAGCCGTCTTCCGTCACGGTGCCAGAGCCTCTGCGAAGGCCGGGGTGGAATGCATGGCCCGCAACCGCTCGAGCGCGGTCAGCACCTTCTGCCAGTGTGCTTCGTCCTTTTTCGTCTCAATCGGCAACGAGAGGTCAGAATAAAACTGCAGGATGTTAGCGCGCAGTGCGGGCGTGGTCAGCGTGAACTTCTGCTCCGCCAACTGGGCCAGCAGGGCCGCGTACGTCTCGTCGGTGAGCGAATATTCCGCAGCTTTGGTGGCGAGGCCACTGTCAAAATCGTAGTTGGCCAGCGCCAGCGTGCTCGTGCGCTCCTGTTCCAGATACGCGCGGTACTTATCAACGGCGGTGTTGATGCTCTTGATATACATATCTTCCGTCAGTGGCGTCGGACTCTTGAATGCCAACTTGCCGAAGGGCCCAACTTTCGGCATATAGCGCAGAAGTGCCGCGAGGAAGCGCGTGCCGGCGCCCGGCTTTACGTAGTCCTTTCCCCACTCCCTTTCGTAGCCGGAGCGCGAAAGGCGATACAGGAACTTCCGCCGGGCGAAGTTCGGCGTTTCGTGCATCATCTCTGTCTTGTTAGCACGTAGCGCGACCTGCGTCATTTGGGGGATCAGGCGGCTGATGGCAAAACGGTAGGACCCTACCGCGAGGGCTTCGTGGGCCAGCACATCTCCCAAAGGCAATCCGTACACGACGGGAAAGACCCGTTCGAGCAACGGCTTCGACACCTGGAAACCGATGAACTCGTGATATTGCTGCGAAGCATAACGATTTCTGGCTACCTGCACCGTGTCGAATCCAAACTCCGTCCTCAAGTGGGCCGTTTTGTCCTGCGCGTAGCGAACGGATTTGCCGAACTTCGCGCGCAGCTTCGGATACGCCAGGGCGACAGCCTGGTTGACCGCCGGGTGACCGGCGAGATCCGACGCGTAATGCGACAGTGCACCGAGCGCGAAGGCGTACTCGTTGGCATCCTGGCTTTCGAGCAGCAACTCGTGAACGAAATCTCCGCTGCGGACGTAGTGCGTCAGGTTGCTGAACTCCTTGCTGCCAAATGGGTAGTAGCCAAGATCCTGGATGACTGCGCCTCCATAAGCATAGGCATGAGCGACCCGGATCTCTTCTTCCGAAAGTCCCGGATAACGCTGGAGCAGCAGGGGGCGGATCTTGTCGGCCCAGAGCAGGTCCACGATCTCTTCATGGGTCAATACGGAGTAGGCGCACAAACCGCCGCAGCAGAGGAGCACGACCAGAAGCAAAGCTGCCGCGCGAACCGAGAGTTGATGCCAACTCCCGGCTGCTGCGGCAGCGAGCGATGTCAATGACGGATTCATGATTCAGATCCGGCCGACCAGCAGGAGGATGATCACGATAATAAGAACCACCCCAAATCCTGACATCGGGTAATAGCCCCAATTCCGGCTGTGCGACCATCTGGGCAGCGCTCCCAGGAGCGCTAAAATCAAAAGTACGATCAGGATCGTTCCGAGCATTTCTTATCCTCCCAATCCGCAGTCCAACAGAAAGTTATTGTGTACCTCGGCTGCGTCCGATGCCGCAGCCGGAAAACGAAGCTGCTGCTGTTCGAGAGCGGAGGCAGCGTTTGCGAGGCCGAAGACAGGGTGACCATGCCAGCGATTCCCATCATTAACATAGATGCACCCCATCCCAGCTCTGTCCACCCCGCTTTAGCGCAGGCTTCCAGTCATTGCGTTAACCGAGTTGCCGATGGCTTCGCCGGAAACGAGAAGCTCTACTCTCCGGTTCTGCTGCCGACCTGCGGAATTGCCGTTGGAGGCTACCGGCAAGGTATTGCCGAAGCCCCTGGCTGAAACCGAGTTGTTCGCTACGCCCTGCTCTACCAGGTAAGTGCGTACCGAGCCTGCGCGATTCTCAGACAAAGTCTGATTCATTTCGTCGCCGCCGACGTTGTCCGTGTAGCCGCCGACTTCAATATTGAGTCCCGGGTAGGCAAGCAAGATGCCAGCGACCTTCGCCAACTTCTCTCTCGCGCCCGACTTCAGGGAGTATTTCCCGGTGTCAAACAAAACGTCAGACATGCTGACGATAAGGCCGCGCGCACTGTCGCGGGTCTGGAGGATAGCGTTCAGCTGCTCGGACAGGCGTACGCGCATGGCGGCCTTGTCGGCATCCGCTTGTTGCGCGTTCTGCTGCGCCTTCTGGGCGGCGATACGCGACTGCTCGGCGTCCGCCTGCGCAGCCGAGACCGCACTGGCCGACGCAGCCTGGCTGGCCGCCATGTCGAGCTTCGCCTTGTCGGCCTGGGCCTGCGCCCTTGCCGTGTCCATCTGTGCCTGACTGGTGGCGAGCTCGGCGCGGCGCTGGTCCGACCGGGCCTGATCGCCCTGGCGGATGGCGCTATCGGCTTTCGCCTGGGTTTGCGCCAGAGCGTTGGCGGCAGCGCTACGCTCAGCAGCTAAGCGCTCCGCGTCCATCCTCTTAATCGCGATTGCGCGCGCGTCTTCCGCTGTCTGTACAGCCTCACGAGCGACAGCGATCAGCGTCTTCCGGTCGGCATGCTTATCGGTCGCATACTCGTCAGCCCGGTTCATTAACAGGACAGCGCGCTGATAGGTGTCAGCCGCGTAGGTATCGGCGCCTTCTGATTGCGCAATGCGCAGCGCATTCCGCGCTTCAAAAAACTCTAACGGAAGCTTAGCGTTTATAACCACCGGATCGAACCGGTAGCCGGTAGGAATGTAGCCGCCACGTTCGAGCAGTTCGTACTTGGCGTTCACCGACTCGGTGGTCCCCTTGGTGTCCTCACGAAGTACGTTCTCGATCACAACCACATTGCTGGGTTGCCGCACCGCGTAATAAGGCTCTGCGGTGACAACCAGCGCGAAGGTCTGGAGGTCCGTCGTGACATCCACCTTGCTCCGGTGGTTATCGCCGACCAGAAGTTCGCCCAGATTCACAGACCGGCCTTCGGGAGAAATTGCCCAGAGGACGTACGTGAGGTACTCATTGCCGAAGGCCGTGGGCTTCTGCAGGTTTGCGAACTCGACCTCGATTTCGATGTAGCCCTTCTTGCTCTCGACCTTTGCCTGGCCGTTGGCATTGGGCATCAGCGTCGTGCCGGCGAAATCGACCTTGCTGGCGCCGCTGCGGTGGCGGTAGTTGATGGCCTGCACACTGCGGCTGACCACGACGACGCGAAACATGGGGGTCGGGCTTATGGCAACGACGTCCATATTTGATTTGGGATTGACTTGAGCAAACGCGCTCAAGCTGAGAACGATTCCGGCGGCGAGCAACAACTTAAGTTTCACTATGTCTCCTTGAAACCACTGCTGTAAATGCGCATTGCGCTCATCTCGTGACGTGCTCACAAAGCCCTGATCACTAGGTAAGAATGTTGCCGGCTTGGTGTGATGGCTTCGGTGTAGCTGGAGTCGAAGGCGGTGCGCAACAGCTTGAGAAGGGGGTGGCGACGCAACTCGGCTCCGCTACAACGCACAGGAGCCAACGATGACAGGTTGTGGGTTCCGCTGTCCGAGCAACCTTGCTCACAGCGGTGGTGGAGCGCGCGCCTATGGAGGTCGGTTCAGCACAAAGCAGGGTAGCGCCCGCGTGCAGTTTCAGCGCAGCCAGGGCAGGGGCAAGGCCGCCGACCGGGACCGCAAATGGTCGAACTCCTGCCCGCACTCAAGGCAGACGTGGTACGTCCTCGCTTTG
>CAINCZ010000141.1 GCA_903847195.1 uncultured Acidobacteriota bacterium | reverse complement strand
TCGCGTCCGTTGGCGTGGTGGGAGCGTCCCAATGGGTTGGCCGGCTGGTCGGACTTAGAGATCAAGGTGCCGAAACTTCATCGCCGCGTCTGCCGCGATGTGCCGGCCGTTCCCCAACGCGACCAACCGGAGGACGCCGTGTTCCGGTTCAATTGGCTGTCCGCGACGGGTACGGGGATTTTCGTATCCACGGTGCTAGCAGCGCTATGGATGGGCGTCGCTCCGCTCAGGTTCGCACGGCTGTGGTGGCACACGTTGGTGCGTATGCGTTGGCCGCTGTTCACGATCGCGGCGATGCTGGCGATCGCCTTTACGACGCGCTACAGCGGCACGGATGTGACGCTGGGCTTAGCCTTCACGCATACCGGCGTCTGGTACCCGTTTTTCGCGCCCCTGCTCGGTTGGTTGGGCGTGGCGCTGACCGGCTCGGACACGTCGTCCAATGCCCTGTTTGGCAGTTTGCAGCGGGTGACGGCCGAACACCTGGGGCTGAGCCCGGTGCTGATGGCCACCGCCAACAGCACGGGCGGCGTGATGGGCAAGATGATCGACGCCCAGAGCATCGTGGTCGCCGCCGCGGCCACGAACCAACCCGCCGGCGAAGGCCCGATTCTGCGGTTTGTCTTCTGGCACAGCGTCGCGCTGGCTGCGTTGATGGGCGTGCTGACGCTGTTGCAGGCGTATCTGCTGCCGTGGATGGTGCCGGGGGGAAACTGAACGCCGAACGGCCCAACAAGCTGACAGAGATCGCAGATCCACCCCAGCCCGAATATTCTTCTTTTATCCGTTGGCTTCAGACCATGTTCTGCGGTGGTCCTGGCTATCAAACAGGCTATCTGCCCGGCAGCCTTTCGTCGCTTCTTGTCACAAAATGCGCGAAGTGCTCTTGACCCGTTTGTCGCGGATTAGTATTTAACCCCCCTCGCGCCGAAAACCGCGAAG
Organism: uncultured Acidobacteriota bacterium; assembly: GCA_903847195.1. The sequence continues at coordinate 1,001 of CAINCZ010000141.1, read as the reverse complement.
TTTACAGTTCGTGCGGACTGCACCGGTCGCGGTGTGGGCACGGACGGTAAGCGTCAACTTGTCCGCAGCTGTCTCGTCTAGCAGTGATTTCTCGCGCAGGCAACTGAGGCAAGCAGAAGCAAATGGCTTCACCATCCAGGATCTCGCTAGGCCGCATACGGGCGGGGTGATCGATGGTCAGGTGCATCTCGAAAAGGAGAAGCAAGTTGAAACCGACCGCGTACGTTCTCGTCGGCTCTTGGGCTGCAGGGCTGGGCGTATGGGCAGCTGCAGTGTCTGCAGCACCCCAGGACTACCCAAGTGGATCGGCGGCCGAAGCGTCAGCTGCGTCTCAAGCTGCGACCCAGGATCCCGCGGGCCCACGCAATCAGGCGAATCGTCTGTTGCGTCAATCGCGAGAGGCGATCGCCCGCGGCGATTGGGCACAGGCCGAACGCCACCTCGCTCAGGCGGAAGGCCTGAACATCCGGTACGACCAACTCTACGAACGATTCGAGGACACACCCGCGAAAGTGCGGAAGGTGTTGGATGACGCGCGGGCCACGAAGTCCGGGGCGGGCCCGCGTCCCAGTGACCGATTCTCGCCATCGGCCGTTGATGCAACGGTCCGGCAGCCGGGCACCGCTACGGCGGCTCCGCAACTGCCACGCGACCCGCAGACGCAACTGGAATTGCTCACCAACGATGGCGCGGGCAAGGCCCGTGCCTATCTCAATAAAGGCCGCCTGGCTTTGCAGGCCGGTGATCTTGCCGGAGCGATCGCTTGGCGGCAAAAGGCCCTCGCCATGGGCGCCGCCTTGGGACCCGGCGAGTACTCGCCCGACACCCTGGCCCAGGAACTGCGTCGCGCCGGGGTCAAACAAGAGCAACTGGCCTACCGTGGTCCAGCGGCGGCTCCAACGAGTCCGTTGCGGCCCGCTGACCTTACTGCTGATCCCCGGACAGCCTTGCTGACCGCCCCACCTCTGCGGAACAACCAGCGTGGCGTCGCGCCGGGAATG
>CAINCZ010000140.1 GCA_903847195.1 uncultured Acidobacteriota bacterium | reverse complement strand
CCAGGCCTCGTTTGGTTTGCCCTTTTGAAAATACTGCATCCATGCCGGGCTGTTTGTCCCGCGCACGTCTTTATCCCCTAATGTCGAGTCCGGTTTGTACTTGCCGGTGAGCAGCCCCATCGCCAGCGGACCACGGTAGATACCGGCCAGGTTCAGATCCTCGCATACGGCGATCATCGCGGCTGAGTCGTCGAGCACGTTCATTTGAAGCTGGATTGCCGTGCAATGTGGTCCTGCGGCGAATACACGCGCCCGTTCCGTTGAGTCGGTGCTCCAACCGTAGGCGCGAATCTTGCCGGCCTTGACCAGGCCTTCGAGCGTTTCACGCACTTCAACGGCTTCGACGGGGTCGTAGTTGCCGAGGTGGAATTGATACAGGTCGATGGCGTCGGTGTTGAGCCGTTGCAGCGATGCATCGCACTGCGCGCGAATACCCGCCGGTGTCGCGTCTGACCCTGTGATCTGGCGCGTCGTCTCGTCGAATACATTGCCGAATTTGGTGGCGATGACGGCCTGTCCGCGTTTACCAGCAAGCGCCTGCCCCAACACGCGCTCACTGTGGCCTGTGCCGTAGACGTTGGATGTGTCGAAGAAGGTTACGCCGAGGTCGAGTGCGCGATGAATCGCGGCGATCGACTCGTTGTCGTCGACGTCGCCCCAGCCGACGGCATCCGTGCCGCGCCAAAACGGGCCGCCAATGGCCCAGCAGCCCAGGCCGAGTGCGCTGACTTCGATGCCGGAACGGCCGAGTAAACGGGTGAATGTGTTTGCCAAAATTGTAATCTCCAGTCATTTAACGCGACTCTTGCAAGGGTCGCGTGTATGGATTGTCAGGCAGGGCAAGCATCACGTGTTACGACTTTGCATCGGCGAACCAGTTGCGCATGGCATCTGCCTCTGCCTGTGCCTCCGCCATGTCTGCCGGGCCAATCCGTAGCGGGATGCCCAGTTGAATGAACCGGTCGCGGAGTTCAAGTTCGTGCATGCCAAGTAGTTCCGCGGCTTTGCCCAGGTTGATCTCGTGTTCAAGGTAGGCCGAAACGACGACTGCCCAGCGCAGATCCGCGTCCTCGTCGAGCAGGCGGCCAATGGCACGGTTCACCATTTCCGGTTGCTACCGCGATAACCTTGCCAGTTGTTCAAATTCCCAAGCATACGTAGCCACTGCCATTCATCTCACCTTACTGGAGAGTATAGCCGATCACTTGCGCAACATGCGCAAGCAGCCCCACACCCGCCATCCTGTTTGCCGATGAGGCGATTCGCCTGGCTCAACCTTTTCTCGAAGACGGTTCGCTCGATCCCGCCAAGATGGAGGTACTCCGCCAGTTCCGCAGTCAACTCGATGCGCCTGCTGGCACTACAACGCCGCAACAAAAAAGCCGCCCTGATTGAAGGCGGCTTTCCCTGCTTCGCCGTTTATCTCGGCCGGCTGGGGGCAGATTGTGGTCAAATAACTCGGATGGGAACAGTATGGATTGTCAGGCAGGGCAAGCATCACGTGTTACGACTTTGCATCGGCGAACCAGT
>CAINCZ010000139.1 GCA_903847195.1 uncultured Acidobacteriota bacterium | reverse complement strand
TCCAACTCGACGTTTTTTTCCCGCAGCACCCGATCCAGGCCTTTGCGCTCCGTGATGTCGCGCGCTGCCGCGAACACGCCCTGCAGTTTCCTGTCCCGGTCGTAGAAGGTGGTCGCATTGTAGGACACCACTGTTTCCAGGCCGTCCCTGGCTCGTGCGGTGAGTTCGTAGTTGGCAACTTTTTTTTGGGTCAGCACCTGCTTGATGCTCGCCTCGGCGCGATCCGGGTCGGTGAAGTAGTTCTTAAAGGGTGCGCCAATCAACTCATCGCGCGTGCAACCGGTCAGCGCCTCCATCTGCTTGTTGACGTCCGTAATGATGCCAGCCGGGTCGGTGGTCATAATCGGGTCGATATTTGACTCGAACAGAGAGCGCGTGTAGAACTGATGGTCGCGCAGGCGCTGATCCAGCTTCTTCTGCTCTGCTTCCACCTGTTTGAGTGCCGTATTATCGGTGCCGATCAGCAGATACCCGATGATCGCGCTTTGCGCGTCGCGCAGGGCCGTCACCGACACCACGGCCGGGAAGCGACTGCCATCCTTCCGGATGTACGTGAGCGGGTAGATGTCCTCAATCCCGCGCGAAGCCTTGAACACCAGCGCCTCAAAGCCCGGGGTGATGGCTGTGCCAAGCTCACCGCTCAGCTCTTTAGCCCGTGCGATCACCTCTTGCGGATCGGAGATGTCGGCCGGCGTGATTCTGTCCACCACATCGGCCGCTGTATAGCCGAGCATCCGCTCGGCGCCCACGTTGAATAGCTGGATGACTCCCTTTTCGTCGGTCGCGATACTGGAGAAGTTTTCACTATTGAAGATCGCATCTTGCAGCGCCCCCGCTTTCAGCAGGGCTTCTTCTGCCTGCTTGCGCGCCGTATTATCGGTGCCGATCAGCAGATACCCGATGATCCCCTCTTGCGCGTCGCGCAGCGCCGTCACCGAGACAACGGCCGGGAAGCGGCTGCCATCCTTGCGGATGTAGGTAAGCTGGCAGATGTCCTCGATCCCGCGCGAAGCCTTAAACACCAGCGCCTCAAAGCCCGGAGTGATCGCGGTTCCCAACTCGCCGCTCAATTCCTTGGCTCGCGCGACTAACTCCTGCGGATCGGAGATGTCGGCCGGGGTGATCTTGTCCACCACGTCGGCCGCCGTGTAGCCCAGCATCCGCTCGGCACCCACGTTGAACAGCTGGATGACGCCTTTTTCGTCGGTCGCGATGCTGGAGAAGTTTGCACTGTTGAAGATCGCGTCCTGCAGCGCCCCTGCTTTCAGTAGAGCCGCTCTGCGGTGGACCTCGGTGCCAGCCTCGAGCGCACCGGCAACCGCGGGAAGGGCAAAGTCATCGCTTCTTGCTGACATGTCGTGGCCTCCGTCGAGCTTGTTAACCGGGGCTTCAATCGTCGAAGCCTCGGCGGATGATGATGCACGACCGTTCGCTATGGGCGATCTGGATTATTGTGGCGCCAGTCCCAGTAGACGTTCCGCTGGGGGACGCTTAGCTTTGCGAAGGTGCGCTTTTCGTTGTGCTCAGCCTGGTACCGCTGGTAGGCGCGGCCTTCATTGGCATCCCAGTTGTGATAGTCCTTGTGGTTCTTGTGGTAATAGCGACTATTTTTTTCGCCTTGTCTGTTTTCCGGGTTCTTGTTGTCCGCCGGACCGGCGGCCATCATACCAACGGGTGCCGCAAGGCTGGCAGCCAAGAGAAGTAAGCTGAGATATCGGCACCCACGGTGCATTGTGCTCTCCTGCGCGGCTAGGGACCAAAAAGCCCTAAGTTCCACACACTGTAGTATCTACTTTGGCGCAGAAGCGTCTGGTCAACCCTGCTCATGCTGGACGGATTGGCCAATGCGGCCAGGAACTGAGCGGAGGCGAGGAACGGCAGGCCGAGTGCTTCCGGGGATACGCCGGCCGCGAATCTCTCATCTCAGAGCTCTAACCGTCTCCACTGAGGTTGGGCTTTGCCCACTCAACGCCAGCGGCCTCTGACCGCGTAAGCTGTCGCGACCGTCCAGGTGGTTCTCGATATGAGGACCTATGGAAATGGTCATTCGAGAATGGTGGAGTTGTGCGATGACTCCGGTTAGAATTCCGAAATGGCCGACCTGACACAGCCTTTAACCGACGCCGAGATTGAACGTCTGGACGATTTCCTCTATAGCGTGAACCCTGACGAGGGGATGAGCATTGAGGAACTCGATGGGTTCTTCTGTGCCTTGATTTGCAGCCCTGAACTCGTGCTGCCCAGCGAATACATGCCGCATCTCTGGGGAGGCAAGACTGCTCAACCTGCATTCAAGAGCGCCGAAGAGGCGCGGGAAATCACGACGCTCATAACCCGTCACTGGAACACCATTGCCGCCACCCTCCACCAAGACGAGCCATATCCCGCTGTGCTCAACGAATACGAAGACAGCGACGAGACGGGTCAGGAGTGGGCGTTAGGCTTTATCCAGGGGATGCAGCTCCGGGAAAAGTCGTGGCAGCGGCTGGTGAATGACGAAGAAATGGGGCCGATCCTGCTTCCGGTCATGGTGCTGGTGCAGGACGATGAGGACAGCTTGCCCTCCGAGTCGGTCACACAGGATGAGCGGAACTCCGCGCTTGACGTGCTGGCGCATAGCGTCCTTCTCGTCTACCGCTACTTCCGGACTGAGGTAAGGCCGCAGCGTATCGCCAAGAAGCGGACGGCGGCGAAGAAGCAGAGTTTCAGAAAGAAACAGTGAGTTCTCGTGCAGCCGCATTGTTGCACACGACGCAGGAGGGCACTCCCGGCATAAGTCTCAGCCTGCCGCTGAAGTGCACCGCACCATATCCGGAAGATTCGCTGGCACTGTTCCCCGCGCTTAACGGCACGGAAGCCTCGACGAGCCAGCCCTTTCGCGCCGTGTCAGTTTCGCCCTCATCGCCGAGCAATACGGGGCGAGAGCGGGCACGAGCCCGGCTGATTTCAAACCGGCCACTTCAATTTAAGCCGTAGCTTGCAAGTGCCATTTGCAGGTAATATCCTAAGGCGAAGTTTCAGCTGCATGCCTGTTTCTGGTCGACAGGCCGGTGCGAAGTCGTTGGCCGGTTGTTGGGGAGAGTGGTTAACGCCGGAATGCCGGGATGCACCCGGACAATTGATTTTCGCGCGGAGAGATGCGCTGCTTAGAATGGCACCCAAAGGAATTTGTCAGGAAACCGCATGATCTTTCGCTTCATGGCTTGGTGGGGATGGCTGATGTGCGGCACCGTGGTCTGGATTCTCGCCAGCCTGACTTACAGTGCGAAGTCGCTGGCGCGCAGAATCCTGGCCTGGTTTGCGGTTTTGCTGGCGATGCTGGGATTTGTTGTAGGCTTGATCGATCTCTCGTTCATTTTTCTCAGGGCGCTTGGTTTTACCAGTTTCCGCTGATTCAGCTTCGCCGCCGCAGAACAGGACTGTGCTCTTCACCATCTGCGAATACGGCGCGAGCGCGTCCACACGCCCTGCCGTGCCCGGCGAACTTCGCAACCTCACACAGCGTACTGGCCGATACGGTACTCGTCCAGGTTGCCTTGCATCCACTCGATGGTGCGCTGCAGCCCCTGCTCCAAGGTGACGCGGGATTTCCAGCCAAGCAGGTCATGGGCCTTGTTGGCATTGGCGCACAAGCGCGCAACTTCGCTGGCATCGGGACGAAGGCGCTGCTCATCGCAGACCAGGTTCAATTCCCGGCCCAGCAGCCGGCCGATCAGAGAGGCGAGGTCGCCGATGCTGATCTCGGTGCCCGAGCCGAAGTTAACCACTTCGCCGATCGCACTCTCATGTGCGGCAAGGGCGAGGAAGCCTTCCACTGTGTCCGCCACGAAATTAAAGTCGCGTGTGGGCCGCAGGCTGCCGAGGCGAATCTCGGTGCCGGCCAGTGCCTGGGTGATCAGCGCGGGAATCACGGCACGCGCCGACTGGCGCGGACCGTAAGTATTGAAAGGCCGCGCGATCGAGACCGGAAGCCCGAAAGAGAGGTAGTAGGACTCAGCCAGCTTGTCGGCGCCAATCTTGGTGGCCGAGTATGGAGACTGGCCCTGCAACGGATGCTGCTCGTCGATGGGCACGTAAAGGGCGCTGCCGTAAACTTCGCTGGTCGAAGTGCAGACGACGCGACGCGTACCCAGATCGCGGGCCGCCTGCAACACGTTGAGCGTCCCTTCGATGTTGCAATGCAGGTAAGACTGCGGGGCGACGTAGGAGTATGGAATCCCAATTAGTGCGGCCAGGTGAAAAACCACCTCGCGGCCGCGCATGGCTTCGCGCACGCACAGGGAGTCGCGCACATCGCCGAGCACCACTTCGATGTCGCTCTTGACCGGCGACTCCTCCAGCCATCCCCATTTTCCGTGCGAGGTGTAGCGCACGAAGGCGGTGACGTTTGCGCCCAGGGCCGCGAGCCGCTCGACCAGGTGGCTGCCGATAAATCCTCCGGCCCCGGTGACCAGGACCTTGGTTCCGCTCCAGTTGAAATCCGTCAAATCATTCCCTCCGCCATATCGGCGCCGGCCTTCTCGTAGTGTTCGAGGCGGCCAATATCAAGCCAGTATTCGCGCACCGGGAAGCAAATTACCGTGCCGCCTTCCCGGATGGTCGCCGTAATCAGGTCGGGCATGTCGAAGTGCTTGCCGGCAGGAATCAACCGGCACAGCGCAGGCTCGACGATATAGATCCCGGCATTGATGAAATGCCGCAGCACCGGCTTTTCCGTAATACCGATGACCCTGACGCCTTCGCTCTCCACCACGCCGAACGGTACTTCGATATCGTACTGCCGAACGCCGACCGTGAGACTGGCCCGGTGCTCCCGGTGAAAATCGAGCATGGCGCGAACGTTGACATTGGTAAGAATGTCGCCGTTCATCACCAGCAGCGGGTGAGCCGTATCCGGACGGACGAGGGCGAGCGCGGCGGCGGTGCCCAGCGGTTCGGCCTCCTCAACGTAAGTCAGGTTGAGGCCAAACTCTGCGCCGTCCTTGAAGTGCCGGACGATGCTGTCTCCCAGGTAGTGCGTCGTGATGTGGACCGATTGCACCCCGGCTTCGCGCAACTTGTCCAGCGTGTGCTCCAGCAGCGGTTTCCCGTTGATGGGCAGCATGGGCTTCGGCGTGGACTCGGTGAGCGGCCGCAGGCGCTTGCCAAAACCGCCGGCCATGATGACGCCGGTCACAGCAAGTTCGGTGCGCTTGAGCAGATCGTCAATGACCGCCAGATCGCAGACGCGGCGTTCATCATCGAGCAGTGGCACCTGCCGGATGCGGTGCTGGCGCATGAGCGCTAGTAACTCATCCCGCGAAGTTCCCACAGGCGCGGAAACCGGGTTGCCCAGCCGCGCGCCGGCCGATGGCTGCTTGAGTTGCAGCACGGGAAGATCCAGGTTCGCGCCGGACAAAATCGCGCGGCGAATATCGCCGTCCGTGACAGTGGCAAGCAGATGGCACTCGCCATCCACCACCATGGCGATGCCCTTGGTGCCGCGGTCGATCACGGCCATGGTTTCGCGCACAGAGGATGCGGGCGTTACGAGGGGCAGGGCAGGCGCTGGCTTGGGATCACTCATTTCGCAGTATCCGCATTCGCGCCGGCTTCCGGGTGCAGGATGCGGGCGGGCACGCCCACGACGGTGGCAAAATCAGGCACATCTTCCACCACCGCCGCACCTACGCCTACGACCGCGTAGTCTCCAATGCGGACCCCTTGGCGCACGTTGGCGCCGGTTCCGATGTGGCTGAATCGTCCTACCTTGACATTGCCGGAGAGCGTGGCCCCGGGCGCCACGTGTGCGTGGTTGCCGATGACGCAATCGTGCTCCACCGTGCAGGAAGAATTCAGGATGACGTTGTCGCCGATGACGGCACCCGAATTGACCACGGCACAGGCCATGATCGTTACGCCGTGTCCGACCTTGGCCGATGAGGCGACAACCGCGCGGGGATGAACGGCGTTCAGCACACGGAAACCAAGTTTCCGCGCGCGCTCGAAGGCCGCAGCGCGCGGCCGGTTATCCCCGGCGCCGCCGATTCCGATGAAGACGAATCCGATTCCTTCTTCGCGCAACGATGGCAGCAGGTCGTCGCCGCCGAGCACCGGCACCCCTTTCACCAACGATCCGAAGCGGTGCTGATCCAACTCGACCAGGCCGACGACTTGCAGTCGCTCCGACTGCGCAAGGATGTCCATGATCACATTGGCATGGCCGCCGCCTCCGATGCCCACGACTTTCACGCGGGTGGCAGGCGCAGCTTCCGATGATGAACCCCGGGCCGGAACCAACGTGGTCTCCTGTGGAGCGTCCTCGATCTTGTTATACGGCCACGGCGTGTCCGGGAGCGTCACGAGAGACCGGAAACGCTGTTTGTCGGCCGTCAGGGTCAGGTAGGAATACCAGAGGGTATCCCCGCCAAAACTCTCCTTGAAGTGCCACAAGCTGTCGTTCGGCTGCACGCCGCCGCCGATATGCATCCGGGAGCAATTTCTTTGCCGTGCCCACTCGCAGCCACTCATCAATAATAAAGTCGCCGCTCCCAGTTGCCGCCCCTCTTCATTGCCTCCAGCCAGATGGTAATGGCCAAAATGGCACCCGGTGAGGAACATGGCCGATGCAACTGGCCGCTTTTGAGAAAAAGCGGAAATCACGGCGAAATCATCGCCCAATTCCCTGGCAAGGCGCTGGTGGTAGTCGTCGCCGAAGAAGAAGAACCTGTCGGCGTCCAGTCTCCGCATGGCCTCTTCATAGAGAGGCTTAAATAAAGCCAGGTCTGGAATCGCTGCTTCGCCGCATGAAACCCGCACTTCAAGAGCCGTGCGGGCTCGCTTCAAGTCGTAACGTCGGCCCTTGCTCACTCCGGTCTGCTGCGGTCCGGAAGAAAAGAGGCGCTTCAGGTCGAGGGCCTTGGTCTTGCTGCTATTCGCGAGTGAGAGTTCCGGTTGCAGGCGGTGCAGTTCGTCCAGTCGCCCGATCAGGTCATTCTGCAAAATGGGATGCAGGCGAATGGTGAAGCTCACCAATCCCTGACTTACCGCCCATTCTTTAAGCGCCTCGAGCAATTCCGCTGTGGCCGGCAGGTCCATCGGGGGGCCGGAAACCAGCAGCATCCCCCCGTAGCCGTAGGGGGTGACGGCGTCCCGGTACGTTGTGCCTTGCACATCAAACTCGCGCAACAGATGCGGAAACAGCACTTCGCGGCCACAGGCGCTAATTAAGACGGCCGCCGGCCGGCCTTCGCCAGTAAACTCGTAGGCTCTTACATAGCCGGGCCGAAAATAGACATCCGGAACCGGGGCTCGATTGACGAGTTCCTCCCAGTGAGTTGTGTCCGCCGGATTCAGCCCGTCAAAATAACGAACCTGCATACTTGCTCCACTATCTGTTCTATGTCGGGAATGGCGGCCCGGAAAAGCGCTCCCCGTTCCCGTTTCAGGCTCTGGTGAAACTCTTTTCTACTCGATTTCCACTCAGCGGCATAGGGCAAACTTCAGGAAATCCGACCCGGACCCGCCCCCAAAAACCAGGGCACACGCTGCTTCCGATGCAGTTCTTCCATGCCGGACGATAGAGACGCGCCTGCTGCGCCATCGCCTAAGAAGCCAAAGGCAACTCTTGACCGATTGGGTTTCGCACACCCAGTTTACGCCAGCGGGGAAAGGCCATCTCTCGAAGATCAGAGCAAGCGGAAAAACACATCCCGTCCGGGATGCTCGGTTTCCCTAAAGCTTCGCATGGCGCGAAAGCGCGCTGCCGATGGCCGCGTCCGCCACGCGGTCCATATCAGCCGCGGCATACCGTTGATCGGTCGGGATGGTCAGCAGCGTGGCTGCGAGCGCCTGCATCTCCGGCTCGCCATCCCCTGGCTGCGACCAATGGATCGGACAAAAAATCTCGTTCTCCTTGAAGCGCCTGCGTGCCCGGTCGCGTGCCGCCTGCGATGGAAACTCGAGAACCAGCGCATAAGGAGCACTGTCCTTCGGCCAGCTCTTGAACAGCGGCTTGGCCTCGGGCCAGCCTTCCAGCGAGTGCAGCAAACGATTCACGTTGGCGGCCCGCCGCCGCCGCCAGCGAACCGGTACGCCGCCAAACAGGTAATGTCGGCTGAATTGCGTTATATCCGCAGTGTTCTCTATCCGCTCAAAGGCCTCTTCCCCTGCCTGCTGCATCTGGAGGAAGCCGGCCTTGCCATCCGCCGGCACGCGGCCGTTCAGGTATTCGAGCTTCCACGCCATGGCGGCCATCTTCAGCGCGCTGCCCGCCTGCTCATCCGCAGCTGCTTCGGGCAGGGGCAATCCACGAGGAGACCAAAAGATAGCGCCATCGGGCACGGGCATCGTCTTACGCAGGGAACTGAAAACGTAGTCCGCCGTCGAGCGCATCGCCCATCCGGAGACCGGATCATGCGTGTGGTCCTCAACGAGGACGCATTCGTTACGCTCACGCCAATGCCCCCAGGGCTCGCCGTGACGAACCCCGAAGTAATTGACCGCCACCACCAGGTCATCCCGCTCCGGTCTGAGGGTTGACCACTCCGGCTCGGCCCGCCGGGGATCGTCCGCGTACCGGACCACCGGAAGATGGCGCGCCCAGTACTGCGCGACGTCAGGGCAGAAATACGCTGGAATCCATAACCGGCGCGGGCGCCTGGGCAAAGCGCCGAGCAGCGCAATGGGAGCGTGCCGGCCCAGCAAGTACCAGGAAGCATGGTCGGGCCAACCGACACACGGAGCGGGTGCGGGTCCCATCCAATGGAACTCGCTGCCCAACTCCCACCGCTTGGTGAATCGTTTCATCGCTTGATCCGGGGGACAACTCCCCATTCCCATTTAGCCAGCCGCCGTGTACTTTGGTCGCCGTTAAACCGCCTTGCGGCAATTGATCACGAACTGCTCGATGAAGTGCTTCTCCTGCTCCAAGGTCCATGAAACACGTTCAATGGCGAAGTCGGTGAAATCCGCAAACAGCTGCTCCACCGATTGCCGGTCAAAAATAGTGGCGAGGCCCGTTCCCGCCAGTGGGCCAAAGGGCACGTCGGTGAAGCTGTTGGGTTCTACCATGCGGCCCGACTTGTAGCCGGAAATTCTGTCGGTGAAGAAGGAAGACTGGAAAAGTCCACCGGGCTTGAGCACGTGCTTCACCTCCTGCAATGCGGCTTGAATGCCCCCCTGTCAGGTTGCAATAAAGCGCCACGTTTTCCAGGCAACCGTCGAAGGTAGCGTCCGGCCATGGCAACTTGACGAAGTTGCCGACGCAGAGGTCAGCCGACAGGCCTTCCTCGGCGAGCCGTTTCCCGGCCAACCGGATCGCGGTGTCTGAGCCGTCAATCCCAGAGACGCTGAACCCTTCCCGTGCCATAAACCACACGTTCGTGCCGGGTCCGCAGCCGATTTCAAGCAACCGGGTCTTGGAGCGGTCAGCAACGCGATAGAAGTTGCGTGCCACGAATCGAATGACGTGTTCGGGAGGGTACTTCCCCCATGGCCTGCTGGAGAAAATCTGATCCCAGATGTCAGAGTAGCCGGAGTCTACCGCCGCTTCTGCCATGATCCCGCCTTTCCTTTCGTTGCTACAGCCCGGGGCTGACTATTTGCGTGAATCGCTTAACGATGAGCCTGGCGTCGAGCGGAATCGTCTTGAGCTGGTGAACCACCGTGGCACTGGCCGTACCGGAGCCATACGGGTTCACGATTCCGCGCAACGAGGCGCGAAACTCCGGGCGCAGCGCTGCATGCAGCGCCGCAAGCACTTCAGACCGCGAGTCGCCGCAGTCGATCACGTTGCGGGCCCGCAACCGGCCCTGTTGACGGATTCCGACATTCACCACCGGCAACTCAAAGGACGCCGCTTCGATGATGCCGCTGGAAGAATTCCCCGCCATGGCCGACGCCATCGACATCGCGGTAAAGAAGCCGGTGGTGCCAAGGCTCTCCACCAGGTGGGCATCCGCATGGCAGGCGATATATTCCCGGATGGTTTCGGCGACCAGCCGGCCGGCGGTGTCGGCATTCGGCGCCGTGAACAGCACGGGCAGTCCGCAATCGTGCAAGGCCGCCAGAAACTCCCGAATATGCTCTGCCGTCTTTTCGTACTCCAGCGTGACCGGATGGTAGGTGACCAGCAGGAACGGACGATCAAAGCGGAAGCCGAAGCGCTCCTGCATCTGCTGCGCCGACAACTTCGGCGTGCTGTGGACCAGATCGAGCGCCGGTTCTCCGGTCACGAAAACCCGCCACGGCTCTTCGCCCATCTGGCACACGCGCGCCTGCTGTTGGCGATTGGCGACAAAGTGCAGGTGGCTGAGCTTGGTCAGGCTGTGCCGCAGGGCGTCGTCGATTGCGCCTTCGGTAATGTCTCCTCCGCCTAAATGGGCAACGGGGATCTTGAACGGAAGCGCCGCCAGCCCGGCGGCATGCATTTCATAGCGATCACCGTGCACCAGCAGGATGTCCGGGCGCAGACCGGCAAGACACTGGGCAAAGCCGAGGATGGTAAGCCCCATTGACTTGCTGATCCCTTCCGGAGTATCGGAGCCGAGGACGCTTTCGATACGGGCCGCAATTGGCAGGCCGTCGGCCTCGATGGCCCTCACCGTCATGCCGAACTCGGGGACCAGGTGCATGCCGGATACCAGCAGTTGAAGACGCAATTCCGGATCGCCCGTGATGGCGCGCAGCAAAGGCAGGTAGCAGTTGTAATCTGCGCGAGAAGTGGTTACGACTGCAATTGTCCTCACGGCCACTCCTTCACTAGCATTCAAAACCTGATCCGGTGTTTCCAGCTTCAGCAGACCCAGCCCGTGGCGACTACCGGAATCAATCAATCTGGCGAATCAACATGAAGGCCTCGGCATAGGGGACGGCGATGGTTGCGCCCCGCACTCGCGCCAGTGCCCGGATCGCAGAGTCCGACCTCGGCAGCGGCTCCTGCTGCACCTGCTGTTCGAACATTTGCATGACCTGGAGCTTGCGCTCCAGGTGTGGCGTGATATCGCGATAGACATTCGGCAGGAATGCCCGCGAAGGCAAGGGCGGGGCCGCGTCGGTCGAAGAAAGGGTCTCGAAGGAGAGCAGGCGCTTCACCCCGAGCTGCGCCATGTAAAAAGGCTTCAACACAATCGTGACCGCCGCGAACACCACCTGGTGATCGGTGTGAATGTCGCCGTGGTGCACCGTATACACCTGGGCGGGGCGCACGGCCTCAATCGCCTCCCGGACGGGCGCAATCACGTCGTTCAACGGCAGCGAGTCGAGCCTGGTTGCGGGCAGATGCTGCCGGAAACACCCTTGCATGCCATAGGCTGCGGCAACGTTGTCGACTTCATCGCCGGCGCGTTGCAGAAACTCCGGAGAGTAGTCCGGTTCCTGCGCACGAGTCAGGATCAGCCAGTAAAGCTCGTCTCCAGCGGCAGCGTGGGCCAGCAAGGCTCCGCCGCAGCCAATGGTCTCATCGTCGGGATGTGCGGAAATCGCCAGGACTCTCATCACGCTCCTTGGATCACTGCTCTTGAACTCACAGCGACGCCGTCAAATTTCGTGCCGGGGGAAAGGGCGACCTGCTCAACATTCTGCCACTCGGTTATCTCCACCAGACCATCTCCGGTGCGCACCAGCAGGGAACCGGGGGAGCAAGCGATGATCGTGCCCGGTTCGGCATCCAGCGGCACACCTGCGGCCGGCTCCACCATGCGCGCCCGCCAGAGAATAATCTTCCGGCCGTCCACGCAGGTATGCGCGCCGACGTAAGGGTGGGTCAGCGCCCGAATCAAATTGTAAATGCGCAAAGACGGAGCTTCCCAGTGGATCAGGCCGTCGGCCTCGCCGCGTTTTCTGCGGTAGGTGGCCTGCGTGTGATCCTGGGGCGTGCGCGGCGCCGTGCCTCGTTCCAATTGCGGCAGGAACTCGGCAATTGCGTCGGCGGCCAGCCGTTCAACCTTCCGGTAGAGACTCGCCGCATCGTCTTCAAGCTCAATCGGAAACGGCTTTTGCCAGAGAATGTCGCCGCTGTCGGCGCCGTCGTCGAGGTAAAAGAACGTCAGGCCGCTTTGCGGCAGGCCATCGACCAGCGCCCAGATTAACGGATGGCGGCCGCGATTCTGCGGCAGCAAAGTAGGATGCAAGCCCAGGCAGCCCATCGGCGGGATCGCAAGCAACTCCGGGGGAATCAACTGGGACAAACCCCAGGCGAAAATTACGTCCGGCCGCAGGCCGCTAATCTGGCCAATAGTCGCGGGGTCCTTGATCTTCGAGAACTCAAAAAAGGGAACACCTGCCTGGCTTGCCAGCGGGGCCAGTTCGGCCCGGTCAGCATTGCCGCGCGCAGCCTGTTCACTGGGAGCAAAAACCCCTACCACGTTGCCGCCGTTCTTCAAGACCTCGGCCAGGCAGAACCTGCTGAACTCCACGGCACCGATGAATACGATCCGCATTCAGCTTCCTTCATGGAAACGCTTGATCAGCAAACTTGCACCAAGCGGTACTTCGCGCAGGACGCGAATCATCCGGGGCACGGCCTTTCCGTCGCCGTAAGGATTCACGAGGCCTCGCAGAGACTCTCGAAAAGCGGGGTCTACGGCTTTCTTGAGAGCACTTAGCACGGACTGCTTGTCGTCGGCACAGTCCACGACGTTTTCCGCATGCAGCCGCCCCAGTTGCCGGTCGCCTATATTCACCACCGGCAGCTCAAAGCTGGCCGCCTCCAGAATGCCGCTCGAAGAATTTCCGGCCATCGCCACCGCCCGCCGCAGCAGCGAAAAATAACCCCGCATCCCCAGGCTGGGCACCAGCCGCGCATTCGCGTGACGGCTGACGTATTCGCGCAAGGCGTCGCCGATCTGCCGTCCCTGCGTATCCGCGTTGGTGGCGGTGAACACCACCGGGGCGCCCAGTTCGTCGAGGGCTGCCAAGAAAGCAGCGGTGTTTTCGCGAACTTTTTCCGGAGCCAGCGTCAGGGAGTGATAGGTAACAACGATGGGCGAGGGGTCCAGCGGCAGGCCGATCAGCCGTTCCAACTCCTGGTCTGAAAGCGACTCGATGCTGCCGAGGTTATCCAACGAAAGAGAGCCCGTGACCGTGACCCGCCATGGCTCTTCGCCCATGCGCATCACGCGCCTCGCGTATTCCGTGCGGGAGACGAAGTGCAGGTGGCTCATCTTGGTGATGGCGTGACGGATCACCTCGTCGATCAATCCTTCGGTAGCCTCGCCCCCGCCAATGTGGGCGACCGGGATGTTGAAGGGGACAGCGGCCAGCACCGCGCACTGCATCTCAAACCGGTCGCCCAGAACCACGAGAATGTCCGGGCGGCGGGACGAAAACGCCTGCGCAAATCCGATGGTCCCCAGTCCCACCGACTTTCCCAGCGCCTCCGGAGAATCCGACGCCACCAGGCTCTCGATGCGCGCGGCAACCGGAAAGCCATCGGCTTCAATGGCCTTGACGGTCAACCCGAACTCCGGCACCAGGTGCATGCCGGAGACCATCAGGTGCAGCTCTAACTCGGGGTCGGCAACAATCGCCCGCAGCAGTGGCAGGTAGTAGCTGTAATCGGCACGGGAGGTAGTGACAACGCCGATCGTTCTCAATCCATCATCTCCATTGAGAGCAGTGCGCCGGCGGAAACCGCCTCGCGCAGCCTGCGGCCTAATACCTGCGGCAGAGCTGAAGGCGGCAGCCCAGTACCGGGGCGACGAATTACGACCGTGCTCTCGGACAACACCGTACCGGCCGCGAGGTCGCATGCGGCAACCAGGCTGCGGCGCGCCACGGCGGCAGTATTCAGCTCCTCGTCGGCTGGAACCTTTCGGCCATCTCCGAGGGCAGCTTCCACCACACGTATGCCTCGCACCATCGCTGCCAGTTCCGCTGGTTCCAGCGAGGCGCGGTGATCGGGCCCGGGGAGTGTGCGATCGAGCGTGAAGTGCTTCTCGATCACGCATGCGCCCAGGGCGGCGGCGGCCAGCGGAATCACGGTCCCTTCCGTGTGGTCGGAATATCCGGTGGGGACGCCAAAATGCTCGGCCAGGGTATGCATGGCCCGCAGATTGACGCTTGCGGGCTGGGACGGGTAGTTGCTGACGCAGTGCAACAGCACCAGATCCGTGGTGCCGCTGCGGCGCAATGTCTGTACCGCGACTTCGACTTCGGCGAGATTCGCCATTCCCGTCGAAAGGATGATCGGCCGCCCCTGCTTCGCGATGTAGGAGAGAAACGGCAGGTTGGTCACCTCGCCGCTGGGAATCTTGAAAGCAGGAACGTCGAGACGTTGCAGAAGGTCGACGCTGCCAAAGTCAAACGGCGTGGACATGAACACCACCCCGCGCTTGCTGCAGTGGTCGTTCAGCGTGGCGAAGGAGTCGGCAGACAGCTCCAGCTTGCGGACCATCTCGAGTTGCGACTCTTCGCTTCCAGTGGTCTGCTTCTGGTATTCGGCCTTGGGCGCTGCCGGGGAAATCACTTCCTCCGACTTGAATGTCTGAAACTTGACCACATCCGCGCCGGCTTCGGCCGCCGCGTCCACCAGCCGCAGCGCCATATCCAGACTGCCGTTATGGTTAACGCCGGCCTCGGCGATAATCAGGCAAGGCGAACCCGGACCGACCAGATGTTTGCCGACCTGAACTGCGCTTACCATGCCGTCCAGCCTCCATCGACTGCCAGTATCTGTCCGGTCACATAGGCGGACAAGTCGGATACCAGATACGCGGCAGAACCTTTCAGGTCCTCTTCGACCGCCATTCTCTGCAACGGCGTGCGTTGCTTGTAGCGCTCGTGAAACGACTCCGGCTGATCGCGCCACACGCCGCCCGGACAGATGCAGTTCACCCGCACCGCCGGAGCCAGGGTGCTGGCCCAATAACGGGTCAGCTGAACAATTCCGCCCTTCGCCGCAGCGTAGTAGGCCGGGTTGCCCATCTCCGTGCCGTCGTACAACCGCAGGTCAGGCCCCACCAGCCCATAGATCGAGCCGAAGTTGAGCACGCAGCCTTTTCCGCTGCGGCGTAGCAGCGGGGTGCAGGCGCGGGTCATCAGGAAGCATCCCGTGAGCATCACGTCCAGATTAGCCCGCCATGATTCGATTTGCTGGGCTTCGAGTTCGCGGCCGTCCTCGGGAAGTTCGAGCGGCGGGTAGGCGGCATTGTTAATCAGGATGTCGATACGCCCGAAGTCCCGCTCCACGGCGGCTACCGCACGATGCACGGCGTCTTCCTGTGCAACGTCCACCGCCACCGCAGCTGTCTTGATGCCGAACCGGCCGGTCAACGCCTTGCACCTGTGCTGTGCCCGGTCCAGGCTGATATCCAGTACGGCCAGATCGGCGCCCAACTCGGCGAGCCCTTCTTCGAGCGCTTCGGCGATCTTTCCGGCGCCGCCGGTAATCACGGCAACCCGCCCTTTGAGATTCATCAATTCGCTGATCGTCTTCATCTCAATTACTCACCAGAGCTTAGCCAGGGCAAAGTTACGAGCCCTTCGCGGATAAGCAGTTCCGCAAGCGTGAAATCACTTGCTTCGTCAATGTGGATCGCCCGCTCTTCCGGCACAACCAGCATGCGATGTGGGTGCTCGCCAACGCCTTGGGACTTCTGTTCCATGTATTCGCGGCGCCACAGATAGAGCAGGGCGTTGATACGATAAACGGGCGGTACGTCCTGCCGCCGGGTGTATTTCTTGTCCATCGGAACCACGTGACGGATGTAGCCACCCGCGTTCTCAACACAGACCCAGCGCGGATTGAAGTGCGGCTCCGAGACAGCGATGACCCCAACAGCGGCCGGGTCCTCATCGAGCAGGCGCACGGCTTCGGTGATGTCACTGGGAATCCGCCCCGGCGAAGTAGGGTCCAGCAAAAGCACCGAACCGTACCGCATCCCGGACACTCTCTCCATCTCGCGAACCGCGTGCTGCAGCACCGGCCACATCGGCGTATCGTCCTGCGCCAGTTCAGCGGGGCGCAGGAACGGAACTTCTCCCCCATGCTGGCGGGCAACCTCGGTGATTTCCGGGCTATCGGTGGAGATGATGCAGCGCGCTATCTCCGGGCATAACTTCGAGAGGGCGATCGAGTGGGCAATCAACGGAAGCCCAGCGAACGGACGGACATTCTTTCCCGGAAGTCCTTTCGAGCCCCCACGGGCCGGAATGACAGCGAGCACAGGTTGAAGGTTCCCCATTACTTTCTCCAGTCTTGAACAGACTCAACGCAGCCTGAGGCGGAAGAGCGCCGGGCCGCGTCACAGATGGCCATCGCAACGCCGCCTTGCTCCAAGGTCGCCAGCGACGCCGGGTCTCCGCCGCTGATTGCGGCCAGAAACGCCCGTGACTGGTCCGTCATGATGTCGTCGCGCTCTTGCGTCAGGGTGACGGATTCGGACGGCTGGCCGGCGCGGGTGACAGTAACGGTCTTTGCCACCCCGTCCCACTCAATCTCACCTTGGTCGCCATAGGCGCGCATCACGCGGTGGGCCCGGCGGCTCAGATAATCAAGGCGAATGGAGACAGCCGCGCCGTGACGGGTGTTCCAGAACAAGTCCGCCATCTCCTCCGTCGCGATACCGAGCCTTCCGGTATTCGCCAACTTCGCGAACACCCCCGCAGGCGCACCGAACAGCCAAACCGCATAGTCGATGTCATGAATCAGATCGAGCAGAACGCCGCCTTCGCCGGTTCGGGCGCAGTATGCACTGCGGTAGTCGCGGTCCGGTCGCCAATCAGGAAGATAAGATTGGCATTCGATCCTGACCGCGTGCAACGTGCCGATCTCGGCTAGCCGCTCCCGGAACAGCAGTAAGGCGCGGTCAAATCGCAAGGTGCAGCCCACGAACACCTTCCTGCCTTTAAGCCGGGCCAGAGCTTCCAAATCGCGCAGGCCTTCGCAGGAAGCGGAAAGCGGCTTTTCCACCAGGATGTGGCAATCCAACGAAAGCGCATTAAGGGCATCAGCAATATGCCGCCCGGTATCACTGGCGATCACTGCGCACGTTGCGCCGCGGCGTACCGCCTCTTGCAGGGTTCGGCAGGCGGGAAAACCAAGGGCTTCAAGCTCGGGGATTCGGCTCTCTCGGATGGGTAGCGCGAATGCAGGAACACTTAGCCCCTGGTTCAGGACGCGCAAATGCCGAAATCCAATGGATCCCGTGCCGATTACGACGGCGGGACACGAACCGGATAACATTTCCTGCCCCCTCAACGTGAGCTTGCATTGCCAAGTGGAACATTATGTGGTGCCTATAACTTACCACGACGCGGCGGCGAAGCTATCCGTCCGGAGCGGAGCTCCAAGGCGCGGTGCCCGGGTGCAGGGAAGAAAAGAATGGAGAAGCGCAGGGTCGCTGCCGATTCCATAATTGAATGGGTCGGGCGAAAATCGAGCGAACACAATTCGGAGGTCGTCCGGCCGGGTCACGCTTCTCAGAGTTCCGTCGCGAGTGAATGGGCTGAACGTGCTTTCAACCGTCGGCGCCGCCGCGATGGCGATTCGGCGCATGGTTAGGCCATTTCAGCTGGAAATACTAAACCAGACGTAAATCAATGCAAGCAGCAGGGCCGAATAAAAGACGACGTAAGCCAGAAGCTTCAACAGCCAGCGGTTCCGCTTCTGGCGGACACGCCTGCGTCTTCTTTTCTGGCGAATCGAACCAGACTCCCGTTCCGCCCCCGCATTTCTGGATGGAGCCGAAATTTCGGACCCGGATGACATGTTTCGCTACCTGCTCATTGGAAGATGGGCGCCAAGCAACTATTACCAGTCTGCCAACCTATGCTAAACTGGACCAAGCAATAGCGCCAGTTGCATTCTGCCGGCACCCGACTAGTTTAGCAGTCATCCAGCGAGGATTCATGAAATATCCGTCTCGTCAGTTGTGGTTCGTCCTCTTGCTCGTTTGCATGATTGCGGCGGTTCCTGCGTGTCTGTTCTCTCAGGGCGGGCGTACGGGGGCGTCTTCGTCAGACCAGGCTCCTTCGGCGGCAAATTCGTCGGCCGCGGCCAGCCAGGGTATCAGGGTTGCCGAATACGATGAGGCCAGCTATGTGTTCTCGCCGAATGACGGATTGGAAATCACGGTTTTCGGCGTGCCGGAGCTTTCGCAACGGGTGCGCGTGGATGCCAAGGGAGATATCTATTTCCCGCTGTTGAATGATGTGCATGTGGGCGGCATGAATTCGCTGGAGGCCCGCAAAGAGATTGAAGGCAGACTGCGCAAGGGAAACTTCATTAAGGATCCTCACGTAAGTGTGAACGTGACGGAATTTGCCAGCGCCGTGCTCCTGATGGGCGAGGTCAACAGACCTAGCGTATACCCGATCCCGGGTTCCCGGCGGTTGCTGGACCTGCTCACGGCTGCGGGCGGTCCGAATGCTACGGCGGGCAAACTCGTCACGGTCATCAATCAGCGGGAAGGCCGGCAGGAAAATCTCTACCTGTCTCGTGATCCCCGGCTAAACCTGAACGCCAATATCGAACTGCACAAGGGCGACATGATTACTGTTTCCCGAGCCGGTGCGGTCTACATCGTGGGAGAGGTTTCCCAGCCCAGTAGTCTGCTGATGGAAGAGACCGCCGGAGAGTTCACGGCACTGAAGGCCCTCGCCATGGTTCATGGCCCGACGCGGCTCGCCAATCTCGACCGTGCCAAAATCGTACGGCGCACGCCGGAGGGGATTCAGACGGTCCCCGTCCACTTAAAGAAGATCATGGCTGCGCAAGCTCCCGATGTTGCGATGCAGAGGGAAGACATCCTTTTCGTCCCGTCAAGCCTTGCCAAGCGGGCACTTCTCAAGACTGCGGAAACCGCATACAACTTAGCGAGTGGGGTGGCGCTGACCATGGCCATTCGACAATAAGAACTCGACAATCAGCGTTTGATATGGCAATTTTGGTACAGTGCCGTCCCGGGACTTGTGGCGAGAATACCGCCGGATGGGACGGGGGCAACCGCAAGGCGGTCGGATAATATATAGGCGGGAAGAGCTGTCTACAAAGACCGTCCCATAATGGTCCCGGCTCCCTTCCCGCACAGTTCAGGATGTTCAGACTGAATCGGCAAATGGGGATTAAGTCTGTTCGATGCAAGCCGAATATTATTAGTTGGACGTGCGAGCGAAGACGGAGGCAGATTTTTTGAGTTCCAACAACTTGAACGGGGAGTCCTACACTCCGGCGCCACCTGATGTTCGCCGGCTCGCAGCCTCAAACGAAATCGCACTCGGACCGCGCGAGACTACTCTTGGCGACTACTGGCGCATTTTGCTCAAGCGCAAGTGGACGGTCCTGATCGCGGCGGTTGCCGTGGTTGGAGTGGCCGCGATTGTATCCGTCCGCACGACCCCGGTTTACGACTCTTCTGTTCGCATTTCCTTCGCTTCCAGTCAATCGTCGAATATCCTGACAACTTCGGCCAGCCAGGCGATCCAAATCTCGGGAGCAGACCTGGAAACACAGTCGAGGATTATCCAGGCGACCTCACTGGCGAAGCGGGTCATCGACAAGCTGCATCTGGATCAGAATTCCGAATTTGCGGAGGTGCCTGCCAAGCCGCTGACTCCCCGGCAGAGAGTGGTTCGGGACGAACTGCTGCTCCTCCGGTATCGCTTGAATCTCAGGGTTGCGCAGGTGCCCGGAACCTCGTTGATCGACATCCGGTTCTCCAGTTCAAATCCGCAGCTTTCCGCCGATGTCGCCAACGCCATCGCCGCGACGTTCATCGAGCAGAACATTCGATCGCGCTTCGAAGGAACGGTGCAAGCGTCCGAATGGCTGTCCAAGCAGTTGGCGAACCTGCAGGTCAAGGTCGAAGAGTCGCAGGCAAGGTTGCTGGATTATCAGAAGGCCCACAACATCTTTGGCGACGACAAGCAGAACATCACTCTGGAAAAGCTGAACGACTTGAACCGCCAGCTGACCCAGGCTGAGGTAGAACGGATTCTAAAGAACACCATATACCAAAGTGCTGCCAAGTCCGGCTTGGATACCGCTGTGCTGCAGGACGCGGTGTTAAGCGCGCTCCGGCAACAGCAGGCCGAATTGCAGGCGCAACTGGCCCAACTCTCGAACCAGTTTGGCTCGGCGTATCCCAAGGTGCAGGAAGCCCAGAGCCGGCTCGTGCAGATGGAAAAGTCATACCAAGAGCAGCTCGCCATCGTGAAGCGCAAGCTTTACAGCGATTACGAGGCGGCGGAAAAGCGCGAACAATTGCTCCGCGCGGCGCTGGAATCCCAAAAGGCCGAGACGGAAAAACTCGGCGAAGACGCCATCCAGTTCCGCATCCTCCGGCAGGAGGCCGACTCGAATCGCATGTTGTACGACGGCCTGCTGCAGAAGCTGAACGAAGCCAGCCTGATGGCGGGTCTGAACTCGAGCAATATCACTATCATCGATCCGGCGCGCCCGCCCTTGGGCCCATCCCGCCCGAATGTGCCCCGCAATTTGGGCTTTGCCCTGCTGATCGGTATTTTGGGCGGTGTCGCTGGCGCTTTCGCGCTGGAGGCGCTCGATTCCACCGTGCGCACTCCCGAGCAGGCCGAGCGGATTACCGGAGTGCCGGCTATCGGTCTCATCCCGGCCTACGAGTCCGTCAGCAAGGAGGGGATGCAGGCTTCGCGGTTCTCGCTGTTCCGGAAGACCCCAACCAGGGCAACCGCGACTCCGATGTCGAAGATTGCTTTCCTCCAGCCCAAGTCGGAGATCAGCGAAGCTTATCGCGCCCTGCGTACCTCGATTCTGTTGTCGAGTGTCGGTCATCCCCCGGGCTGCATCCTGGTGACTAGTTCGCTGCCGCAGGACGGCAAGACCGTCACCAGTATCAACACCGCGATTGTGCTCGCACAACAGGGTAAGCGCGTGCTCCTGGTCGATGCCGACTTGCGCCGTCCCAGCGTGCACAAGGGCTTAGATATCCCCAGGCCAAAGCTGGGGTTGACCAACGTGTTGACGGGCGGTTGCCAGCCCGAAGATGCGATCATCTCATGCATGCAGCCCAACCTCTTCGTATTGCCAGCTGGCCCGTTGGCGCCGCAGCCTTCCGAGTTGTTGAGTTCGGCTCTCATGCGCGACCTGCTGGCGAAGTGGCGACTGGAATACGATCACATCGTTGTCGACTCCCCGCCGGTGCTGTCGGTCACCGATGCCGTGCTGTTGTCGGTCACCGTGGATGTGGTGCTGTTCGTAGCCCGGTCCGGCCAGACTACGAACGCTGCCTTGCGCCGTTCCCGCGAGTTGCTGGAATACGTGAAGGCGCCGGTCATGGGACTCGTCATCAACGCGATCAATCTCGATTCTCCCGACTACTACTACTACTACTATTCTGGCTCCCGTTACGGTGGTTATTACGGCGACAAGAGTTCTCCAGTTTTGGGAGGAAGGGACAAGCCCCCGACGCCGTCCGTGCCGGACCAGAAGAGCTAGGCACAGTTACGTCGGCGGTAGCAGCGGATTTGTAAGCGTACGCCGAGGGCCGTCTGGACGCGGTGGTAACGGCTTGGCATTCTCCTAAGTGGGCACTTGGGTTGTGGGCACTTATCCGGTGTCTGCTGGGAGATGCGATGAACCGTTCCGCCGCTGACGTTCTTGAGACCGTTCCCGCCACGGATGTCCATCCCGCCGTAAAGCGCCAGCAGACCATCTCGATCGATCTCCGGGCGGGAGGCAGCAGCGGCATCCATGCGAGCGAGTCGTTGTTCCAGTTGCGCGACCCTCTCCAGAGCTGCGTTCCATCGCGATTCCAGTTCACGAGCAACCAGTCGTTTC
>CAINCZ010000138.1 GCA_903847195.1 uncultured Acidobacteriota bacterium | reverse complement strand
CGCCAGGTGCAGCGCCGTCGCGAGGACTGGGCAGTGTTGATCTTGGATCGCCATGAGGGTTGCATTGACTGGGATGTCTATCAGAGCAATCAGACGATGATTGCCCACAATGACAATGCGAGGGGTAACGCGGTGCGCGGACCGGTCAAACACGGCGGGGCGCTGCTCGCTGGGCTGCTGCGCTGTGGTCACTGCGGCGCCAAGTTGCTGGCGCAATACCCAGGTCCACGCACGATTAGGTATCAGTGCTCGGGCTATCTCCTCAATCGCGATCACGCGTGTTGCGTAATGTTCGGCGGGCTCCGTGCCGATCGCTTAGTGGCGGAGCAACTGATGCAATCCCTGGCGCCGTTCGGTATCGAAGCGGCCATTGAGGCGATCGAGTCTCTACAAGGCGCCAGCGACGAGCGGATTCAGCAGAGGGCATTGGCATTAGAGCACGCGCGCTATGAAGTTACACGCGCCCGGCGCCAGTATGATGCCGTAGATCCAGCGAATCGCCTCGTGGCAGCGGAACTCGAACGCCGCTGGAACCAAGCGCTGACCGCGGAGGCGCAGGTTGAAGCCGAACTCGTGACGTTGCAGGGAAGTCGCGAGCGCCCACTCACCGACGCCCAGAAACGGGAACTCCTATCCTTCGCGCGGAACCTCCCCAGACTCTGGGACGATCCGCACAGTTTGCCGGAGCACAAGAAACGCCTCCTTCGTGTTGCGCTAAAAGACATCATCGCCACGTGTGAAGGCGAGACGATACGTCTCATCTTGCATTGGCAAGGCGGGGACCACACGCAGGTAGAGTTCCAGAGGATTCGCACCGGCCGGCATCGGTATGTCACCGACGATGATCTGGTGGAGATCGTTCGCACGCTGGCGCGGATCGAACCAGACGCGCGGATCGCCTCGATCCTGAATCGGAATCAGCGCCATACGGCACACGGACAGAGATGGACGGCGAAGCGTATCTGCTCGCTGCGCAACAACCATGCGGTTCCGGTCTACCGTGAGGGAGAGCGGCAAGCCCGCGGCGAAATGTCGGTCAGTGAAGTTGCCGCCGCCCTCGCCGTCACGCCGACCACTGTTTTGCGGCTGATTCGGTTGAAACAGTTGCCTGCGTCGCAGGCCTGTACGGGCGCACCCTGGATTCTGCACAGGGCGGACGTCGAGCGATGCGTGGCCGGACGGAACCATCCATCGCCCCCACCAACGCTCAATTCAGCGCAGTTGACCCTTGAAATGTCATAGCATCCAAAGGAGTGCACCATGTCGAGCTCTCGAAGAACAGCTCCACTTGCCAGCGGTCCTTGTAGATGGCTGCGATGGTCGTCGCGCCGAAGGCCAGCAGGTTGGAGAGAAACACGATGGACTCCTGCTTTTCCTCGTCCCAAATCTCCACGCGCCGGAACAGTCCTGGCGCCTCTCCCTCCCGCGCCAACCGGGGAAAGCAGATGATCTGATCGCACACCACGTTGCTGTTTTGCGGAACCTGCAGTTCTTCCTTCACCTCGTACACGGCATTCTCCT
>CAINCZ010000137.1 GCA_903847195.1 uncultured Acidobacteriota bacterium | reverse complement strand
GTTCTACCCCTTCAGTCAGGATCACTATCTGGAGATCTGTTCTCACTGGCTGGCCGAGTTCGGCGCGTCGCCGCAGCAAATCTCCGCCGCGCGTGGCGAGGCTCTGCAATGGACGCTGCTGCGCGGTTCGCGCAGCGGCCGGGTAGCCTGGCAATTCGCCCGCGATTACGCCGGACGCCATGCCAAGTCCAAGAAGTGAAGACGGAGCGAAGCGGAGCTAAGATTACCGAAGTCGCCGCCGCCGTCATAGAGCGGCGGGCAGCGGATGGGGCCGTCGAATTCCTGCTCGGTCAGCGCGCCGCCGGAAGCTTCTATCCAGGCTTCTGGGAATTCCCGGGTGGCAAGGTGGAGCCGGGAGAAACTTCTAATGACGCTGTCATCCGCGAACTGCGCGAAGAACTTGGCATCGAGGTTCTGCGCGCCGACCCCTGGCTGCGTCGCCAGCATGCTTATGAGCACGCCCATGTGCGGCTGAATTTCTTCCGCGTGCGGCAGTGGTCCGGCGAGTTGCACGACCATGTGCATAGTGCGCTAGCGTGGCAGCGGTCCGGCGCGCCGAGCGTTTCGCCCATGCTCCCGGCTAACGCGCCGGTGCTGGCTGCCTTGGCCCTGCCCGAGTTTTACGCCATCACCCACGCCGGCGAGATCGGCATTGACGCGCAATTGCTGGTCCTGGCGCAAGCGCTGGAAAGTGGCCTGAAGCTGGTGCAGCTGCGCGAACCCAGGCTCGATGCGGCGCGGCGTTCGGCCTTCGTGCACGCCGCAGTTGACCTCGTCCATCAATATGGTGCTCGGGCACTGGTAAATGGCGATGTCGCGCTGGCGCAAGCCACGGCTGCGGATGGCGTGCATCTGTCGGCGGCGCAGCTGGCGGCGCAAACTCGGCGGCCGGCTCTTCCACTGGTTGCAGCATCCTGTCACTCGGCGGCGGAGCTTGAACTGGCCGGCCGCCTGGGTTGCGACTTTGCGGTATTCGGCCCGGTCAGGGCAAGCGCCAGTCACGCTGGCGTGGCTGGAATCGGCTGGGACAATTTCGCGGCAGCGGCCGGTGTGCCGCCCCTGCCAATTTTTGCGCTGGGCGGGTTGTCGCGCGAGGATCTCGACGTCGCGCAGCGGTACGGGGCTCACGGCATTGCAGCGATTCGCGCGGCCTGGGAGGACTAGATCCGCCCACGCGACGATTACTCGGACGGATCTTCCGGATGTGTCTCTTCAGACGCCTCGACGCGATAACTCTCGGTTGCCCAGGCAACGAAGTCGATGCCCTTGCAGCGCGCCGAACAAAATGGCCGGTAGCGATTTTCGCTAATCCATTCGACATCCGTGCCGCACTTCGGACAGGCGACGATGCGCGGGCGGCTTACAGATTGCACAGCGTAAGTTCAAAGTTGACCGTAAAGTCGGCCTGGCGCGGTCGCTGATCCATATCGGGGCGCAGGAAACGGATGTTGATGGCGAACTTGCCGGCCGAAATCTCTGGCAGGCAGTGATCGCCCAGCTTAAGCTTGAGGCGGATCAATTGTGCGCCGCGATTGCCCAGCATCAGCTGGAAGCTGCCGCCCTGAGCCATCTGCTGCTCGGCGCGGCCGGAGGCGCGCAGCAGGCGCAGCACAATTGCGAGACCGTCACGAATCGGAATCATGGGGGCGATCCAGCCGCGAATATCCTGCTGCCGCAACGCCGGATCGCGATGTCGCCAGTAGTGATAGCCCGGCAGGTCGAACTCGCAGACGCCCCCCGGGATCGCCGCGCGGTTCTTGATGGTCATCAGCCATTCATTCTCGCGCAGATAGTGGCCGATCTTGCCGTGCATGGCCAGCATCAGCGAGCTGGCCTGTTCGATTTCATAGAGCGCGCCGGACAGGGCGTCCTCGGAAATCTCGGGATTGTTGCGAAATGACAGGAGTATCTGGCGCTGCCGTTCG
>CAINCZ010000136.1 GCA_903847195.1 uncultured Acidobacteriota bacterium | reverse complement strand
TGAACTGGAACCTTGCGCAGCGAATCAATCTTGCTCAGCGTGCTGTTGCAGCCGACGCTGGTGCCCAGCCATACATTGGGGTAGCCTTCTCCCCAATCTTCCGGCAGACGGCTGTACGATAGCAAGAATGGGGACGGCAGACTGGTGAAGATGACGGCCAAAGTTTTCGAGCTTCTGTCGGCGTGCTGTGCTGGGAAGAAGCCCGATGCCGACGTCTTTACGTGGGCTGACGGCAAACCAGTAAAGACGTTCAGGGCGACTTGGCGTCGGGTCACTGAAACGGCTGGCGTTCCCGGTTTACTACTGCATGACTTGCGCCGCACCGCTGCCCGAAACATGCGGCGTCTTGGCATCCACGAAGACGTGATCATGCGGGTGGGCGGCTGGCGCACACGCAGCGTCTTTAGCCGCTACAACATCGTGGACGAGTCTGATCTTGCCGACGTGGCTGCTCGTCTCGACGCCAAGCGTGAGCAGTTGGAGCAGCAACAACAGGCTGAAAACGGCGTTGGCCATGATTCAGCCATACCAGCACCAGAAAAGGTGCAAATTGACTCTCCCGGCAAATCAGCTTACCCTAGTCGAGTCAATTAGTTAGCTTTATGCGGCCCCGTAGCTCAATGGATAGAGCATCAGACTTCGGATCTGAGGGTTGGGGGTTCGAGTCCCTCCGGGGTCGCCAGATCATCCGATAACCTGGTTCCGCCTTCCGCTGTGCCCAGCCTGTCTCACTCGACCGTCGTACGCGAGGCCAGATATCCTGTAGCCAGCGGTTTCACCGGCCGGGCCGGGCCGTCGCTTTCCCGCGGAGTCTGCGCGGTGCGCCGTTCCTCAAGCCAGCGGTTCAGGCGTGCGGCGCTCGACTCTGCCATATCGGCAAAGCGCAAGCCCACGCGCCCCCCGGGATCGGCCCAGATCACGTGCGCCCGCGCCGAGATCGCCTGCGCGTCGTCCGGCAGCGAAAAGCTGACCCGCAGCCCTGCCGCCAGCTGGAACGGATTCTGCACGCCCTCCACGCCAACGCCCCCGGCGCTCACATCCACCGACGTCACAATCTGCTCCGAGTTCGGAGTCACCAGCGTTACCGGCACCGACAGCGGCATGCGGAAGAACTGCTGCTCTCTCATCCCGCGCCAGGTGCCAGCGGCGGGCCGCCCCTCAATGCCGTACTGCTTCAGCCGCCGGCTGAGCGTGCGCCGCGAGACTCCCAGTTGCTCGGCCGCCATCCCCTGGTGTCCGCCGGTCCGCGCCATGGCGCGCAGGATAGCCTGCTTCTCCACCGCGTCCAGCGCCGCCGGATTCTCCGCCAGTTCACCGTCGTCATCCACGCCACCCGCCACGAAGGCCGTGGGCGCGCCGGTGACCTCAGGTGGCAGGTCGCTGCGGCGGATCTCCTCGCCGCTGACGCGCAAGGCCATCTGCGTCACCACATTCTTCAGTTCGCGCACGTTCCCCGGCCACTTGTAGGCGCGCAGCAGTTCGGTCGCCCCAAAGGAAAACGTGAGCCCGGGCTGTATCTGGTTGGCGAAGTATTGCGCCAGCGCCGCCACGTCTTCGGGCCGCTCCCGCAGGGGAGGCACGCGTATCTGGAACTGGCAGAGCCGATGGTAAAGGTCACTGCGCAGCCGCCCCAGCCGCACCCCGTCCTCGAGCGTGCGGTTGGTGGCCGTCACCACCCGGACGTCCGCCGTCACTTTGCGGCTGCCGCCCAGGCGGTAATAGGGCATGCGGTCGAGCACGCGCAGCAGCTTCACCTGCCCCTTGATGTCGAGCTCGCCAATTTCATCCAGAAACAAGGTCCCGCGGTGGGCCAGCTCAAACATGCCGGCCTTGTTCGAGTCGGCGCCGCTGAAGGCGCCCTTCTCATAGCCGAACAACTCGCTTTCGATCAGGTGTTCGGGCAGCGCGGCGCAGTTTACGTCCACCCACGGACCGCTGGCGCGCGTGGAGTATGAGTGGATGGCGCGCGCGATCAGTTCCTTGCCGCAGCCTGTCTCCCCCGTAATCAAAACGGCAACATCCGTGCCCGCGACTTTCTCCACCAGGCGCATCAGCCCCTGCATGGCAGGGCTGGCTACCAGGATTTCCATCCCGTGAACGCGTATTGTTTTTGGCCCTTTACCGTCCATGATCAGGCACCTGTTCGAGCGACGACTCAAAGAAAAGCTAACCTGGCTGCCAGCGCGCGTCTACGGCAAATTCCCTAAACGAAACCACAAGCGATGTGCCAATCTGTCGCATTCTGCCCACGCCGCCTGGCAATGTGTCACTCTACTCAAGGGGAAGGATGCACCCACATTATAAATTCAACAAGTTACCAAAGTGATTCTTTGGCGGGTAACTTGCAAGTAGCACTATTGCCGGAAATCCGGAGACCTTTATGCGAAGACTGATCTACCTGGTGGTATTAGCTATACTCTTTTTGTCCCTGGCGGCCTTTGGGTCGGGGGAAAAGATATCCTCTGACCTTAAGGGCAAGGGCCCCGATGAGACGGTGGACGTTATCGTTCGGTACAACACCGTCCCGGTCGCTGCCCACCACAACAAGATTCGCCACCGCGGTGGTTTTGTCCATACCGATCTGAGCCAGATCAACAGCCTCGGCGTACGTCTGGCGGCTGGCAAACTGGCCGATCTGGATGTCGACGATGACGTTGCCTACGTCTCGCTGGATCGCAAAATCAAGGCCCACCTTAATAATGCTGCTCCCGCCGTTATGGCGCCTTACGCCTGGAACCTCGGCCTTGACGGATCGGGCGTCGGCGTGGCCGTGATCGACAGCGGCATTCAGCAGGTCCACGATCTTGACAAGAACAAGGGCAAGAAGTCGCGGGTGGTTTTCTCCTGGGATTTCGTTGGCGGTAACGGAGATGACGCCTACGGGCACGGCACCCACGTGGCCGGCATCATCGGCGGCAACGGCAACAACTCCACCTGCAAGAACTGCACGGTGGAAGTCCAGGGCATCGCGCCGGGCGTCAATCTGATCAGCCTGCGCGTGCTGGACGCCAACGGCGAAGGCACCGACAGCTCCGTCATCAAGGCGATCCTGACCACCATCCTGCTCAAGAACAAGTACAACATTCGCGTCCTGAACCTCTCGCTTGGCCGCGGGGTTTACGAGAGCTACCGGATCGATCCGCTCTGCTGGGCCGTAGAGCTGGCGTGGCAGTACGGCATTACGGTGGTCGTGGCCGCCGGCAATGACGGGCGCTATCCTGGCACCGACGGGTACGGCACTATCAACGCTCCCGGCAACGATCCCTACGTCATCACCGTGGGCGCAATGAACGCCATGGGCACGCCCAACCGTGCCGACGACCAGCTGACCTCCTACAGTTCCAAGGGGCCGACGGCCATCGACGCCGTGGTCAAGCCTGACCTGGTCGCACCGGGAAATCGTATCGTCTCGTTGCAGCAGTCCACCAGTTCCCTGGTCACCGAGAATCCCGGCAACCGCGTACCGCTCAGCTACTACCAGACCGTCACCGCCGACGCTCCGTCCAGTGACTACTTCATCCTCAGCGGCAGCAGTATGTCGACCGCCATGGTCAGCGGCGCCGTGGCCCTGATGGTGCAGGCCGATCCGACCCTCACGCCGAACCAGATCAAGGCCCGGCTGATGAAGTCGGCGTACAAGAACCTGCCGACCTCCTCCACCGTGACCGACGGCGGCGTCACCTACACCATGCAGGGCGACATCTTCACTGTGGGCGCGGGCTATCTGGACATCCAGGCAGCGCTGAACAACCATGACCAGGTTTCCGGCTCCGCCGTTTCGCCCACTGCGGTTTTCAACAGCGCGAACGGGCAGGTATACATCGTCAACGCCAACGGCTCGCTTTGGGGCAGCGGCTCCTTATGGGGCAGCGGCTCACTCTGGGGCAGCGGTTCCTTGTGGGGCAGCGGTTCTCTTTGGGGCAGCAACCAGTTCCAGGCCGATGGTTCACTTTGGGGCAGCGGCTCACTCTGGGGCAGCGGTTCCTTGTGGGGCAGCGGTTCTCTCTGGGGTAGTGGTTCGCTCTGGGGTAGTGGTTCGCTCTGGGGCAGCGGTTCTCTTTGGGGCAGCAATGGCGTCTGGAGTGGTGGTTCACTCTGGGGCAGCACTACCTCGGCAAGCGGCTCCCTGTGGGGCAGTGGCTCCTTGTGGGGCAGCGGTTCGCTCTGGGGAAGCCAGACTCAGATCGATGACCGGAATGACGCTCCCGAAGCTAAGGCGGTTCGCGCCAAGGGCGAATGAACCGGCGGCAGAGTATACAGCGAGGAATGGCGATGCATTTGGAACGCAATCCTAATACGAACACCGGTGGATGGGCGTTGATCACGGCTGCTGTCATCACTTGTGCCGTGGTCGGTGTCTTTGGCTCGGGCGTGTTCGCCCGCGTCTGTGGTGTGGTTTTGGCCGGAGTGATCTGGGGCAGCTAATCGCGTCGGCTCGCCGCGCTCCTTGGGGCGTGGCAGTCGCCT
Organism: uncultured Acidobacteriota bacterium; assembly: GCA_903847195.1. The sequence continues at coordinate 25,759 of CAINCZ010000136.1, read as the reverse complement.
TTTCCTGTCGGCCTGACCTGTGATCGGCAACTGCCAGTTGTTCCGTTGGTGCTTTGCGGCGGGGCAGCTGGCAGTCGCCCATTCCGGCGGCGAATCCAAACGCCCTTCCGAGGCGTCTGCCCCATCGGGAACGGTACACAGGTAATTAATTCGTTAGCAACGCTGATTGACGGCGGTTACAATTAAGCACAAACTGACGCTTGCTTCTGGTGTTTTGCAGGGTGGGGGGCATAGGAATGCCGCTGCGGGCCAAAATTTTTATCGGGTTGACTTCGGCCCTCGGGGTTGTGCTTTTTTTTTGAAAGCATCCGTCACTGGGCTCCGCGCGATCCCATCTTCCTTGCCGCCTTCCTCCTGCTTGCCCTGCTTGCCTCCGGACTCAAGGTTGTTCTTCCCGGCATCAACATCTCCATGTCGCCCAACTTTTTGTTCATCCTGTTGGGTGTGCTCGAGCTTTCGCCGGGCGAGACGATGTTGCTCGGCTGCGGTTCAACCGCCGTGCAGTGCTTCTGGAAGATGAACCGCCCGGCCAGGCCAGTGCGCGTGCTCTTCAACGTCTTCTCCATGATGGCGCCCACCGTCTGGTGCTGCACCTGGGTCTATCGCCACACGGGATCGCTGCTTGGCAATAGCCTGCCGTTGATGGTGATGGCCACCGGCGTCAGCTATTTCGTCGTCAACACCGTTCCCATCGCGGCCATCATTTCGCTGACCGAGAAGCGCGCCTTCCGCGAAACCTGGTCCCAGTGCTACTTCTGGTCCTTTCCCTACTACCTTGCAGGCGCCGGCCTGGTCGTCGTCGTCCACTACGTCAACCGCTCCATCGGCTGGCAGACTCCCTTGCTGGTGATGCCGGTTGTCTACTGGATTTACCGCTCCTACCGTCTTTACCTCGCGCACCTCGAGGACGAGAAGCGGCACGTCAGCGAAATGGCCGAACTCCACCTGCGCACCATCGAGGCGCTGGCGCTGGCCATCGATGCCAAGGACCACACCACCCACGAGCATCTGCAGCGCGTACGCGTCTACGCCACCGAAATCGGCAGGGAACTCAAGCTGCCGCAGGATGAACTCGAAGCGTTGCGCGCGGCTGCCATCCTGCACGACATCGGCAAGCTGGCCGTACCCGAGCACATCATCAGCAAGCCCGGCAAGCTGACGCCCGAAGAGTTCGAAAAGATGAAGATTCACCCCGCCGTCGGCGCCGAGATTCTGCGGCGGGTCAAGTTCCCCTACCCGGTCGTGCCCATCGTGCGCCATCACCACGAGAAGTGGGACGGCGCCGGTTATCCCGACGGCCTCGTCGGCGAAGCCATTCCCATCGGCGCGCGCATACTTTCCGCCGTCGATTGCATGGACGCGCTCGCCTCCGACCGCCAGTACCGCCGCGCTATCCCGCTGGAAGAAGCGCTGGCTTACGTGGTCGCGCTGTCGGGCAAGGAGTTCGATCCGAGGGTGGTTGAGATCCTGCAGCGGCGCCACCTTGAACTGGAACAGATGGCGCTCTCGGCGGCCTCCCCGGTGGCCGACGAAGTTGGTCCCATCGAACCGCTTTCGCTGGAATCGCTGGCGACTCCCGCTGCCGGTTTCGAGCAGGAGTCCGCCGTGCACCGCCCGGTGGTCGCCGAGCGCGACTTCCTCAACTCGATTGCCGCCGCCCGTCACGAGGCCCAGATGCTGTTCGAGTTGAGCCACGACCTCGGCAACTCGCTCAGCCTCGAAGACACGCTCTCCGTCGTCTCGGCCCGTCTGCGCCGCCTCGTTCCTTACGACTCCATCGCCATCTGGATGCTGGAAAACGATGTGCTCGTTCCCAAGCACGTCAGTGGCGACGACTTCCGCCTCTTCTCCTCGCTGGAGATTCCGCTCGGTCAGGGACTCTCCGGCTGGGTCGTACACAACCGCAAGCCGATTCTGAACGGCAATCCCTCGGTCGAACCGGGCTACCTCAACAATCCGGCTAGGTTCAGCACGCTGCGCGCCGCCCTGTCGGCTCCGCTCGAGGGCATCAACGGCACCGTGGGTGCGCTCAGCCTCTATCGTGCCGAGCCCGATGCCTTCAACCGCGACCACCTGCGCATCGTGCTCGCCATCGCGCCCAAGATCGCCATGTCGATCGAGAACGCGGTCAAGTACCAGCAGGCGCAGACCTCGGCCACGACCGACTACCTCACCGGCCTGCCCAACGCGCGTTCGCTCTTCCTGCAGTTGGACCGCGAACTGGCGCGCTGCAAGCGCACCGGCGCCACGCTGGCCGTCATGGTCTGCGATCTGGACCACTTCAAGAGCATCAACGACGTTTTCGGCCACCTCGAAGGCAACAAGGTGCTCCACTCCTTTGCCCAGGCGCTGCGCGAAAACAGCCGCGAATATGAGTATGTGGCCCGCATGGGTGGCGACGAGTTTGTCATCATCGTGCCCGGCCTCACCCCCGAGCAGGCCAAGTTCAAGTCCGAGCGCATCAGCGAACTCGCCAAGCAGACCGCCTTCGCGATCTGCGGCAAGAACACGCTTTCGGCCAGCGTCGGCACCGCCTACTTTCTCGCCGACGGCACCGATGCCGAGCACCTGCTCGCGCAGGCCGACCGCCGCATGTACATGATGAAGGGCCTCAGCCGGCATGGCGGGGAGGAAGAGAAGGTTCCTGCCACCCGCATCACGCTGGTTCAGTGATCGGTGAACGGATGGGCCGCCGGCTTTCCCGTCACTTGCTCGCCATCGTCATCACCGCCCTCATCGGACTGCTCGCTACCGCTACGCTCGTGCGCCTCGCCCCCGGCTTCGACGCCGACGAGCAGCAACTCGACGTGCGCCTGAGCCACGAGAGCGTTGAGGCCCTGCGCTCCCAGCGTGCTGAAAATCGCGACGTCCTCAGCTTCTACGCGCACTACCTCTCCGCCGCCGTGCGTGGCGACTTCGGCGTCTCGCAGATTCTCCATCGCCCCGTGCGCCAGTTGCTGGCCGAGCGTCTGCCTGCGACGGCCAAGATCGTCGCCCTCGGATTGCTCGTCGGATGGCTGCTGGCAGCCTTGCTCGCTATCGCCTCGGCCCTGCTGCGCAATTCCGTGTTTACCGCCTCGGCCACGGGCTTCAGCAGTTTCTTTCTCTGCCTGCCGGCGGCGGCGCTCGCGTTGCTGCTGGTGATCTTTCGCGCCCCGGCGTTTCTGGCCATCGCGCTGGTCGTCTTTCCCCGCGTTTTCCGCTACGCCCGCAACCTGCTGGCGCGCAGCTACGAACGCCCGCACATCATCACCGCCCGCGCCAAGGGACTCGGTCCTGCCCAAGTGCTCTACCGCCATGTGCTGGGCGTCTGCGCCGCTCCGCTGCTGGCGCTTGCCGGAGTCTCGGTGAGCCTGGCGTTGGGCGCGGCGGTGCCCATCGAGGCGCTCTGCGGCATCCCCGGCATCGGTCAGCTCGCCTGGCAAGCCGCCCTGGGACGCGACCTGCCGCTGCTCGCCACCCTTACGCTCATCGCCACGCTCGTCACCCTCGTCGCCAACACCGCGGCCACGCTGCTTGCCGGTTCGAGGAGCAACAGCGTATGAAGCGCGCGCGCCGTCTCGCCATCGCCCTGCTGATCGTGATCGTGCTGGCCTGTCTCGGCGCCGAGATGCTGGCTCCCGGCGGATACGCCGCGCAATTCCGCGCCGAACCCAACGCCGCGCCCTCGCACGCGCACTGGCTCGGCACCGACCAGCTGGGCCGCGACCGCTTCGCCCGCCTGCTCTACGGCACGCGCGTCTCGCTGCTGCTGGCCCCTGCCGCGGCGCTCATCTCGACCGCCCTCGCCGGACTCATCGGCGGACTCGCCGGCTATCGCGGAGGCATCTGGCAGCAGATCGCCAACTCCGTCACCGACCTGTTCCTGTCGCTGCCGTGGCTTTTTCTGCTCATCACCGTCCGCGCCCTGCTGCCGCTCAACGTCTCGCCGGGCACCTCGGTTGCGGTCACATTCCTACTATTGGGACTGTTGGGCTGGGCCGGGGCGGCCCGTGTCGTCTGCGCCGGCGCGGCCGCGCTGCGCGCCAGCGATTTTGTGCTCCAGGCGCGTGCCCAGGGCAGCTTCGGATTTCGACTGGCTGTGCGCCACGTCCTGCCCAACCTGCGCCCTATCCTCAGCGCGCAGCTCTGGATCAGCATTCCGGTCTTTATCCTGGCCGAGGCCAATCTCGGCATCCTTGGACTCGGCGTCGCCGAGCCTTTACCATCGTGGGGCGGTCTGTTGCGCGAACTCCAGGAGCTTGCCTTTTTCGCCGGTGAGTACTGGAAGCTCGCGCCGCTGCTGTTGCTGCTGCTCGTCGTGGGCAGCTTTGAATTCCTGGTGTCGCGAAACGAGGTGGGTGGATGATGCGTTCCCGACGTGTTTGCCTGTTGCTGGTTTTGTTGCTGGTATCGACCCTCGCCGTAGCCGCCGAGCTGCGCTTCAGCCTGCGCTCCGAGCCCAAGACCTTCGACCCGCTGCTGGTCGACGACGACGCCTCCGACACCGTGCAGTACCTCACCGGCGGCGTGCTCGTCCGCTTCAACCGCCAGACGCAGAAGCTCGAACCCGAACTCGCATCGGCCTGGAAGGTCAGCCCCGACGGCCGCACCATTACCTTCACGCTGCGCCAGGGACTCTACTACTCCGACGGCACGCCCTTCGGCCCGGAAGATGTCGTCGCCACGGTCCGCCGAATGATGGACCCTGCGCTGCACTCCCCCGTCGCCGATGCCTTCCGCTCCGGCCAGGGCGAGACCCGGGTCACCTCGGCGAAAAACACCGTCACCGTGACCTTCCCCGCGCCGGTGGCCGCTCTTGACCGCTCCTTCGACCAGGTGGTGATCGCCTCCGCGCGTTCGCCGCGCAAGGAGCGCGCCGCGATGGGACCTTACTACGTCGCCGATTACAAGGCGGGCTCTTACGTCCTGCTGCAAAAGAATCCGAACTACTGGAAGCGCAACTCCGCCGGAGCAAAGCTGCCGCTCATCGACACCGTCCGCCTCGACATCCAGCCCAACCGCGACATCGAAGCCCTGCGCTTCCGCCGTGGCGAGATTCATCTCATCAACTCCATCGACGCCCAGCAGTACCAGCAACTCTCGGCGCTCATGCCCAACGCGCTCTACGACGCCGGCCCCTCGATGGACTCCGAACAGATCTGGTTCAATCAGGCGGCCAAGGCGCAGTTGCCCGCCTATAAACTCGCATGGTTCCGCTCGCAGGCTTTCCGCCGTGCCGTCTCGGAGGCCATCAATCGCGACGATCTGGCGCGCGTCGTCTTCGGCACCCACGCCAAACCCGCCGTCGGACCAACCTCGCCTGCCAACAAAGTCTGGTTCAACGCCAAACTCAAGCCCGTCGCCTATGATCCCCACGGCGCCGCCAGGCGCCTCCAGCAGGACGGCTTCCAGCTCAAGAACAACGCGCTCGTCGATCGCGAGGGCCACGCCGTCGAGTTTTCCATCATCACCAACTCCGGCAACGCCAACCGCGAACGCATGGCGACCATGATCCAGCACGACCTGGCGAAGATCGGCATCAAGGTCAACGTCGTCACCCTCGACTTCCCCTCGCTCATCGAGCGCATGACGCAGAAGTTCAACTACGAAGCCATCCTGCTCGGCCTCGTCAACGTGGAATACGATCCCCTCAGCCAGATGAACGTCTGGCTCAGCTCGGGCGACAACCATCAGTGGAACCCGCACCAGGCCGCGCCCGAGACCGCGTGGGAAAAGGAAATCGATGAGCTGATGCGTCGCCAGGCATCTTCGCTCGTCTTCAAGCAGCGCAAGGCCGCCTGGGACCGCGTGCAGGAGATCGCCGCCGAGCAGGTGCCTTTCCTCTATCTTGTCAATCGCAACGCCTTGTCGGCCGTCTCGCCCGCCGTCGGCGGAGCCGCGCCGGTGGCGCTGCGTCCGCAGACCTACTGGAACATCGACCAGTGGACCCTGACCGAGGCCGCCGGAACCAAATAATGCCGGACGCCACCAACCCGCTGCTAGCGCTCCACCTGAGCGTCGACTATCCCAGCCGCCGAGAGGTGCTGCGCGAGTTGCGTCTCGAAATGCGCGCCGGTGAAGTGCTGGGACTGGTGGGCCAGAGCGGCTCCGGCAAGAGCACCATCGCCCTCAGCGTCATGCGGCTGGTCGATACTCGCGGTGCCGCAGCGCGCGGCAGCATTGTCTTTCAGGGGCGCGAACTGCTCGGCCTCTCCGAGCGCGAAATGCGCGAACTGCGTGGGCGGCAGATGGCGCTGGTCCTGCAAAGTCCGCTCTCCTCGCTCAATCCCGCCATGCGCCTGGGCGCGCAGCTCGACGAAGCCTGGCGCGTGCACGCCCGCGGCTCCCGCGACGAGTGTCGCGCCGCCATTACTACCGCGCTCACCGAGGTGAGCCTGCCCGCCGACGAAAACTTCCTGCGCCGCTACCCCGATCAGGTCAGTGTCGGACAGGCGCAGCGCGTACTCATTGCCATGGCGCTGATCCATCGCCCCGCCCTGCTGATCGCCGACGAGCCCACCAGCGCGCTCGACATCATCACCCAGGCCGAGATACTCCGTCTCTTCCGCGACCTCAATCGCGGGAAGGGCGTCAGCATCCTCTACATCTCGCACGACCTCGCCTCGGTCGCCACCATCTGCGACCGCATCGCCATCCTGCAGGAAGGGAAGATCGTGGAGTGTGCCGCCGTGCAGCAGATCTTCGAACATCCGCAGCACGCCTACACGGCGCAACTGGTCGCCGCCTTACCCGCCATCAGCTTCGGTCGCGCCGCCCCGCCCGCCCAGGAATAATCATCAACCGTGGGTCATGCTGAGCGCAGCGAAGGATCTGCTTTTTGCGCGTGCGGAGGATATGGTTATGGCGGTACAGCAGATGCTTCGCTGCGCTCAGCATGAACCCAGGGAGGGATTCAGCAACGAGGGAACAGCTCTAGAAGTGGTATCCCCCGCCGCAGATCAGCACCTCGCCCGTCACGTAATCCGACAGCGGAGAACAAAAGAACAGCACCGCTCCGGCGGCTTCTTCGGGTTCGCCGAGTCTGCCCAGCGGGCATGCCGCCTTCACCGCCTCCAGCACCGCCGGCTGCACGCCGACGCGAATCTGGTGGCCGTGCATTTCAATATTGGCCTGTTCGCCCGTCCAGGGCTGCACCAGCCGCGTGTTGATCAGCCCGAATCCCACGGCGTTCACGTTGACGTTGTAGCGTCCCCACTCCTTGGCCATCGTGCGCGTCAGTCCGATCACTCCCGCCTTGCCGGATGAGTAGCCCGCCTGCCCCGCGTTTCCGTCGGTCCCGGCGATGGACGTGATGTTGACCACCTTGCGCATCACGCGGCGGCCCGCGGCCTGCTCGGCCTTCGCCGCCTCGCGGATGTAGCCCGAAGCGGCGCGCAGAATGCGGAACGGCACCACCACGTGAATCTCCAGCATCGCCGCAAACTGCTCGTCGGTCGTCTTCTGGATCACCGAGTCCCAGCTGTACCCGGCGTTGTTGACGATGATGTCGAGCGAGCCGAAGCGGGCGAGCGTGGCCTTCACCAGCTGATCCGGCACCGAGGGCTGCGTCAGGTCGCCGACCAAGCAGGCGGCCGGTCGTCCGGCGCGTGTCAGCCCGCCTTCGGTCTCCTGCAGTGCCTGCGCGTCCAGGTCGCACAACATCAGGCTGGCGCCTTCGCTCGCCAGCCGGTGGGCGATGGCGCGGCCAATTCCGCGTCCGGCCCCGGTCACCAGGGCGGTCTTGCCTTCCAGTGAAAACGGCATAAGGCTCACTCCTTCGAATCGCGGGCGGCGTGCCGTGGCTCGCCTTGCGGCCCTGCGCCGCGCTCTCCCGAAGCCGCTAATGTACGCCGCTTTCCCCGCCGCGGAAACCGGAATCTGGCAGCTGCCCGACCAAGTAAACTGGAGCGGTGAACTGGCAGGCCATAACTCCGACGGCGCTCGCGGCACTAGCCGTCGCGGTCTGGTGCTACCTGCTCGTCGGACGCGGCTTCTTCTGGCGGGTCAAGCCCAACCTGTTGCCGCTGCTGCCGCCCTCCGCGCGCCGCTATCGCGTGGTCGCCGTCATCCCCGCGCGCAACGAAGCCGCAGGCATCGCGCCCGCCATCGGTTCTCTGCTCGACCAGGAATTTCCCGGCACGCTCGAAATCGTGCTGGTTGACGACGGCAGCACCGACGGCACCGCCCAGCTCGCCCGCGCCGTTGCCTGCCAGACGGGCGACGAATCCCGCCTCACCGTCCTCAAGGGCCGCCCGCTGCCGCCCGGATGGTCGGGCAAGCTCTGGGCCGTGCAGCAGGGACTCAAGCACGCCATGAAGCGCCATCAGGAGCCGGATTTCATCCTCCTGACCGACGCCGACATCTGTCACGCCGAATTCAGCGTGCGCGAACTGCTGGCGCAGGCCGAGAGCCGCGCCTGCGACCTCACCTCCGTCATGGTGCGCCTGCAATGCGCCACGCGCGCCGAAAAGCTGCTCATCCCCGCTTTTGTCTTTTTCTTCTTCATGCTCTACCCGCCCCGCTGGGTCGCCAACCGAGGACGCAAGCTGGCCGGAGCCGCCGGTGGCTGCATGCTGCTGCGCACCCCGGCGCTGCGCGCCGCCGGCAAGATGAACCTGATTCGCGGCGAGATCATCGACGACTGCGCCCTGGCCGCCCTCATCAAGCGCAACGGCGGCAGCCTGTACCTCGGCCTGGCCCGTGAAACCGCCAGCGTGCGCTCCTACGAGACCTTCGCCGAGGTCGGCAACATGATCGCCCGCACCGCCTTCAACCAGCTCCGCCATTCCGTCTTCCTGCTGCTGGGCGCGCTGCTCGGGCTGGTGCTCACCTACCTCGTCCCGGTGGCCGCCGTGATCTGGGGCGGCGTCAGCCGCCAACCTGCGCTTACCGTGGCCGGGGCCGCCGGATGCCTGCTGATGTTTCTGGCCTACCTGCCCATGGTGCGCTACCACAAACTGGCTGCCCTCTGGTCTGTCACCTTGCCGGTGGCCGCCGTCTTTTACTCAGGTGCCACCCTGCTCTCCGCCGTGCGCTACTGGCGCGGTCGCGGCGGGCAGTGGAAGGGCCGCGCGCAGGATTTGGCACAAGCGCCGGAAATTAAGGCCGCAAAGTGACTTCCGTTATGGGCACAGCCGCTCTCACCACCGTTCTTTTCTTCATGACTCCGCAATGTATAGGTTAGACTTCCTGTGAAATGCCGCCGGTGTTGTGTAGGAGTCCGGCCCATGAGCAATAACGCAGGCGCACCGGAATATTCCAACTGGCCACAGCTTTACTCGCAAAAGCCGAGGTCTCGCGGTGCTGCCTCCCCGCGCTGGGAGCGGCTGGCCTGGCTGCCGTCGGTCCTCCTGCTCCTGCTCACCGTGCTGCTATGGCGCAACAATAGTGTGTCCTACGGCTCACCCTACCTGATCAACTTCCTGAATTTCCTGCTCTCCACGTTCGTGTCGCTGGTGGCGTGCTTCCTGTTGGGATGGGCCTTCATGGTGCGGGGGCTGCCGGGCATTATCCTTTTGGGCTGCACCTGTCTCATCACCGGCTCCAGCAGCTTCGGTCTGGGAGTGGGCGCGCAGTACGGCACCAACGTCATGGCGTCCACCTTCATTTTGAACGGCCTGTTCGCCGGCCTCTGCAACTTCGCGGGTGTGCTGCTGCTGCTGCGGGTGCGCCGCGAGGTGCGGGCCAGGGGCCTGTGGCTGACGGCCATCTACGGCGGCGCGCTCATCGCCGTGCAGGCGCTGTTTGTGGCGGTAACGGCAGGTTGGACGCCGTTGTTCTTCGTGCATGGACGTGGGGGGACGCCGGTGCGGCAGGCGACGGCGGCGGCGGCTATCGTCCTGTTCGTGGTCAGCGCGCTGCTGATGCGGATTGCCAATCGCCGGGACAAGGACGACTTCACGCGCTGGTACGCGCTTTCGCTTGACCTGCGGGCCATAGGCCTCATCGGAGCCTTCGGCAATCTGTCGCTGGGGAGCCCTCTGTTCTGGGTGAGCCGCGCGGGAATCTATCTCGGCGGCGCTTACCTGGTGATCGCCGGTATCAAGGCGCTGCGCGAGACGCACGCCTGGCGCACGACGCTGGAAGAGGCGTTGGGCGAAAGCGAGCACCGCCTGCAACAGCTCAGCGACAACCTGCCGGGCAGCGCTGTCTTCCAGTTCGAAAGAGGAAGAGATGGGCGGCCTCGCTTTCTCTACATCAGCGGGGGCATCGAGCAGATGTGCGGAGTCAAGTCCGAGGCGGTGCTCCAGGATGCTTCGGTGCTGATGGGCATGACTCTGCCCGAAGATGCTGCCTCGGTGGCGGAGCGGACTCGCGCCTCCCTGCGCGACCTCTCCGTCTTTGAAGTGGAACTGCGCCTGCGTTTGCCCGACGGCCGCCTGCGCTGGATGCGCCTTGTCTCCCGGCCCCGGCGGCTGGCCGACGGCCGCACCGTGTGGGACGGCGTGCAGATCGACATCACCGAACGCAAGCAGATGGAAGAAGCGCTGCGCGAGAGCCAGTCAAAGCTGGACGCCGCCTTCAACGGCATGACCGACGGGGTCTTCACCACCGACGCCACGGGCCGTTTGCAGGAATACAACGAGGCCTTTCTCACCTTCAACCGCTTTAAGAGCAGAGCCGAGTGCAGCGACTTTCAGGCGAGTTTGCACGAACTGTGCGAGTTCTCCCTGCTGACGGGCGAGCCGGTTCCGCCGGAGGGGCGCCCCAGTCGGCGCGCCTTGCGCGGCGAGACCAACGCCAACGCCGAGTACTTGCTCCGCCGTATCGACACGGGCGAAACCTGGGTTGGCTCGTTCAGCTTCGCGCCCATCCGCGACAAGGACGGAGCGATTGCGGGCGCAGTCGTGGTGGCCCGCGACGTCACCGAGCACAAGCGGACCGACGAAGCCCTGCTCGCCAGCCGGGCCAAACTCGATGCCGCCCTCGATAGCACGACCGATGCCATTTTCATCACCGATGCCAATGGCCGTCTGCTCGAATTCAACCGCGCCACCACCGCGTTTTACCGCCTCGCCGCCGTCCCTTTCAACCGCGAACATTTCGCCGAGTATCGGGCGATGATCGAGTTCATTGATCCGGACGGCGCGCCGGTGGCGCATGAAGAGCGGCCGATTGCCCGGGCCCTGCGGGGCGAAATCGGAACCAATGCCATCTACACGATACTGCGCAAGGACACTGGCGAGCAGTGGGTGGGCGCCATCAGCTTCGCTCCCGTTCGCGACAAGGCGGGCGCGATTGTCGGTTCGGTGATCGTGGCCCGCGACATCACCGAGTCCAAGCGGGCCGAGCAGCGGGTAGGGGAACTGCTGGCCGAGACCACGGCGCTGGCCGCCGAGCTGGCCGAGCGTGAAGCCCAGTTGAAGGCCAGCAAGTACCGGCTGGAAGCGGCCCTTAGCGCAGCCCACATGGGTGTCTGGACGCGCGCGCTTAGCTCCTCGCAGACGAACTGGGATGACCGCATGCGGGAGATGTGGGGCCTCGCCAAAGACGAGACCGTTACCCTCGACCGGATGTTGAACGCGATCGTTCCGGAAGACCAGGAGGCCGTGCGCAGCGCCATGAAAGCCCGGGCGCAAGGCGAAATAGGCATCAGCGTGGAGTTCCGCATCCAGCGGCCCGACGGCATTCGCTGGCTGCACTCCCGCGGCAGCGGCATTCGCGGCCCCTCCGGCAGCATCGACATGGTCGCCGGCGTGATGGCCGACATCACGGAAAGCAAGGTCGCCGCTGAGCAGGTGCAGTCGCTGCAGGCACAACTGGCCCAGGCACAGAAAATGGAGGCCATCGGACGCCTCGCCGGTGGCGTCGCGCACGACTTCAACAATATGCTCACCGTGATCAACGGCCACGCCTTCCTCGCCGGGTCAAAGCTCCCGGCGAACGATCGTACGCGCGTCCACCTCGCTGAGATCGCCAAGGCCGGGGAGCGTGCCGCCGCCCTCACGGCTCAACTGCTCGCCTTCAGCCGCAAGCAGATCTTGCAGCCGCGCCGCTTCGACCTCAACCAGATGCTGGCCGACTCAACCTCCATCCTGCGCCGCATGGTCGGCGAGGATGTCCGGCTCGAACTGTCGCCGACCCCCGCGCCATGTCCAGTCAACGCCGATCCGCACCAGCTTGAGCAGGTGCTCTTCAACCTTTCTGCCAATGCCCGCGACGCCATGCCCCTGGGTGGCCACCTGCGCATCCAAACTGCGGTCGCCGAAGCCGATCCAGCAGAAGGCGAACCGCAACTGCGCGGGCATCGCCGCGTCGTGCTCACCGTGAGCGACGACGGTGCCGGCATGGACGAAGCTACGCAGCGGCGGATCTTCGAGCCTTTCTTCACCACCAAGGATGTTGGCAAGGGTACCGGCCTGGGACTCTCCACCGTGCAGGGCATCATCGACCAGAGCGGCGGCCTCATCGAGGTCGAGAGCGTGCTGGGGCGGGGCACCACCTTCCGCATCGAACTCCCCTTCGCCTTGCAGCCCGAGGCGGAAGCTCCCGCCTCGGTCCCCGCTCCCGACCTGCGCGGCAGCGAGACCATCCTCGTAGTCGAAGACCAGCCGGAGGTGCTCGAATTCCTCGCCGAGGTGCTGGAAGGCTACGGCTACCGCGTGCTCACCGTCTCGGGTGGCGAGCAGGCCTTGCGCCTGTGGCAGCAGGGCGGCGAGCCCATCGACCTGCTGGTGACCGACGTGGTCATGCCGGATATGAGCGGCTCGGTGCTGGTCGGCAAGTTGCGCGCCATCTCGCCCGATGCCAAATTCCTGTTCATCTCCGGCTATACCGATGACGTGATGGTGCGCCACGGCGTGCGCGGTCAGGGCGCCGCCTTCCTGCAAAAGCCCTTCCGCCCCGCCGAACTGGCGGTCAAAGTCCGCTCCGTCCTGGGCCCCCGCGCCGCCAAAGCAAACTAGCCCGCGAGCATCCGCATCGTCATTCCGAGCGAGGAAGGAATCTGCCCCTTGTCCGTACCACCGAAATCTGCTGGCCCACCTATGCTCCCGCAGTTGGCGCATAGGTGGGATGTCCACACGAGCAGGTAGCGCGCACTCCCGGTGCCCTAGGTTCCGCGCCCCGCATTTGGGCGTTAAACTGTGCCTTCTGACTTTCAGCATCCTGAGGGGGTGAGGATTGGCAGAGCGCGCCTGCGAACTACGCCCGCTGCCGGCGCGGCACAAACGGACGCGAGGTGATCTGTCCGCCGAAGCGTGCCGCCCAGCGTCCCGGCAGCTTCGTCCTGCACTTCGCGCACGCGCCTTCGGAAGTGAGGCGGTAGTCGCGCACGAAGTAGCCCCAGCGCTCAATCAGCAACTCCTGGCACTTGGGGCAGTAGGTGTTCTCGAGGTTCCCCACCTCGCCCGGACGGTTCCCGGCGTAAACGAACTTCAGTCCCGCCTTGCGCCCAATCTCGGCCGCCTCCACCAGCTTCTCCGCCGGCGTGTCCGGATTCTCCATCTTGTAATCGGCGTGGAACGCCGTCAGGTGCCAGGGAATATCGCGGGACACGCCGGCGATAAAGGCCGCCATCTCCGCCAGTTCCGCCGCCGAGTCGTTGAATCCGGGCACGATCAACGTAACGATCTCCACCCAGAACCCCATCTTCTTCAGCCGCGCGATGGTGTCGAGCACCGGCGCCAGCCGGCCGCCGAGTTCGCGGTAGCAACGGTCGTTGAAACTCTTCAGGTCCACCTTGTAGAGGTCCACCCACGGGTGTATATACTCAAGCACCTGCGGCGTGGCGTTGCCGTTCGACACGAAGCCGGTATCGAGCCCGGCGGCCTTGGCGTGGCGAAAGACCTCCACTGCCCACTCCGTGGAAATCAGCGGCTCGTTGTAGGTGCTCACCACCACGCGCGCGCCCAGTTCTACCGCCTCTTCGACCATGTGCTCCGGCACGGCGTGGCGTGGCTGGGCAACCGCGCGCGGATCGCGCAGCGCCTGCGATGTCACCCAGTTCTGGCAGTAGCCGCAATGCAGGTCGCAGCCCAGCATGCCGAAGCTGTAGGCCAGTGCGCCGGGGTAGGCGTGAAAGAAAGGCTTCTTCTCGATCGGGTCGCACTGTATGCCCGCCGCGTATCCCCACGGCGCGTAGAGCTTGCCGCCGCGGTTGAAGCGTACCTTGCAGACTCCCGCCTGCCCTTCGGCAATCGGACACTGGTGCCCGCAGGCGTGGCAGCGCAGCCGCTGACGTTCGAGCGCCTCCACCAGTTCGGGCGCGGCTTCGCGCACCTGCTGGTCGAGCACGTCTTTGAGGGGGGCGGCCATAAGCGACAACTCTTGACGTTCGGCGCGGCCGAAATCCCGGGCAATCCGGACGCCGCCATTGTCCGCAAACTCAATTCTATCCGCAAACTGAATTCTAAGAGATTTCGGGAGCTCCAGCGCGGACCCGCCGGATGGCCCACCATCGCGAGCCCGCTTCTGGCGAGCTAAGGTGGGGATTTTGCCTCTGTATTTCTTCCGCTATGCGTCCTGCGGCGCTCACAGGCGGTTAATCAGCGAGGCCACATACCCGGCGCCAAACCCGTTGTCGATGTTCACCACGCTCACGTTCGACGCGCATGAGTTCAGCATGCCCAGCAGCGCCGCCAATCCCTGGAACGACGCTCCATACCCCACGCTCGTCGGCACCGCGATGACCGGCACTCCCACCAAACCTCCGACTACGCTTGGCAGCGCGCCTTCCATGCCCGCGCACACAATAATCACCCGCGCCTCGGCCAGCGACTCCCGGCAGGCCAGCAGCCGGTGAATGCCGGCCACGCCCACGTCGTACACCGACTCCACGCGATTGCCCATGATCTCGGCCGTCACCACCGCCTCTTCGGCAATCGGAATGTCGCTCGTCCCGGCCGACACCACCACGATCTTGCCCTTGCCCATGACTTCGGAGCTCTGCCGCAGCACGATGGTGCGTGCCGCCGCGCTGCGCACGGCCGCCGGCGCCACTTCCAGCACCGCCGCATACTGCGCCTCGTCCGTGCGCGTGGCCAGAATGTTGTTCCCCTGCCCGGCCAGCCGGCTGAAGATGCTGGCCACCTGCGCCGGACTCTTGCCCGGTCCGAAGATTACCTCCGGCGTCCCCATGCGCAGCGCGCGGTGATGGTCCACCTTGGCGAAGCCGAGGTCTTCAAAGGGAAGATGACGCAGTTGCGCCACCGCCTCGTCCGGCGATACTTCTCCGGCCTTCACTGCGGCAAAGAGCTGGCGCAATCGTTCAGCGTCCATCGCCGCCTGCCGTTACCGTTTGAGTTGTCCAGACCGGGTTCATCTCTTTCAGGGTAACACCCGGAACGGCCGCGCATCCCCGCAGGCCCGATGCCGGCCCCCGGTCGCCGACCCTGCCGGTCCGGCTTGTTCCGTTCCCGTAACAGCGGCCGCGATGCCCGCCCGGCGGCGGCCTGGCATGCGACAATCCGTGTGCTATCACCGAGTGCACGGAAGAGCCCCGACATCCAAAGTTGTGTTACTTGGAGCGGACGCAACAGCTCTTGCTGGCCCTTGTCAGGGAAGCTTGCCGCTCCCTGCGGAGGTCTGATGCGTTTTCGCCTGGAGTACGACGAAGTTAACCGGGTTCTCTGCACTATCCTTGAGGGGGCCTTCTCCCTTGAGGACTGCCCGCCTGTCGTCGCTGAAACCCGCAAGCACATTGACCTCATGAACCCCGCGGCCGGCGTGCTCGACCTGTCCGAGCTAGACGAATTTCAAACCACCGCCGCCCAGGTGAGGCAGGCCGTGCTGGTTCCTCCCATCTATCCTCCCGGAGTCGTTGTTGTCGTCGTCGCCCCCGCCGACATCGTCTACGGATTCATGCGCATGCTCCAGATGCTCTCCGCCCATACTCGTCCGCATCTGCACGTGGTGCGAACCCATGCGGAGGCCTGCCAGGTGCTCGGCATCGCCCGCGCCGACCTCAAGCCCATCCATAGCTTGCAAGAATGCCCGGTCCGTCAGGTTACGCGCCCTGCTGTTGGGCGCTAACCTGGGTTGTGGCGCCGGACTTCCGCGCGCTATGGGAGAAGCGAAGGGGAAAAGCAGGAAAGCGGTTATCGCAGCATGTGACGCTGCAGGGTCTGGCAGTGCTTTACCAGGCTGCGCGTCATCGTCTTCTGGCAATCGCGGAAGCGCTGAATCGGAGCCTTGATGCCGACGGCTATGACCTCGCCATTGGGCCCCTTGAGCGACACGGCCACGCCGCAGACGCCGTAGCGGTGCTCTTCGTTGTCGAGTGCCAAGCCGGTCTCGCGAATGGTGGCCAGCTCGTGTTCCAGCCGCGCCCAGCTGGCGATCGTATTCTTCGTCAGGGATTCCAGGCGCAAGCGGCGTCGCAATTTACTCAAATCATCATTCGAGAGTGCCGCCAGCAGCGCCTTGCCGCTGGCCGTGCAATACAGCGGCAAACTGTCGCCCACCGCCGACACCGCGCGCAGTTCCTGCGTGCCCGCGAACTGCTCGATCACCACCGCCTTTTCGCGGTCAAACAGCGACAGGTCGGTCGTCTCGTCCACTTCCTTCGCCAGCGCGGTGATAAACGGGCGGGCCAGTTCGACCAGGTCGAACTGCTTGGCCACGGCCGCCAGTGGAATCAGTCCCGGTCCCAGCCGCACGCCTCCGTTGCGCGAGGCCGAGATCAGCAGATTCTCCTTGCTCAGCGCCGTCACCAGCCGTTGCACCGTCGCCAGCGGCATCTCCGCCAGCCGGCCGATCTCGCGCAGGCTCAGTCCTGCCGGATGCCGTGCCAGCAGGCGCAACACCACGGCCCCGCGGGCGATGCCCTGCAGTCCGCCGTGGTCTTCCTGGCGGCGTGGCGCAGCCTTGGGCTTCTTGGTTTCCGGCGGTGTGGCTCGTTTCGGCATCAGGTGCCCCACCTTCGCGGCCTGTCCTTGGCCGCTAAGGTGGGGGTTTTGACTTTCCTTGTTCCTGTTCGTCCCATCATTCTTCGCCAGCGACGGATGTGCCGCGTGCCCCGTCCCGGTCGATTTTGCCAGGGCGGGGCTTTGCAATCTACCGCACAGAGCTAGGCCGCGTAAATCCGCTTGCAGAGGTTCACCCCGGCGACGGCGTCTTCGGCGTAGAAGTCCGCCCCGGCGTACTCGCGTACCTGCTCGTTCACCGGCGTGCCGCCCACAATGATCTTCACCTGGTTGCGAACCCCGGCTGCTGCAATGGCGTCTACCACGTGCTTCATCTCGGGATAGGTAAGGTTCAGCAGTGCGCTCAAACCCACCACCTTCGCTCCCGTCTCCTTGATCGCCGCCACGAATTTCTCGGCTGGAACGTCAACGCCCAGGTCGATGACCTCAAAGCCGGCCCCGCGCATCAGCGTCACCACGATGTTCTTGCCGATGTCGTGGATGTCGCCCTTCACGGTGCCGATGATGACCTTGCCCGCCGAACCGCCCTGTACGGCTCCCGCCAGCAGGGGCTTCAGCTGGTTCATCACGTTTTCGAGAATCTCCGCCGAGTACAGCAGCTGGCTGATGAAGTAGGTCTTCTCGGAAAACAGTTGCCCCACCGCTACCATGCCTTCATTCAGCGTCTTCACGATTTCCAGCGCCGAAACGTTGGCCTTGATCCGGGCGTCCACCAGCTCGTGAACGCGTTCTTCTTCCAGATCCCGCATTGCGATTACGAGTTCGTCCATGTGTATACACTCCTGAAGCTTTTCAGATAAGAGGCGCCTGAAAGTCGTCTCACAAATAGAAAGTCGTTTCGAAAAAAGGTGTCAGCCTGGGCGCAGCGAAGGACCTGCTTTTCGCTGCGATCAACAGGAACACTAGTCCTTCCACTGCCACAGCCACAGATACGCCGCCGACTCGAGCGCCATCCACGGCTTGCGAATCAGCTCTTCGTCGCCGTGAATCGTGCCCAGTTCGGCCTTCTTTACCTCCCACGGCGTCACCACCTTGGGGAAGGCCGACGTGTCCAGCGTGCTGGCCGGCGCCGCCTTCGGCTTCGGCGTCGGATTGCCGTACTGGCCGAACTCCAGCACCGCTTCCACCATCGCCCGCACGTTCTCTTTCTTCGCGCCGTAGGGCACGTGGCAGCCGCCGCCGATGATCCATCCGCCGCCCGGCGCCAACGCGTCCACCAGTTGCTTCACCCGCTCGCGCATCTGCGCCGGCGTACCCAGCACAAAGTCGGAGCTCTGCACGCCGCCGCACAGGCAGTGGTGATGGCCGATCTCTTTCTTGGCCTTGAAGATGTCGCCCTGGTTGTCGATGTCCAGCAGCATCGATCCCTTCGGCAGCTCCAGGAAGTGATGCCAGTACGGACCCCAGTCGCCTTCCAGGTAAGCGCGAATCTTGTGCCCCGCCGCGATCACCTTCTCGCACACCGCCTTGAACGTCGGCCAATAGAACTTGTCGAACTGCTGCGGCGACATGAAGATCGCCTTGTGCGTCGGCACGAACATCGGATACCGCTTGAACGGATCGGCCGTGGCGAGCGCGAAGTTCACCATCTCGTCCACCAGCACCTCGCAGGCCGCCAACACCTTCTGCGGGCGCTTGTAACAGTCCATCAGGATCGGCTGCAGGCCGCGCATGCAGTCGCCGATTACGTCGAAGGGCGCCAGGAAAGCCCCGGTCATGCACTGCGGCATCCCGGCCTTCTCCTGCAGGGCGATCGAGCGGCCACGCATCACCTGGCCCGCCTGCGCCTGCGCCATGCCGCCCTTCAGGAACGCCAGGTAGGAGCGGATCGAGCCGCGATCCTTGAACTCGCCCAGCATCCGCGGCAGCCAGCAGTCGAACATGAACTGCACCGGGCTCGCGATCAACTGGTCGTACTCGTCGGCCCGCATGTACTCGGCCTCGACGAACTGCATCTGGCCGCGCACCGGCAGCTCGCGCCCCGGCAACTGGTAGCTGTTCAGGCCAACGGCGTCCCACAGCGGCGCGTACACGCGGTTGTTGCGCAGCGCGTCGAACTCCGGAAATTCGCTAACGAACTTCAGATCGCCCGCCAGCCACGCCTCGGGATCGTAGGCGACCTGCTGCGGCGTGCCGGTAAAGGTCTCGGAAAACGTGTTGCTGCCCGGTGCGATGGGCACCCGGTCGGTCGGTTCCAGCGCGATGGCCGCCTGGTACCGGCCCAACCGCTCGTCGTACAACTGCTTCATCACTTCTGACATCAATTTGCCTCAGTGCCTTCCGTTGCAAAGGTAAATGCCATCGGCGGTGCGGCCGCCGGTGACGTTGAAAGGGGCCGCGCTCAAGCTGCGGGAGAGTGCGCGCAGCCAGCGCAAGGCGAAAACGTGTGTTCCGTTATGCGATACGCATGTCTCTATCAAAGATACGGAACGGAGGGACTATAACAACGCCGTCCGGCAGTGTCAACCGGTTTTCCCGCCCCGCCCGGTGCCCCATATCCGCTCGCCATTGGCAGATATGGGTGAATCACCCAACCTGACCTTGGGCGGGCGGACACTTGGGCGACTGCATGTCTTCGACGGCGACCGCCCGCGTTGCCCCGGAAATCTCGATGGCACTTATCAAAAAGTTTACACAATGGTTACCCCGAACTTATTGACTTGGCGCGGCGGATTTCGCTAATGTGGCCGTACACCGGAGAGGAGGTGGTCCAGTGACGAATAGTGACATATGTGGCAGTAGTTACAGACCAGGTGAGGTGGCTGAGGCTTAGGGCGCTCGCTCTAACTTCGCGACTCCAGTTCCTTACTGGGCTGCGGAGGCCTCGCCGGATTGAAAGTTCCGGATAGAGTGTCCGCCACAGGCCAATCCCCACAGACTACCGGCGGCCCGCTATGACCCATGACGGGGGGAGAGCGGGCCGCTTCACTTTCGGGCTTCTGGAGCCTGTGGCAATTCCAGAACCCATCCGCTCATCGCCCGGTGGTAATTCCTCTCCTGCAACTACCGCGGCCGAAAATGCGCCCGCTTCTGTGGCACCCCGCTTCTACTATTTGGCATCGTAGTACAATGTGGCCCTTAAAATAATAAGTTGGGACGAGACCTTGACCCTCTCCGACAGGTCCGGGGCGGAGGGTGTTTTTACTTCGTGCTGAGCGCTGGTTGGCCGTCCGGTTAGAGGGTAGATTCCGTTGAATGAGAAGAGCCGAGTTTTGCTGGTGGATGCCGACCCGATTTCGGCTAGGCAACTCCAGTCTCACCTTGTCCGCGGCGGCTTCGACACCAGCGTGGCCGGCAGCGGCGATGAGGCCGTGCGCATGTTTCGCCTTTTCGATCCGGCGCTGGCCCTGCTTGACCTCAATGCCGTCGGCATGGAAGGCATCGACGGCCTGGAGCGCATGAAGCAGCTCAAGCCGGATCTGGCCGTCATTGTGGTCTCGGCGCAGCACAGCCCCGAGTTGCTGTTCCGCGCCTCCAAGCTGGCCGATGACTTTCTCTCCAAGCCTTTTGATCCAAGTGAGTTGGAAGGTCGCGTCGTCAAGCTGCTGGACCGCCAGCGCGTGGTCAGCGAGGTCACGCAGCTGCGCGACCAGGTCCGGCGGCTCAACGACTTCTCTGCCCTGTTCGGGGCCAGTCCGAAGATGGAAGACGTCAAGATGACGATCGAGCGGGTGGCCGACACCAACGCCACCGTGCTCATCCGCGGCGAGAGCGGAACCGGCAAGGAAGTGGTCGCCCGCATGATCTACGCCGCCTCCGGCCGTCTCGACAAACCCTTCGTTAAGGTGAACTGCGCCGCCATCCCGCACGAACTGCTGGAAAGCGAACTCTTCGGCTACGAGCAAGGCGCCTTCACCGTCGCCAACCGGCAGAAGCTTGGCAAGTTCGAGATGGCGAACGGCGGCACCATTTTCCTCGACGAGATCAGCGAGATGCACCCGCAGTTGCAGGCCAAGCTGCTGCAGGTGTTGCAGGACGGCCAGTTTTCCCGCCTGGGCGCCAAGCGCGACGTCGCCGTCGACGTGCGCGTGCTGGCCGCCACCAACAAGCCGCTGGAGCACGCCGTCGAACAGCGCATCTTCCGCGAAGATCTGTTTTACCGCCTCAACGTCGTCACCATTCACATTCCGCCGCTGCGCGAGCGCGCGGAAGAGATCCCGCTGTTTATCGACTTTTTCCTGCAAAAGTACAGCGAGTATTACGTCAAGCAACCGGCTCCGTTCTCCGACTACGCAATCCAGCGCATGATCGGGTACAACTGGCCCGGCAACATCCGCGAGCTGGAGAACATGGTCAAGCGCTACGTGATTGTGGGCAACGAACCGCAGATCATTCGCGAGCTCTCGACCCACAAGCCGATCCGCTCGTCCTACGCCGATTCCGAGAACGCTCTTTCCGCGAAAGCCGACGAACCCCTGCCGCCCACCGCCGCCCTTGCCCCCAGTTACTGCGCCAACGGCAGCGACCAGCCCTCGCTGCTCGAGATTGGCCGCCGGGCCGCCATGCTGGCCGAACAGGAGGTGATCGAGCGTGTCCTGACGCAAACGCGCTGGAATCGACGCCAGGCCGCCGGTATCTTAAAAATTTCTTATAAAGCCTTGCTGAATAAGCTCAAGCTAATGGAAGAGCAGGCCAAGGTGGCCAGTTCCGACCTGGTAAAGCCAAAAAAATCCGCGCAGTGACCAATTGAGAGTGCCAAATATTGGCATCGGACTTCCACTTTTTCCCGACGGGTGGACTTTTTACCTTGTGGAAAACGTTTGGTCAGCGGGTAGAGACGGGAATTCCGAGTTAAACGACAGAAAATAAATATCTTGAGTGGCTTACAAGTAATTTGCACGGCTGATTTTTGTTTGGCTGCTGGCGTGCAAAATAGAAAAGCAGTAAAAGAGGCCATTAACATGAGATTCACCCTCTTCCAGAGTTCTCGACTTCCCAATAACGCGCTTCGGCGCAACATCTTGCATCGCCTTCCCTGACTCCCCTCCTCTCCGCCTCTTTTGGCAACCCCGCCTTCGGGCGGGGTTGCTTTTTGGTGCCTATTGGAATTGCCGCTCTGGGAGCGGGTTAGCGGAAGGGGCAGCAGGCGTGGGAGCCGCGAAAGAAGCTGGAATTGTATCGAGCGCCGGGCAGCGGCGGGTGCCTCATAGAAGGGCAGTGCATTCAGGAATGGATGGCGGCGGGTGTCGGGAGGTCAGACGTGGCTGTCCGAATTCAAGACTGTTTGTGTACTGAATCCAGATGCGCAGGGTGTTCGGAATCGTGATGGGGAAGTTGTGGGATCGGGGAGCGCGGGGTGATCCGGTTGGGAACAGTTGGGGGAACAGCAGGACCGAAACAGGACGGGGTGCCAGGGGGCTGCGGTCTGGATGCATCGCGCCGACGGGACAGCATCATCGGAGACCCTGGATTCAAGGAGTGGCGCTATTCGGGAAAAGCCGCATAGTTCAGATAGACGGGTGGAGGCATCCAATAAGGGCTAGTCGGCGCGCGCCAGAAAGAAGGCTCGGAAACGGCAACTCAGCAGCGGCCAGGGCGCCGGTTTTCCGATAAAGAGGGAGACGGCGAGCGGATTGGGACTGACGGCAGTTGACGCGCCGAAGGCGACGCGCTTATTATTTGCGGATTCAGAAGCGCGACTAAAGTTGTCATGGAAGGCCGGGCGCTTCTGCGCCAAGCGGATCGATTATGGAAAAGAAGAAGGTTGAAGATTTCCGGACGAAATTGGAAGAGCGGCAATCGTACCTGCGCCGCAATGTGACCCGCACGCAGGAAGACGGGCGGCGGAGCGACGAGGATTCCGCACAGGACATCGCCGACCGCGCGTCCAATTCGTACACCAAAGAATTCCTGTTCCACCAGAGCAACAACGAGCGGCAGCTGCTGCAGATGGTGCAGGGCGCACTGGAGCGGATACGACTGGGGACGTTCGGCGAGTGTATCTCGTGCGGCACGGAGATCAACCAAAAGCGACTGGAGGCGGTGCCGTGGACGCGGCACTGCATCGAGTGCCAGCAGAAGCTTGAGAGCGGCCAATTGGAGCAGGCGGGCGGCTAGTACTCAAATCTATATTTACTCACAAAGACCCGGCCGCAGCGGCCGGGTCTTTGTGTATGAGGTGGAGTTGCCCCACCCTTCGCCAACGGCGGGCGAAAGGGTGGGCCCGCCGGCCGGCAGATGTGGGGCAGTTGCTGCAGGGGCCAAAGCCCTCTTTCTTTTTGCGAAGCTTGCGGCACGGCTGAAGCCGTGCCCTGACACGAGACAAACAGCGAGGCTTTGCAGCACTTGGTGTCACGTCGTCGAGGAGAAAGTCAAAAGCTCCACCCTTTGCCAACAGCAGGCGCAAGGGTGGGCCACCCGCCAGTGGCTCACTAGAGGATGTTGGAAACCCCATGCTTGCACAGCACCTTCAGTCGTTGATTATGTTTCAGCGGCCGGCAATATCGCAGGGACACAAATGGATTCGCTTCGTGAAAATGGTAGATCAGTTTATGCCCAAGAGCGGGCTACTCTGGAAGTGCCGTTCCCAGACGATAATCCATTGCAGCTTAATCCTTAGTCGCTTCTTTGACGACTCTGAAAGCCGCCTGGTTAAAATCCTCGCGGCTTCTCTGCGTGGGGGCGGATGTGGGTTTCTTCTTGGCTGGTTTCTTGACTTCACGTTTCTGAGCGTTCTTGTTTGCCATGCCTACAGTTTACGGGGTTAGGGCTGGCGGTCAATGCCTGTGGAAATTCAAACTGCACCACTACCAGGCGGTCGATTTCGTTGACGGCGGCGGCGAGTTGGCGCGCGGCGGTGCGGGTAGCGGTGATGGCGGATTCGACCTGGGCGCTCAGCGCTTCGCGATGGGCGAGGATGGCGCGGGGAATCAGAAGGCGGGCGATGGTTGATTGCGGGACGCGGGGGTGATGGCCGCCTTCCTGCGAGGCGGCGAGTATCTGCTGCACCGGGGCGGAGAGAAGGAAAGGGACCAGGAAGGCGATGCTCTGGTGGTTGGTGCTGCGCAGCACGTAGAACTCCATGCTGGCTACGGGGGTGACGGGGCAGGTCGATCGTTGGTTTTCGATGGCGGAGTCAAGCCATGCGACCTGGCGAAGATAGGGACGAAGGCGCGAGAGGATGACGTCGCCGGGGCGGATGAGCTTCTTGGGGCTGCCCAGCGCGGTGCGGGCGACGGGCGGGCGCGAGCCGATGGTGAGATAGCCGTCGCGGGCGTCGCTGGTGTCGAAGACGGCGCAGGTGCCGGTACCAGCGACTTCGTCGCCGCCGACTTCATCCACGACGCCGGTAGCGCCGACGCCGGGTGAGACGAGCTGGCGGTGGAAACTGGCGATGGCACTGAGTTCGACGACATCGGCGTCGTCGTGGGCGGCGGCGTGGAGGCGCGGGTCGTAGCGCTCGGGCGTCAAGACCCATCCGGCATCGAGCTTGGCGGTGTTCCTAACGGAGATTTGCGCCATTGGCCCCCCATCCGATGCCTTGCCGCAGGCAGAAGCGCGAGAACTCCTGGTGAATCTCGGAGAGATCGTGGTCGCAACGGCTCCAGAGCGGCTGATCCTGGGCGACCCCGGGCAGCATCGCGTAATGTCCGCGGGAGTCCTTGCCGTCGCGCTCGCTGACGGCGAAGAAGACGTCTTCGGCGGGAACCCGGCGCAGCGGCCGCGGGCGGCGGACGCCGATCAGCACTCCGGCCTTCTGATGAGTATGCGGCAGGAAGGTGTGGCGGCCCAGTCCGATGACGGCGACGAGTTGCAGTTCGCGCAGGAGCCACTCGCGCAGGTAGGACCACGCGGCGGCGCCGAGCTTGTTGTGCGGAAGGATGATGGCCATGCGGCCTCCCGGCTTCAACAGCTGAACGCAGCGTTCGAGGAAAAGCACGTCGCGCTCGAGGCGGCGTCCGGGCTGGTAGAGGGAGTAGCTGGCCAGCAGGTCTTTTTCGCGGATTTCGCCGGCGAAGGGAGGATTGGTGAGGATGACGTCGAATCCCTTGAAGCCCTTGAGGCGGGAGCGCATGAGTTTCTCGATGGTGACGGAGGCAGAGGCGGGGTCGCGCTGGGCCGCCAGAGGCGACCAGAGGCTGTTGAGGCGATGCAGGTTGGCCCGGCCACTGCCGGCGAAGAGCATGAGCGCCTGGGCGACGCGGACGGCACGGGCGTCGAAGTCGAATCCCCAGAGCGCGGACTGGCAGTAGCGGGCGGAGGCGGCGGGATCGACGGGGCCGGGACCGAGGACGTGGTGCATGGCGTGGACGAGGAATCCGCCGGAGCCGCAGGCGGGATCGCAGAGCAACTCGCCGCGGCGGGGCTGGAGCATGCGCACGCAGAAATCGACGACATGGCGCGGGGTGAAGTACTGCCCCTTGGCGCCCTTGGCGGCGCGG
The DNA here is from genome assembly GCA_903847195.1 of uncultured Acidobacteriota bacterium. The sequence goes on along the minus strand of CAINCZ010000136.1, from coordinate 531 downwards.
CTGACGAGGAATTCGAAGGCGCCGTCCATGACCTCGAAGCTGGTCTCCGAAAGCTGATGGTGGGCGAAGGCGGAGACGCAGACGGCCAGATGAGCGTCGACGAGGCGGGAGTGCGCGGGTGGCGGAATCAGGCCAGGCCAGTGCGCCTCGGCGTCGCGCAGCAGTTGATCGATGGTGATGCGGGCGGCAGTGGAGTCATGGGTGAGAGCGAAGGTGCGGCCCTGGTTGTGCTGCTCATCCCACAGCTTGGCGATCAGGAGCTTGAAAATTTCCTCGAAGGGGTCTTCGCCGGAGTTGGACAGGACCAGCTCTTCGAGTCGAGTGAAGAGCGACTCCCAATCACGCTCGCGCATTGCGTGCCGCCTGGCCATGCGAATCTCCCGGTGCCTACATTGTTGAACGTTTTGCGGGTGCGCGCTACGAGGAATTGCCGGCTTGACAGGACAGGCGCAAAAAGAAAGGGCCCACCCCGGCGATCTGTGGGGTGGGCAACAACGTGGTTCTTATGAGCAGGAGGCAGGGGGGGGCTGT